>DASRHT010000056.1:0-135368 GCA_035650355.1 Ktedonobacteraceae bacterium
GCCGATTGCCACCAGAGTGAGCCAGAAGGCAGCGCGGTCCGCCAGCGCCTGGGCGCGACTCTTACTGGACTGCGCCTCTTCGACTAGCCGCATAATTCCTGCCAGCATCGTTTCCGCGCCCGTACGTGTAATATAGACGCGCAGGGAACCATTGCCGTTGACCGTGCCCGCGATAACCTCATCGCCTGGATGTTTGGTGACGGGTCGCGATTCGCCGGTGATCATGCTCTCATTGATCTGGCTCTGGCCTTCCGCGACTTTGCCGTCGGCAGGCACGCGCGCCCCTGGCCGCACCAGGACGCGGTCGCCCACCTTGAGATCGCCGACCGCAACGCGCTCTATATCTCCGTTAACGATGCGTTCCGCCGTATCGGGTAGCAGCTTCGCCAGTTCCTGTAGCGCGCTTTGCGCATTGCCGACCGCCCTCATTTCCAGCCAGTGGCCCAGGAGCATGATCGTGACGAGCGTTGCCAGTTCCCAATAGAAGGGCATGCCCCTGAGCAGGCCGAAGGTGATGGCAAGGCTGTAGAAATACGCGGTTGAGATTGCTAATGCCACCAGCGTCATCATGCCCGGTCTGCCCGCGCGCAGCTCGGAGAATGCGCCGCTAAGGAAAACCCAGCCGCAGTACCAGTAAATGACACTGCTTAGAATAGGTACAAGCCACGTTGATCCTGGAAAGAATGGGGCCTGATAATGGAGCAGCATCTCTATGATGTCGCTGTAAACAAGCACCGGGATGGTGAGGATCAGCGCGATCCAGAACGGGCGCTCAAACATTGCCGCGCTATGCCCGGCGTGGCCGCCATGCTGCTGGTGAGTCATCGCTGTGCCACTGTGGGCGACCTCTTGCGTATTGCTCGTATGCGTCGTGTGGTTATTATTGTGAGCGGCAGCATCTTCTGCTCTGCTATGCCGCGAATGTTGTGCCATGATAGAAAATCCCCCAAAGCTAAGTCCCTGGCTCCGTAATTTTTTAAGCATCACAAATTCAATCCTGTGAATATGATAAATTTCTCAAATCAATTTGTCAAAGCGGAAGTCTACCTTCAAGTGATACCGCTCTCGCAACTACAACGGCCTTATCTTGCCAGATGGCTGGCGTTGGGTTTTCTCGTATAGATGAGCTTAGCGCGGGTCGTCAAACCGGATCTCCTGAGCAGGGACCCGCGCAAGGCACCAGAGGCGGCATAACACAATACAGGACATATTTTCGCCCTGATTGACTTCCTGCAACAAGTCCCAAAAAAGGAAACCCGCGATTCTGTTTGCGTAAATCGGCTTTTCATGCTATAGTATGGGAGTAGCCGTCGAAAAGGAAGGGGGAGCCCGGCAGGGATTGGAACGACGAGTGTCGCCAGAGGCACCAAATCCCACTCCGCGGGGTCGAAAAGGAAGGGGGAGCCCGGCAGGGATTGGAACCTTACATGTCCCCGGATTTGTTGGGTCCTTAACACAGTCGAAAAGGAAGGGGGAGCCCGTCAGGGATTGGAACCTAAGAACGCACCAATCAACAGGAATGGCATCCCTCTCGTCGAAAAGGAAGGGGGAGCCCGGCAGGGATTGGAACGTTATCGCGTCAAGAACCTGGGCCTCAGTAAAAGTCGAAAAGGAAGGGGGAGCCCGGCAGGGATTGGAACGTGGAGTGAAGATCGGCATCGTCGAACTCTTGGCTCGTCGAAAAGGAAGGGGGAGCCCGGCAGGGATTGGAATCGTCGGGAGCCCGACAGTGGACCGCAGGCAAACAGGGCAAGCGCCAGGCCCCCGCCCCATTTCCGCCCATCCCCTTGCCCCTACCAACCACCCAACATCGCATCTTCCCAGAAAACAAATCCAAACGGCATGTGCGATGTTGGACCGGAGGCGTAGGGGCAAGGGGAGGTGTGGAGAGGGGTGGGGGCCTCGTGCTTGCCCTGTGGCGAAACGGATTCGTTCTGGAGGGGGAGATTGGCGAAAAGGAAGGGGGAGCCCGGTAGGGTTTGGGACACAGTATCGGGAACAAGCCAGCCAGCAGGGCAAGCGCGAGGCCCCCACATCCCCGCCATCCCCGCCCCTTGCCCCTACCGTTCCTCCCCATGATCATCTGTGCCGCCGCCTTTTTGACCCGTCAGGTTCTCCGATAGGATCAGCACCCGTTCCCAAAAAAACAAACGGGGCTGACCATGTTGGACCGGAGGCGTAGGGGCAAGGGGCGGTGCGAGGGTGGGAAGGGGCCTCGCGCTTGCCCTGGGGCGGGTTGATACGATTTCAGATGTGGGCACGACAATGAATTGGACGCGCTGAAGCGAACGCCCAATCATGCATCGCGGGCAAGCAGGGCAAGCACGAGGCCCCCTCCCAGGCCCATCCACTGCCCCTTGCCCCTACCGTTCCTCCCCATGATTATCTGTGCCGCCGCGTTCTTTCTCCCCGGTTATTCGATGGGATCGACATCTGTGCCTCCAAAAAATCTAAACGGGGACGACAATGTTGGACCGGAGGCGTAGGGGCAAGGGGAGGTGTGGAGAGGGGCGGGGGCCTTGTGCTTGCCCTGCTGGGGCTGACGTTATGGGGAAGGATTATGCTGTTCTTTTTTCAGGGTGGCCCTCAATGGATTGGTGCGGATGTATTCACGGATACGCGTCAATTCGTCTTCGCTGCGAATGACATGCTCCATGTAATTTCTTTGCCAGCATTTGTCCTGCTCGTTCAGACCGGTCCCCTTAATATGCTTGAGCCATTTGACGCTGGTCAGTGATTTATAGACTCCCACGACTTTGCCCAGGGTAATACGCTCCGCTACACTCGCGCCCAACCAGACGATAAAGTGAACGTGATCGGGCATGATTACGTATTCGTCGAGCGTGAGACCTTGAAACCGTTCCGGTAAAGCGTACCATGTCTCCTATAGAATGGCTCGTAACGCTGGCTGTTCAAAATAAGGGACGCGTCCCTGCGTGCAGATCGTGACGAAATAGGCCCCCTTCGAGGTGTAATGATATTCTGGCAAGCGGATCGAGCGTCTGTGATGGATATTGGGGTCATACTGTGCTTTGCCCATGCCCTCCCACCTCATAGTTTTGTTGTGTGCGCGTATTATAGAATATTGATGCTTTAATGCAATACGCATTTATGATGATTTTCTACGTTAGAGGTCTTATCTCGCGCTTGCCCTGTGGCGGGATGAGCCTTGCCTCACCTGTGCCCCCCCTTCTCCCCATCGTTTCTGAAGCTACATGAAACGTCCTCGTTCGCAGAATATTGAAGAGGGTAAATCTGCTTTGGCTCGATCTGTTTCTATCCACTCCTCAAGAACCCCCGCTATGAAATATGCTTGACTTCTCGTGGAATCTGGAATAGGCAATGAATTTCCTCCCGGTTGGTGCTGCTTGTTACACTGAGATTAAGAGGGAAATACCCTTTTATTGCTTGAAAAGGAGAACTTACATGGCTATTGCCCGGGCAACTACCGTGGTTGATCTGGATGCTCATATTCGCGAGGTGGAGGCAGCCGAGGCGCTCAAAACCTTTACCGATAGCGATGAGGTCAGAAATATGCAGTTGGACTATAGCGAAGTGCGTTTCGACAGTCAGATCAATTACCTGCTTGATCAATTGAACCCCGGTGAACAGATGGATACCATCGATCAACTGGAACAAAGCAACAACACCTCCCAGATCCAGCCGATGCAGATTCGCCGCTATGAGGAAGTCAAGAACAGCTACACCTGGACCTCCGAACATGGCTTCTCGGTGGGCGTCACCGTTTCTGCCAAGATCAAGGTGCCGTTTGTGGGAGGAATCGATACCTCAGTGGAGACCTCCTATTCCTATACCAGCACCGAAAGCCAGACCGAAGAAAAAACGCGCGGCTGGGACTTTACGCAAACGGTCAACGTGGCTCCCTATACCAAAGTGATTGCGCTGCTGATGCTGCAAAAGACGAAGCCACGCATCCCTTATACTCTCAGTTGTACCATCACAGGGAATGTGAAGACCGCTGCTGACCTGTACTATCGGGGACAATTGAAGGGCTATTATGAATATGCTGCACCCGTCTCCATGTACATTGCCATCAAACCATTAGCTAACTTTCGTTGGGAAGGCTACGCTGCGTATTTTACTAGCAGCGGGATCTTTACAGCCAACGAAGGGATTAAAGCCCTTATTGATCTGAAGGAGACGCCTTTACAAGGGGGCCGTGCTGCCGAGCATCGCATCATCGATGTGACACCCGGAATGGAGCGCCAGGTTCGGAGGCTTGAACAGTAGACTATGAGTCATTCAAACGAGGCAAGCGCAGCCTTGCCCCGTTTGCTGTGATGTCACCTCGTAGGAACTTGTTTTTCTCAGCCATATCTGTTATAATAGCAAGCAGACAGTGTTTATGTTTCCTGCCAGGAAACGCTTTCCAGTAATTCCTCTATTCTTCCTCTCGACCATAGGAACCACTATGAAATATCACCCAACAAGCATTGCGCGCTTCGCCGAGCATGTGTTAGGGAAGCCGCTTTACCCCTATCAAAATGAGGTGGCGCGGGCTATTCTGGCGTCGATTTGCAGCGGGCAAGGGCGCATTTTCACCGTGATGATGGCGCGCCAGTCCGGCAAGAATCAGCTTTCAGCGGTGCTCGAAGCGTATCTGCTGGCCTGCATGCCGCAGGGCACGATTGTTAAGGCTGCGCCAACCTTCACGCCACAGATTATGCACAGCCGCCTGCGTCTCCTCTCGCTGCTGGATGCGCCCGCGTTGCGAGATCGCATCTGGCAAAGTCAGGGACATATCGTCGGGCTGGCCCCACAGGCCGAGCCCGGTGCTTCCCATACCCATACAGGCCCACGCGTGATGTTCTTTTCAGCCGCCCCCGAAAGCAATGTGGTGGGCGCGACGGCAGACCTGTTGCTGGAGATTGATGAAGCCCAGGACGTATCGTGTGAAAAATTTGATCGTGACTTTCGCCCGATGGTCGCCACGTCCAATGCGACGACCATCCTCTACGGCACCGCCTGGAGCGACACCACCTTGCTGGCGCTGCAACGGGCCGCCAATCTTGAGCATGAGCGGCAAACGGGCGAGCGGTTACACTTCGAGTACGATTGGCGCGTGCTGGCTGCCATCAATCCTGCCTACCACAAATTTGTTGAGCAGGAGATTGCACGGCTGGGGGAGGAGCATATTGCTATCCAGACTCAGTACTTTCTGCGTCCTATCAGTGGCGCTGGCTACTTTTTCAACCCGTTGCAGTTGACGCTGTTGCAAGGGATGCATGTGTGGGAAGATGCGCCATCTAATGATGCGTGGTATATCGCGGGTATGGACGTTGCGGGCGAAGAACGACCGGCTGCGGGAAGCGCGACGATATTGCAGCTCGATCAGGCGCAACCGCGTTCCAGACGCGATAGCACCGTTATCACCATCGGGCGCGTAGACTACAACGAGCTGGGTTTGCCCGCCATCAAGGTGGTGCATCATGAGTGGTGGACGGGGATGCCTCATCTGGAGCAGTATGCCGCTACCGTTGCCCTCGTTGAGAACTGGGGGATTCGCTCGCTGGTGATCGATGCGACCGGCCTGGGTGCGGGCCTCGCCTCGCTGCTGCTCAGTCGTCTGGGACCAGAGCGGATTCTCCCATTCACTTTTACGCGTCCCGCTAAATCGCGCCTGGCCTATCAGTTGCTCTCCCTGCTCAATAGTGGGCGGCTCAGCCTGTATTGCTCGGCGGATGCCCCTGACGGCTTGCTTGAGGAATGCTGGCAGCAGTTCAGGCGCGCCCGTTATCGTCTGCCAGCTCCTGACACGCTGGATATCTATGTTGATCCTACCGAAGGGCACGATGACTTCCTCATCAGCCTTGCCCTGCTCGCAGAGGCGCTAAAAGCAGTGAATACTCCGGCTGTTTCGACCCTGATTCGACCGCTCAAGCTCTATGAGGACGAAGGACAATTTTAGCAACAGGCGAACTATTGGTAATTTCGGCTCAAAGACTATCGACTCGTTTCCGTCAACGTGGTACAATGCCTTGCATTACATTGGCATCTGCCTGTGCGAACTAACGCATATGCTGGAAGGGGAAAGCTTATGCCACGCAAAAAGAGACCTCCACAGGATAGTATTGATAGCATCCTGCTGGCTATCAGTCGCCGTGAAGATATTGACCCGGATACCATGTCGCATTATCTTGCTCGTCTGGATGAGGAATGGACTGATGGCGCACGGGATAAGGTATTGCATCTGCTACGCAGCAGCGATGCTATGGCGCACGCCGCCGCCGTTCTCATTCTTACCGAGCTTGCAACCGATTTTGACCTTGAGGAACTGGAAGATTTTGTGACCGATCCGACCGTGAGCGATATGGCTAAGCTCTCCCTTGCACCCATCCTGAAGGAATTAGACTCAGAGATCGCCGACGAGGGCATTGTCGAGTATCTCAACGATCCCGCCACAGCTATCCAGCAGATGCAGACGCGTTTGCTTGAACTGGTAGGGCAGAGCGAGATGGGGGCCGAGTCGATCCTGGAAGATGTGATTGCCATGCCAACCGAACGTCGTCTGGCCTTTGTGAACTGGCTGGGAGGCAGCAATGATCCGCGTGCTGCCAGCCTGCTGATCCCGTTGCTGGAGAACCAGCCGAGCAAAGTGGCGCAGGTGATCATTGACGCCCTGGAACAACTGGGGCCGGTTGCCGCCTATCAAACTATTCCTGCGCTCAATTACCTGATTGCCACCAACTCCAATCGCCAACTCAAGCAGCACGCGCGCGCCGCGCTTGGTCGCTTAACGATGTTGTCCGCGCTGGGGGTTGAGGATGCCGCCATGACGAAGGCGCGCCTGCACCAGTTGCCCGAATATCAGGCCCGCGTCAGCTCGATTGATGGCTCAGGCGCGCAATTGATCATGCTCTCCTGGCAGCGACCGGATGGCGGCCTCAAGGGGATTAACGTGTTATACCAGGATCAGGTAGGGATTAAGGATTGTTACGGCATCGACGAGATGGATATGGACCGCTGGGAGCATCTGGCGGATGAACTGAAGGAGCAGGGCCTGGGCTGTTTTGAGGTCTCCTTCGAGTACGCACGCGCAGTAATTATGGAGGCGCGAGCCATCAACAAGCGCACCCGCCACAGGTTGCCGATTGCCTATTCCATCTGGCGTCCTTTTATTGAGGTTGAGGGCTTTGGCAAGAAGAATGCTAATGCTACGCCGACGATGGTAGCATTACCCGATCTTAATCCTGAGACCATTGCGCTGGCTCAACGTGGCGATGAATTGTACCAACTGCCCGAGTTTATGTGGATGTACGAGCCGGCTATGGACCTTGAGCCATATATTACGCGCTACTGGGTGGTGTCGAATGGCTTTGAGCTAGCCCCGGAAAGGCGCGGACGCAGGGGAAAGCAGCGGGAGCAGGAGAAGCAGGTGCAGTTAGAAGAATTGACAGGCCAGGCCCTGGCTGCGCTGGTAGATGGGCCGTGGCGTACCCTGTACCAAACCCGTCTGCGTCGGCAGGCTTACTTGCTGCAATATATCGGTCGCAAAGAGGATGCCGAGCTCGCCGCTGCTGTCGCAGCCGTGCTCGATCCCGCTTCTCCCGTTCCCATCCAGGAGCAAGCCTTCCCACGCGCCATGATCCGCTTCTCTATTGAACAGGGGCCGCTGCGCATCATGGTGGACGCGTTCGAGTCAGGAAATTTTGGTCCCTTTCCCATCAAATTTCTGGGTGAGTGAGGACCGGGAAAAGGTGCCTCTTCCCTCACGCGCTTGTGACCCGCAGAGGCACCTTTAAAATCTCCCTGGCCGCGTGCTCTCCGCTATGCATCGCTCCCTGAATGCTGCTGGACTTGGTATATTCTCCGGCTAAATATAAGCCCTCAACGCCGGTGCGATTGTCCGGCATCTCGTCATAGATCCCCGGCGGTTGTGCAAACTGGGCGAAGGGAATGCGGTAGACTGCCAGGAGTTGCCAATGGCTCATATCATGATCAGGGAACCAACTCCCTATCTCGGCCAGACTGCGTTGCGCGATCATCTCGTCATCTTCGGCTGGATTGCCGAGCACTGTGACCGAGAGCAGGTGTTTGTGGGGAGGAGCGTATGTTGGCGCGATATTGGTCAGCAGGACTGCATTATTGACGTAAGCCACAGGATCGGCATTGAGCAAAATTTTCTTCTGCCAGTATAGCCGCTCCTCGCCCGCAAAATACAGGCAGACCGCGTTCACCGGCACGTTCGGCAACACATCGTTATGCGGATGACCGTCGAAGCGGAAGAGCGTCGCGCCGCTCGGGTCGGGCTTGCCTATCAGTTTCATCGCCTCCGGGCTTGCGGTCGCTATCACCACCTGCTCAGCCTCAAGCCGCTCGCCTGTCGTCAGGCGGACGCCCTGTACGCGTCCCTCGCTGATCAGAAGCTCGCTCACGCGGCTATTGAGGCGAACCGCACCCTTTGGCAGCGCGGAGGCGAGTTGATCGGCAATACGCTGCATCCCCTCTGCCGGGATAATCGTATCGCCCGTTGCCAGCATTTTGAAGGTAAACTGGAACATGCGCGCGCTCGTCTGGAGCGAGCGATCAAGAAAAATACCGCCATAAAAAGGACGTGCAAAATTATCGATGAACTTATGAGAAAAGCCCAATCGCTGAAGATATGCCTCTGTTGTTTCGTCCTGCTTCTCCGGCTGCAACTTTCCAGAAAAGATGTTGCCCGCGGACTGCCGACCGACCTGCATACGCAAACGCAAGACGCGCAGCTTGTCGGCGGTCGAGATCAGCGGATTGAGCAGGTCCGAAACGGTATGCGCTGGCTCGCGTAAGGGATCGGCGATCTCATACTGCTTCCCGTTCTTTAGCAGGATCACCCCGGGATCGAACTTGCGTTGTTTGATCTCGTCAAGATGCAGGTGGCGCTGCACAGCAGGATATGCCGTGAACAGCACCTGAAAGCCGCGATCCAGGCGGTAGCCATCTTCGTGATAGTCGGTGCGTACGCGTCCGCCCACCTGGTCCGCAGCCTCCAGCACAACGACGCGCTGCCCCGCCTCCGTCAGCAGTTTGGCGCATGTCAGACCCGCCAGCCCCGCGCCAACGATAATGATCATACATTCCTCTTCTTACCACAAAGGATTGATTACCAGGCCGCTAATCAATTTGGGATAGATATAGGTGGACTTCTGCGGCATCCGGTCATCGGCCTGCGCCACATCACATACCTGCCGCAGCGGCGTGGCGTTGAGAATAAGCGCCGCCTGAGCCTCTCCACGCTGAATCGCCTGGAAGAGTTGCTCCTCATCATGGGTATAGCGCACGTACTTTCCTGCCGCCATATCCTCTGCGCTGATCCCCAGCAGGTCTTCCAGCACCAGCATCTGCGCTATCGCCACATCGAGTTGGTTCCAGGCTGCCGAATGCGCGCTCTCCGCCATGCGCTGCCTGCCCTGCTCGTTCAATGTGAGCAGTAACGATTGCTCGGGCCGGTGAATGACCAGGGAAGGTCGTTCGCGTCCGGCCTGTTCCAGTTGCTTTAGCATCGCTTCTCGTGGCGCGTCTTTTGCCAGTTCCTGGACAGTAAAATAGCGGGCCAGCATCGCTGCCGAGAGCTTATTGAGCCTCTCTTCGCTCAGACCGGACAAAAGCCGGTGCGTTGGCAGGACCAGCATGCCGGGATCGTCAAGATCGATCAGGGCCATCAGCACGAAATTAACGCCATCGTCAGGATCAAGTCCGCCGCGCTGCTCTCGTATCTCGTCGCGATAGTTCAGCGCAGTCGTATAGCGATGATGCCCATCGGCAATATAGAGTTGACGCTGGGCAAAGAAATCCTGGATCAGGCCGATCTGCTCCTCATCCGTAATGGACTGGAGCCGGTGTTCCACCTTATCTTCATCAACGATCTGTACCTCTGCATTTGGGGCATAGCTATTGAGCAGGCGGCGGATACGGCCCTGTGGATCGTCGTACATACACATAATCGGGCTAAAATTAGCCGAACAGGCGCGCAGTAGATTCAGGCGGTCCTCTTTCGCCTTCGCCAGTGTGTGCTCATGCGGCAGGACAACACGGGCCTCCCACGGCTCCAGCCGCACTCGCGCCATCAGGCTCGTTCGTGTGTAGGACTGATCGCCATAGGCAAATTTCTGCTGGTACATATAGTAACCGGCTCTGCTGTCCTGGCGTAAAACTTCTTCTAAGCGCCAGGTAGCAAACGTCGCAGACGCTCGCGTGTACACGTTGTCCAGCACGCCATCGGTGGGCTTTTCCTGTGTCAGTTCAAGGCGAATAACATTGTACGGGTTGCGCGCGTAGTAACGGGCCTGAGCCTCTTTGCTAATAATATCGAACGGGGGCGTCACGATCTGAGCCAGGTCCCCCACCTTCTGCGGGGCATAACGAAACCCACGTAAAGGACGAACTTCTGCCATATAATTATCTCCGCTTCTCAAATAAAAAATAGCTATGAATAGGAAGCAACCGGCGTCTTCAACGGGCTTGCGCACTCATTCTACCGCCCATTGTACCACCTGTGTGAAGTCTGCCCTCCTCTTGTTCGCCAGGAGAAGCCGCGGCGGTCTTCGTAGGGACCAGCTTCAGCGCGTCCGCTTTAGCGTCCGTTCTTTTTTACACCGAAAACATCCCTTAACATATATTCACGTTAAATATTGATCTAAGCAATAAAAGTTTGTGGGCTGCGTTCTATCCCGTGATTTCGTCGTTGGGGCGGCATGGCACAGCGAATTTGGGATGGATAGGCGATAAATCGCGTAGGACGCGCTGAAGCTGGTCCCTACGACATGTACTTATTCCCATATAGAACAGATGTGCTATCTGAAAGGGACAAAAGTCCTCATTTTGGTGAAAATAGAAAATTTGTTCGGATTCGGCCTTGACAGGCGAAAAGGGTCGTGGTAATATTCTGCGTGTAGAACAAATGTTTAAAATTAAATATCTCTCCCACCCCCTTACTCTCACTCGATACACCCTCGTGTTCAGCGGTCGGGCATCCCCCTCTCTCTCCCTCCCGACCGCTGGGAGGTGCGAAAAAGGTGATAGCAGCTTTCAGATAGCGTAGAACTAACCACAAGTCCTAATTCGTGCGGGTCGCATTGACGTATGATAATACAATGTGTAGACTTTTTTTAGGGCAAGCATAACGAATAAAACCGCATCGCACCTGATGCTTCTCATACATTGAGTGTTGAAGATGGAGGAAAGGTATGTGTGGGAGTGTAGTTTGTAATTTGGAGATTGTTGTATGCCAACACTATCTGTAGATCAGCTTGTAGGACAGACCCTGGGGAATTATCGGGTCGAGCAATTTGTGGGGCAGGGGCGCTTGAACGCCGTCTACCTGGCTCGTAGCTTAACGGCTCGCCAGACGGGCGCGCTCACGCTCTATCTCATTCCCCCGCGGTTTTCACCTGAGACGCATAGCCGTTTCATCACGCGCTTTCTTAAAGAGGCGGCTGCGATCACCACATTGCAGCATCCGCATATCCTGCCGATTTACGAATACGGTGAGCATGCCGGCTATCCCTACCTGGTGACGCCCTATATGATGAACGGTTCGTTGGCTGATATCATCAAGCAGCAAGGGGCTTGCAGCCATGAGTATGCGCTGGAGATATTGGAGCAGGTCGTAGCCGGCGTGAGTTTTGCTCACAAGCAGGGCTTCATTCATGGCACGCTCAAGCCGACCAACATCGTGCTCAATGCCGATAAAACCATGCAGGTGGCCGGTTTTGGCCTGATGCATATGTTGCAGGTTCAGGGTATTGAGCGCAGCGAACAGCCCTATGCACATCTGCTCAGTATTGCCGGAACGTTCCTGACCGGACCGGAGTACATCGCCCCGGAGGTAGTGCAGGGGCAGTCAATCGATACACGTTCGGATATTTACTCGTTGGGCGCGATCCTGTTTGAGCTGTTGAGCGGCAGTCCGCTTTTCTCCGGCTCGGACCCCATTGAAATCGCGAAAAAGCATGTCAAGCTGGTGACGCCTTCTTTGAGAGCGTTACGCTCCGATATCCCGATTGCGCTGGAGTCGGTAGTGAATCATGCGCTGGAGCGTGAGCCTGCGCGGCGCTTCCAGTACGTCGATGAGCTGTTAGAGGCGTTCTCTCAGGTATCGCTCGGAGCGACAGGACATCACTCCACCGTTATGCAGGTTGGCGAGCGTCTACCCATGCGTTCAGGCTTGCCAAATACCGATTCCTGGCAACTGGTGCCCCCCATCGTGACCGGTCATTTGCCAACAGTAGAAAGGGAAAGTTCGGCCAGGATACCTGCTATGCAGCGCCAGGTGCCACCGAAACCTGTTCCCCCGCCTCCTGTGCAGCCTCGTCCAGTGCCGCCGCCCGAGACGCCTCTGTCTTCCGCGTCAGCAGTGCTGCCTGATGAGAAGGAACGCAGCAACGGCTCTCCGAAGCCCTTTGAGTGGTGGTCGCTCTCACCGCAGCAGGAGCCGCTGGTGTTGCGCGATACAGGCGCGGCTAACAACAATAACTGGGGAGCATCTGAGCTGGTCAAGCCTACTGATAACTGGGGTGGAGCGGCTCCGCTTGATACTACACCTTCTCGGCCTGCCGCGAGGCGCTCGCGTCCCCTCAAGCGTTCGCGCGGAGTGGGACGGCGTCAGGTGATGGCGCTGCTGGCGACCGGAGGCGTCGTGGCTCTTGGCGCAGCGGTTGCCACTCATCTTGATCTGGTGCGTATGATGGCTAATCTTGCGAACCTGCATCTGGACACAAATCAGCTCCAAAAGACGATAGGCAACGCCAATCCACCCGCGAATCCTCCTAAACAGGGTGGCGGCCATACCGGTACGGTGGTTGGAGTGACCACGATGGCTCTTAACTCTGCCGTGGATTTCGTTAATCCAGCAGATCAGAAAATGAGTGTGCTCATCCACTTAGTCAATGGGGGCTTTACGGCCTACGAAAGAGCCTGCACTCATGAAGGGGTCTCGGTCCGCTACGACCCGGGCACCCGTACCCTCGTCTGTCCCGCTCATGGGGCGGTCTTTGATCCCGCCAACGGCAACGTGTTGCAGGGACCGGCCACAACCCCCATCCGCAAGGTTGCTATCCACATCAATGGCGATGGCACCATCACCACCGCTTAGAAGCATGTAGGGGGCAACTCCCGCGATGAATCGGGGAGCTACCGGTTGCCCCCTTGCAGGCTGCTGTTGCCCCCACAGGCTGTTTATGAACGTTTTAATTTGCCCAGGCCGAAGGACAGCAAGCCGCGCCACAGGACGAGCAGGACCATGTTGGTGATCAGCGTGATGAGCGCGAAAGAGAGCGGAGGAACCCGCTGTTCTGCGAGGCCGCGTATCAGCAATCCAACGGGCCATGCTGCTGTCCATGCCAGCGTCGTGCGCGTGATCATCTTGCGTGGCTGCGTCTCCAGGCCGCGCCGGAACGCGCCCACGAAGGGCGATACCAGGAACCAGCCAAGCGCAAATGGAGCGGCGGTCAGCGCGATCTGCCAGAGGGCATCAAAGCCTGCCGCTTCGTTGTGAGAACGGCGACCAATCGCGGAGAAGATGAGGAAGATGATCGCATCCCCCACTACCAGCATGGCGATGCGTCCCAGGCTCGACATGCCCTTACGCGGCTCCGCTCCCTGCTCGTTTGTTGCTGTCACGCTATCCGGCAGTTTCTCTCGTACATCCATACTATCGCTTCTCCTGCTGCTCGCGCACCAGTTCTTCGACGGCTGCCAGCTCGGTGCGCACTCCGCGAATACGCATCATAATAAAGGCGAGATAGAGAAATAGCCCTACCCAGGCAATGGCATAGGCCGCAACGAGATAGGTAACTCCTTGCATCGGAAACTCCTCCGTTATTCAACGATGGCGCGCAGGCGTTGAGCCAGCGTCTGCATCTTCTCTAGCTGGTAGAGCTGCACCATCAGGAAACTATACAATAGGGTAAACGTCACCAGTGCAACCATCAATGTCAGCACAACTTCGGGCGGTAAAGCGGCCTGCGGCACCCCCACTTCCGCCGTCGGGTGCTGCCCGCGCCACCACTGGACCGACAGGTAAATGATGGGAACGTCGAACACACCGACGATAGCCAGCACAGCCCCGGCGTAGGCGCTGCTACTGCTGCGGCCCATGTAGCTGCGTAACATAATGTAGCCGACGAACATAAACCACAGGATCAGCGTGGCGGTTAGCTTGGGGTCCCAGGTCCACCACGTCCCCCAGGTTGTGCGCGCCCAGATGGAGCCCAGGATCAGGGCCAGCGTCAGAAAAACGGCTCCCACTTCAGCCGAAGCACGGGCCAGCCAATCCCAGCGTTCATTTTTGCTGACGATGTAGCCAATGCCGCCAACGGTAGTGATGACAAAGGCCAGCATGCCGATCCACGCCATCGGGACGTGAAAGTAGAAGATGCGCTGCGGCGGCCCCTCGATGGCATCGGTTGGCGCATAGAAGAAAATCATGCCTATCGACAGCATCATGCCGATGAAAGAGAGCGCGCCCAGAGTCAGGGAGGTAAACGGCAATTTACCCGTTTGCCCGCCCTTCGTGCCTGTTGGACGCTGTACCTGCGTGCGCGTCTCCTGCTTTGCTAAGGCCATATATCTACTCCTGAATGAGACGTGTATGTCTCGCTACTTGGGCGGAAATAATTGCGCCCGGATGGATTATTCCTCAATCACATATTGGAACGTGAGCATGGAAATGCTCAGGAAAATAATGTCGAATGCGATCATCAGGCTTAACCAGGGCGGCTCGTTTACCGAGGGCGCCAGTAGCGACTCGCTAGCCCGTACCGCACTGATGACAATGGGCACGATCAAGGGAAAAACCAGGATCGGCAACAATAGTTCACGCGCCCGCGTTGCGGCTGCCATCGCCGAGAACAGCGTGCCGACGATAGCAATGCCGATGGTGCCGAGCAAGACGATAGGTATCAAGCCGCCGACCAAAAGCGGCACATTAAAGAGCGCGGCAAAAACGGGCAGGGCCACAACTTCAACCACTCCAATAAATAGCAAATTCCCTAGCAGTTTCGCAAGGTAGATCGCCTTGCGATCAACCGGACAGAGCAACAGGCGATCCATCGATCCGTGCTCGCGCTCGGCGGTGATGGTGCGGCCCAATCCTAACAGGCTGGCAAAGATGAAGGCGACCCACAAGGCGCCGGGCGCGACCGCTGCCTTATTATCGACGCGCAGATCGAAGGTAAAGTTGAAGACGACGAGGATCAGTAGCGCAAACAGCCCCATGCCCAGCCAGGTCTGCTTGCTCCTGATCTCGTAGCGGATATCCTTCCACAGGATCGCCCCTGTCTGCTCGAAAAAAATGCGCGCCATACTCATCTCCCCGCCTCCCTGCATGCCTGTTGAAGCTCTGCCATATTCAGCGACTTTGTTTCCCCCTGATAGGCTACGCGCCTGTTCCCCAGCACCACAATCTGATCGCTCAACTGCAATGCGCGCTCCAACTGATGGGTTGTGAAAACGATGGAGCCGCCCTGCGCGCTGTGTTCTGATAAGAGCGCGTCTATCAGCTCATTGCCATCCTGATCAAGTCCGGTATCAGGCTCGTCGAGCAAGAGCAGGTGAGGCGAGTGCAATAGCGCGCGTGCCCAGGCCAGGCGCTGCACCTGTCCGCGTGAGAGCGTGCTCACTCGTTCTTGCGCGCGTTTCTCCAGCCCCACGCGTTGCAACAGTTCCAGCGCCCGTTCCCGCGCGTGCTGTACCGTATACATACGCCCAAAGAAGAGCAGGTTCTCCAGTGCCGTCAGCTCCTCATAGAGATAGGGCTGATGCCCCACAAAGCCAACCAGCCGGCGTATCTGCTGAGCGTCCCGCACGCAATCCAGGCCCACAACCGTGACCGTACCCGCGTCCGGTTTCGTCAAGCCCGCCAGGATGCGCAGGAGGGTCGTCTTACCCGCGCCATTGGCTCCCAGCAGCGCCATACGTTCGCCCTGGCGCAACCCAAGATCGACGCCACGCAGCACAGGTTTCAAGCCGTAGCTTTTTTTGAGATTTCTGATTTCAACAAACGCCGCATTGAGACAGGGCAAGCGCAAGGCCCCCGCGTCCCCCCCGCCCATCCCCTTGCCCCTACCCTCCGGTCCGACATTTTTTATCCCCTTTGCGTCAATGGGGGGACTGGTAGGGGCAAGGGGTGGTGAGGGGATCGGGTGGGGGCCTCGCGCTTGCCCTGCTCCGCTTGCATATATTTTGCCCCATATGGCATGCTGGCGATTCATCGGCGGGCCATCTCCTGTTCGCTCATGAGCGTGCGGAGGCGGGCTTTGGCTTTGGCACGCCGCTCTTGATAGGTCGCTTTACTCAATTTGCCCGCTTCAAAGGCCGTATCCAGGTCTAATAGTTCTTGTAGCAGCGCCTGCTTCCGGTCTTTTGCAGCCGCTTTCCCTTTGCTTGTAGCTGCTGGCTGCGAGCTGTTCCGGCGGTTGCGATAGATAAACCAGGTCACAGCCAGCAAGGACAGCATCAGCAGGAGCGCGACGATGAGCCAGATAGCGCCAGCGTTCAGCGCGGCGGGCTTCGCAGGTAGAGACAATCCTTCCAGGCTCAAATGAACCTCTTGATTGGAGCGGATCGCATCGGCTTTGAACAGGTGATAAGGGTGCTGATCGGCGGTAATCACGCCCTGCGAGGTCAACGAGCTGGAACTGGCATGGATCTCCGGCGATACCAGGAATGACAATGAGACCGTTGGATACATCACCGCATAGCTGAAATCGTAGGTCGAGGCGGTGTATGGCACTTCAAAGGTAAACGAGAACTCCGTATTGCCAGGAGGCAGAGCGGCATCGGTGGCAAAACCGCTATCAACCTGGATGGCTTTATAGCCGTCGAAGCCGTTGTTGAAGGTAATGTTGCGCGCGCCACGCGGCAGCGAGAAGATCAGCGCATTCGGTCGGCCCTTGCTGGTGTCAAGCGAGCCAACGAAGGCATGCGTGTCCAGGTTTTTGAATATGAAGAGCTCTGAAACGGTAAACGAGCTTTTTTGCGCATCCGGCGCGTGTAAAAGCGCGGTCGCCTGGATGATAGCGATATTGGCGGTGCTTGTCGTTGCCTGATAGACCGTCAAGTTGACCTGCTGCTCGGGCTTGCTATCCAGCGAGACAAGATCGCTGACGTACTGCGCTCCCTGGTAGCGAATAAAAACGGCGTAGCTGATGGTTTTATCGGTTGACAGGCCAGGGAAGGAGAAGTTGCCATGACTATCGGTAGTGGCAGTCGCCAGATCCTGCGCATTGCTGCCTTGAGCCATCTGCAACGTGACCACCTGTCCAGCTAAAGGAGCATTATGCGCCGTACCATCCAGCAATTGCCCATAGATCCGGCCATTGCCGCCAGCCGCGTGAGCAGGCATAGAAGCAAGCGAGCAAAGGGAGAATAAGAGGGCTGTTAAAATAGTGATCTGTAAGATATATTTTGCTGGTCTTGGGCAGGGACCCGTAGGGGCAATTCCTCGCGGTTGCCTAGGGCAGGGGCAAGCCCTGCCCCTACCAGCACCAGCGGCAATCCCTTGTGGTTGCCCTGTACCCTCTGTTTGGCCGCCTCGCGGTTGTCCAGGGTAAGGGCAGGTAGGAGCAATCCCTTGCGGTTGCCCTGGGCAGGGGCAAGCCCTGCCCCTACTGAGTTTTCTCATTTTCCCCCCTCATTTTGCTCAACTGTGCTTCGATCTCCTCGTCGATCTCCTGCTCGGATTCGTAGCGCGACTTCATAGCGACCAGCGCGCGCCGCATATAACGCTCACGCAATGCGCGATAGTCGTTATCCGAGATATTGCCAAGCTGATAGTCAAGCTCGACCTCCTGCAAGGCGGTGCGCGCTGTCTGCTCTTGTTCCTGGGGGGCAGCGTTCTTCTCCGCGAGTGTGGCCGTTACCGGCACCTCTGGAGATGTACGGCGTAATAATGGATAGAGCACAAAGGCCAGTGATAGCAGCCCAAGCGCAATCGCAACCACAATTGACATCACTGCGCCTCCGTCTGATAGCGTTTAAAGAGCACATCGCCTTCAGCAAGTTCTCGTTCGAGCTGGGTGCGGTAGCTTTCCAGCTCGGCCTCGTCGCTATTCAGCATATCCCTGTCATTGCCACGCGATTCCACCGACCGAGAAAGGGCGCTCCAGTCGCGCAAGGTGAAATAGATGAGAACAACGCCGGCGAGCAGCAGGCCGATGGGGACGAGCCATGCCAGCAACGAGAAACCCTGCCACGGCGGCAACCAGACGATTTGCTCGCCATAGCTCCTGACAAAATATTGGATGATCTCCTGCTCGGATTTGCCTTCCTGCAACTGCTGGCGAATGACCCCGCGCATCTGTTGCGCCAGCAACGAAGGCGAGTCGGCAACCGATTCGCCCTGGCAGATGGGACATTTTAACTGCGACGCTACCGCCTGTACACGCTGGTCAAGCGTCTGCTGCCTGGGCGCACTGAGATAGACCACCGACCAGATTGCGGCGGCGACAACGACGATGGCAAGCATCAGGAAAAACGAGCGTCTCTGCTTCATACGACAACCCCCTTCGCCCTGGACTCCGATGGCTGTACCTCAGAGGTACGAGCAGCTTTAGATATGCGAGCAGTGGCAAGGCGGGTACGAGCGGGCCACCAGCAGATGACTCCGCCCAGGAGCATTACCAGACCGCCGAACCAGACCAGCGGGACCAGCGGATTGATGAAGACGCGAATCGTCGCCTGCGCTGCTCCCGTCCAATCGTCTAGAAAGACATAGAGATCGGTCAGGCCAAAGGTAGTAATCGAAATCTGACTGGCTGGCTGATCGCTAAAGTTGCGATAGAAGGTGCGCCCGGGATAGATATAGCCCTGGAGCTGACCGTCGCGCCAGATTTGTAGTTGCGAGGCGATGATTTCTCGATCCTGCTCCTTATCGTCGATATTGCCCAGGAAGGTCAGGCGATAGCCCGCCACGTTCATATCCTGTCCCACCTTGAGCACAGCATCCTGCTGTATTTGGAAGAAGTGCGACCCGATGACGCCAACGACGAGTAGCGCCATGCCGAGATGAACCAGATAGCCGCCATAACGCTGGCGATAGCGATTGAACAGCATATAGAGCGCGACCACGTAGGGTTCGCCGTGGCTATGGCGCACGCGCATCCCGCGCCATAGTTCATACAGGATCGCAGCGGCAGTAAAGGCGCAGACCGAAAAGCCGATAGTAGCGAGAATATCGGTCACGCCCAGCAGGGGTAACGCAGCAGCGCATAGGGCGGTAATGATGACCGGCACGCTCAAATTGCGCCACAAGGCCGCAGTCGAGGTGCGACGCCATGCCAGCAACGGCCCTACGCCCATTGCCAGGATCAACAAAGCTAGCAGCGGGCTGATCACCTGATTGTAGAATGGCGGCCCCACGGTCATGGTCTGATGACGAATCGCCGCCGAGATCAGCGGGAAGAGCGTGCCCCAGAGCGTGGCGAAGGCGATGCCGACCAGCAACAGATTATTGAGCAGGAAAACGCCTTCACGCGAGATCACCGAGTCAAATTCCTGTTCTGGCCGCAGCTTTGGCAGGCGGAAAATAAAGAGTCCGGTTGAAAAGATAATGACGATGACCAGGAAAATCAGAAAATATATACCAATATCGGAATAAGCGAACGAGTGGACGGAGCTGATAATGCCGCTACGCACCTCAAACGTGCCAAAAATGGAGAGGGCGAACGAGGCGATGACCAGGGCCAGATTCCAGACTTTGAGCATCCCGCGCCGTTCCTGCACCATCGTCGAGTGCAGGAATGCCGTTGAGGTCAGCCAGGGGAGGAGGGCCGCATTCTCCACCGGGTCCCATCCCCAGTAGCCGCCCCAGCCGAGCACATGATAGGCCCACCACGCGCCCAATACTAACCCTACCGTCTGAATCGTCCAGGCTGCCAAAGTCCAGCGCCTGATAGCGCGCAGCCACTCGCTGCTGAGCTTCCCTGTGGTCATAGCCGCGACCGCGAAAGCAAAGGGGACTGAAAAGCTCATATACCCCATCAGCAGCATCGGCGGGTGGACCAGCATGCCCGGGTCCATCAAAAGCGGGTTCAGCCCGTTGCCATCGGCTGGCGCAACAGCTACACGCACGAAAGGATTGGAGACGGTGGTGAGCATAATCAGGAAAAAGACTTCGATCCCCATCAATGTTGCCGCGACATAGGGGACCAGTTCGGCAGGGGCGCGTTTGGCGGTAAAAATGAAAATTGCCGAGAAAATCGAGAGCATCAGCGCCCAATAGAGCAGTGAACCCTCCTGGCCGCCATAAAAAGCAGCCGCCGTGAAGTACCAGGGCATAGACAGGCTGGATTGTTGCGCCACGTAGCTCACGCCAAAGTCGTGCGTCAGGAACGAGGCAACAAGGGCGAAGGATGCCAGCAGCATCAGCAACGCAACCACCAGCACGCCGCATTTCGCGCTGGCAACGAGTGCAGGCGTATTGCGCATCGCTCCAGCTACCGCTGCGATGATCGTATAGAGAGCGAACCCTGCCGCGAGAATCAGTGAGATACTACCCAGATCTGAAAAATACACAATCTTCCCTCAATGAAAAAGCGGTCGCCTACTTACTCGTTGGAGTCGCGGACTGAAACTTCGATGGACATTTGGCTAACAATGTCTGAGCCTGGAACGGCCCCTGACCGGTATAGTGTCCCTCTACCACAACTTGAATGCCAGCCTGAAATATATCGGGAACGATGCCGGTGTACGTGACGGGCAGCGTTCGTGTGCCATCGGCGATCACAAACGAGATTCGTTGTTGTTGATCGTCTCGCGCAATCGAGCCTGCCTGCACGACGCCTGCGACGCGCACGGCTTGCGTGGTGCAGATTGCGCAGTGTTGCAGCTCAGACACCGTCATATAGTAGACAGCGTTGGCCTGCGTATTGGCAAAGACAAGATAGACGACCGCGCCCAGAATCGCGATCCCCGCCAGCAGGAAGCTCAGCGGGAGCTTTTTACGTGGTCGCTTTGATTGCTCCTTTACTTCTGGCATAGTCAAAGCAGGCTGCACAATATGACCTCCATCAATGTGGCGCGATAGCCGCCTCAAACAGACCGTTGAGGAGCGCGCCCAGTATAAATACACATATGCCCAGGGCCAGCATCAACTGCGGTGCGACTTTAGAGAGCCGCGTCGTGCGTTTGGCTAAGCGACGGATATTGCTCTGCCCGAGATAGATCGCTAAAACAAACATCCCAAGAGCGGCGGCAATTTTAATGACCAGAACTACCAGATACGGCAGGCCCAGCGTCGTCTGCGTCAGGCGATCAAAGGTGAGATAGGCTCCGGTCAGCAGCAGCACGCCCATACAGATATTGACCAGACGTTTAAAGGTCGCGGCGATCTGCGCGCTCACCGCTGGAGCAGGGCCGCCGCTACGCAGGGCGGGCAGGATCGCTACCAGATACAACAGGCTGCCACCTACCCAGGCTGCCCCTGCCAGGATATGCACCGAACGAACAAGCCACCGTATCTCTAACATCGCCTCCGCCTGCTTCCTCCGTCCTGGCTAATGGGTCATCTTCGCCATTTCAAGCTGCAATCCCTGTTCCGTCAGGGGAAAGACCCATTTTGCGACTACAACGCCGTCTCGATTAATAAAGACCGTCTCAGGAAAGCCAGTTACACCGTAATTGATCGCGGTCGAGCCGTCGATGGTATCCTGGACATTGAGATAGTTAATCCCATATTTTTGCAAAAACTTTTGCGCGTCGCTGGACTTTTCGGGTCCGTCGATGCCGATAAAGACCACGCCCTGCGCCTGCAAACGGGGCCACGATTTCTGCAAGAACGGCGCTTCCTCGTTGCAGGGAGCGCACCACGAGGCCCAGAAATTCACAATTACCGGCTTCCCTTTGAGGTCCGCAAGATGAATCCTGGACGTGCTTCCTAATACAGGTAGCGTGAAGTCTGGCGCGGCTTTGCCAACCAGAGGACTATTGATATCGCCGATACTACTACTGCCACTATTGCTATTAGCGCCAGTCTGATTTTGTGCCGGTGTGAGTAACTGCGTCCAGAGCAAGACGAGCAGGGCTGCATTGATAATGCTCACCACTACAAAGATCGTAATGCTGCGTTTGCGCGACCTCTTTTGAATTGTTTCCGGCTCCGATACAGGCCCCTGAGCCTGTATCTCAGCGCGGGGAACGCTATCTATCTCCATAGGCATATAATTCCCATATAATTAAAGAACATCAGACAAATTATGGTGCCTGAGCCTGATAAGCAACTTGCAGTCTATCAGGTCCACCTTACAATGACCTGAACGTCAGGGCCATTTCCCCCATTCTCCCTTTCGTCCTATCCCCTTGTCGTAGCGACGAGCGTCCGAGCAGGGCAACCGCGAGGGATTGCTCCGAGCCAGACGCCGAGCCGTTCGCCCATCACCCCCTCTGCCCTGTGGCGGTGTCCGCGATGGTGGATCATGGCAGGATGGGATGGGTAGGGGCAATGCCTTGCGCTTGCCCTGTGGCGAAAGCAGCTACCGCGTTTCTTAATTCGCGGTCGGATGGGTAGGGGCAATGCCTTGCGCTTGCCCTGTGGTGGCCCCTCTCGATCTGGCCCGTTGGGAGAATGAGGATTGGCTACGCTCTACGATCAAGCCATTCGCGAATGACAGCTATATGGCCGGGGTAATGATCAAATGAGCAGCCGGCAATCATTTCCCAGGGCGCACAATCCTCCTGCAACCCCTGGAAGCGACGTGCATCGTTCAAATCTTCATCAGAGAGCGTCTGAACAGCCTCGAAAAATTGCGCGTGGACTTGTTGTGACTCGGCCAGAATTTCAGAGAGAGGAACATCGCGCTGCTCTTCAACCGGGCGCGCATTGCGCTCATCCTGTGGGATATGCCAGAGGTCAGAGCCGAGGGCATGCTGCTGGCAAAAGCCAATCATCTCACGCTCGTTCCAGGTAATATGGACGATAGCATCTTTCACAGACCATTCCCCCTCTTCCATCGGTTCCAGCATGCGCGACTCATCGATCTCCGCGAGCAAGTCATCCCACTGCTTCCGCCCGGAGCGAATAGCTTCAATGAGCGTGGCTTTGTCCATTACTTCTCCTTGATTATGTCTTGTTCTCTTTCTCTAAAACCTGGACAATACTACGCGAAACGGGCGTATGTGTCAAGTATTGCCTGAAGAACACGTCGAAGGGGCTTGTGAGTAGTTGAGTGGAGAAGCATCTGGCGCTTCCTCCCTGCGTCTCAACGAGGGGAGGAAGCGCCAGATGAATTCGGATAGGCGTCTCATCGGGAAAAAGCTACCTACCGCGTCCCGACCTTCGCTTTGTACTCGCTGAGTAGCGAGATCATCGCGGGGTTAAACGCACCCAGGTCCTTAGGACTGCGGCTGGTTACCCAGTTGCGGTCGCGCACCATCTCCTGATCCACCCAGTTGCCACCCGCGTTACGAATGTCGTCCTGGATAGTATGGTAGCTTGTCAAAGTTCGCCCCTTCACACAGCCCGCAGAGACAAGCAGCCAGGGAGCATGGCAAATGACTGCCATCGGCTTGCCGCTTCTATCCATCTGCCGCACAAACTCCTGTGCCTTAGGTACAGCACGCAAAAAGTCTGCGTTCAAAGCTCCGCCAGGGAGCATAACGGCGTCAAAATCGTTGGGATTGGCATGGTCAAGAGACATATCGACATCGAAAGAATCAGCCTTGACATCGTGGTTCATGCCAGTAACCTTGCCAGATTTTGGCGCAATGAGTACCGTTCTGGCTCCTGCTTGCTCAAGAGCCTTCCGAGGCTCGGTCATCTCGACCTGCTCAAAATCGTCGGCCACGATAATGGCTACACGCATTCCATCTAATCGATTACCTTGCATAACAAAATCCTCTCTAGTTCGTCACTTTCACCAACTACACGAGTACACGTATAACCCGAAAGATAGGTGACTCAGGCATACCCAGAAGCGTTTCGCTTGGTGCCTCTTCTCATCAGGCTATTGCAAGGTTTGTTTCCGGCTTTAAGGCTTTCTTCTGGCGCGGCGCATCGCCATGCGTTGGGCGGGGCTGCGTCTGGATTGCAGTCTAAATGGCAGGTAAGGCAGGAGCAGGTACGCGAGGAGCAGCAGGATGGCGATGATGATGATAACGCGGACGAGCAGATCAATATTGCCCACAATCTCCATGCCGACCAGGATGCCCACAAGAAAGCAGATGGCTCCAAAGATGAGCTGGCGCTTCGACATCGGAACTCTCCTTCTCTCCGATTTCGCCCCGGCGCTCCCTTCCCGCGCTGGTTTTTCAGATGGAGAGGAGTGGAAAACCGGCGCGAGAAGAGCATGCTCCGGCGCTAGAACTGGCGGATCAACTCGACAATACGCCCGAACTGTTCAATGCTTGCGACGCTCAGAGGCTCAAGCGTCACGATCAAGTGAGAGGTGCCTACGCTGGCAAAGCTGTGAAGGCGGCGCGCGATCTCTTCGGGGGAGCCTGTAATGACTTTTGTCTCGCCGGCATCCTCGCCGGGAGCCAGCAGTTTCACACTTGTGCCTACTGTTAACTCGACAGCCGCAGGATCGCGTCCAGCAGCCGTACAGGCTTCTTTAAAACCATCATAACGCTCCTTCACGACTCCCGGCTCCATATGCCAGGCGGTGTTCCAGGC
This sequence comes from Ktedonobacteraceae bacterium, assembly GCA_035650355.1. Classification (GTDB taxonomy): domain Bacteria; phylum Chloroflexota; class Ktedonobacteria; order Ktedonobacterales; family Ktedonobacteraceae; genus DASRHT01. The sequence goes on from DASRHT010000056.1 coordinate 24,608, forward strand.
GTCGGCATAGCGGGCCGTCAATTGCAACATGCGCGGGCGACGACCGGCGATCAGAATTGGCGGACCGTTGCGCGACGGACCGCGAGGACGCAGCACGCAATTATGTACCTGGTAATACTGTCCCTGAAAATCAACCCGTCCCTCGCGCAGTAGCGGTGCGATAATCTGCATCGCCTCCTCAAAGCGACCGGCGAGATGATCGAAAGGGTAGCCGAACGCCTCATACTCCGGCTGATGCCATCCGGCGCCAAGCCCCAGGATCAGGCGCCCGCCGCTAATCTCGTCGATGGTGTCAGCCATCTTTGCCACCATCGCAGGCGGACGAAACGAGGTGCAGATAACGATGGTCCCGAGCGTAATGTGTGTTGTCACCGCTGCCAGGGCGCTGAGCATGGTAAAAACTTCCCAGATGCCCGTCTCTTCTTGCTCGGGGAAGCGATAGATCAGATGGTCGCACAGCCAGAGGGAATCTAAACCCGCACGCTCGGCAGCCTGGGCCATCTCTCGCAATTCCTGGAACGTAGGCGTCTTGCCTTGCAGACCGCCCTCCGATGTGTCCAGTACAACGCCGATTTTCATTTTATTTTCCGATGGGCTCTGGGTCATGCTTTTTGCCTTTCTGTCTTCGAACGAAACGCTGAAAATAAATAGAGACTCTATTATAGCTCACTTTGCAGCAGGGCTGTGGAGTAAAGTGCAACTGCCGTAGCGACCTTCCATAATGAATCGGGGAGGTCGCTACGGCAGTTGCAGCTACTCTATCTAAAGATCGGGGGCTGCAAGGCCGTGGGCGCCAAGCGAGAAGGAGAGCTCGCCGCCATGATGCAGATCGTGCTCGATGACATGCCAGATGACCCACTGGCGCGTGATCTCATATGGCTCCCCATCGTCTTCACCCTTGAAGACGTAGGCCAGATCGTCCGCCGTCCAGCGCTCCAGACATTGCTGCCATGCACGGAACGTAACCTCTAAGCCATGCACCAGTTCGGCTGTAGATGGAATAGCGCCACCATGTTCCCATGCGGCAATAGCGGCCACATCTGCACCGCCTTCGCCCATAAAGCCATGCAGCCAGCTCGCTCGCGTGCGTACAATATGCTTGGCGAGCAGGCCAATCGAGCGCAGATTGGGCGATATCTTCAGCTCCAGTTGTTCTGCCGTCAGTGGCCTGATCGCCTTCACAAGAAGGTCCTGATAGATATCCCAGCCTTGATAGTAGTACCAGGGGGAAACCGCTTGCTGTCCCATATCCTATCTCTCCTCAAATAGCTTACAAAACTTTGCCATGCCTGTTCCTGTAGAACATCTATTCAAGAGTATAACACATGGGACAAGAGACGCTTACGTGAGCTTTCAGAGTTTCTACCCTCCTAAAAAAGTGGGACATCCAGGAGACATCACTTCTGCATTTTCCCTTGCTATCCACTAATGCGGACTGTTTTGATGGAATTTCAGGCAGTTTTTGTTTTGAGCAGGGGTTGCAATTCGTCAGGGAGCGGACGATCCTCAATCCAGGCCCGAACCGTATCTGTAAACAACTCAGGAGCTTGCAGGTTCCAGACGTGGTTCACACCCGGTACGACCATGCCCTGTGCATGCTTGAGGGACGCCACTACTTTCTTCACCCCCTGTTTGGCAAGCGCGTTTTCTTTCCCACCGACAACCACCAGTGTTGGCGCCTCCGATGTGCGGGGCAGCAATTGAGGCAGGTCTATCAACGCCTCTATAGAGCGGCGCGTAAAGGCCGGATTGACGGCCAGCAGTAGATCCTCACAGAACATGTCGCGATAAGCTTCTGGAATGCCGAGCATTTTAGCTGATAGGCGGAACTGCTGTTCAGGGAAGATGAAGCTAAGCGGAGAGGTTGAGATCGCCAGGATCAATTTCCCCATACCCTTGCCGAGAGGAGCGGCTGCGCTCGCCACCACATGATCAACGGCTACCGGAGCGATCTGCATGATAGCCAGCGCGAGGTCCGCGCCCAATGATAGCCCGACCAGGTGCGCGCGTTTGCTGGGAACCTTCTCATCGATCAGCGCTGCCACCTGCTTTGCAGCATCTTCGAGGCGAAACGGGCCTGTATGCAGACTTTTCCCCTGCTCCGGCAAATCTGGCGCCAGGCAATAATAGTCCGGCAACCGCTCCATCTGCGGCTGCCACATCCGTCCGCTCAAGCCAGCTCCGTGCAAAAAAACAATCGCGGGCGCTGTAGGCTCCCCGCTCTCATACGTAAACAACATCGCGCTCCCTCGCGTTTTTTAACAAGATCGCAGTAAACGCCGTAGGGACCCGATTTATCGCGTCCGAGCGCGGTTTACCGCGTTCCCATCAGTCATCATCCCTCCCAAAACCGGCACACATACCTCATTATACCTCATCCATCAGGGCGCATATGCATAACAGGGAAACATACTATAATTGACAGCAGTTTCTTGATCATGGTGTCATGATAGAGCAGAGATAAATAAGAGCAAAGAAGGGGACAGCGACGATGGAGACGGAGATAGCAGCAAATAAAGCGATTATCCGCCGATTATTTGATGAGGCGCTCAACCAGAGACATCTGGAACTGCTGGACGAGCTATTTAGCGCAGACTTTGTGGATCACTCGACCCCGCAGCAACGACCAGGACCAGAAGGCGTCAAAGATTTTTTCGTCGAAGTACATCTCCACTTTCCAGATATAAAAGTGACAATCGAAGATATGATCGCCGAAGGCAATCGAGTCGTCGTGCGTACACTATGGCACAGCACCGCCCGAAACGCCGTAGGGACCTCCCACGATGAAGCGAGGAGCTCCAGCGCGTCCGCCCAGGATAGCAAGCCATTCATTGCAGACAGCCTGAGCGAAGCTAGCGCGTCAGCAGCGTTGGCTGCCTGGAATAGCAAGCCGTTAAACGGATCGCTGATCCAGATCTTCCACCTGGAAAACGGGCGGATTGTGGAGGAATGGAACGAGGGGAGCGGACTGGGGGAAGCATAAGCCGCTCTGTCCAAAAGGACAGCCCGTAAACTGTCCTCTCGCACAATGTGCCGGTTCCTGCTTTCGAGGTAAAGTTACCGTAGTGGAAAAGTAGAACCTCGAAAGGAAATACCATGACCCGGCAATCATTTGAACAAGCTAATGAGAAGCATAACGCACTGATTACAGGCGCGTCACGAGGGCTAGGACTTGCCCTGGCGCGGCAACTGGCAAGACATGGCTGGCATCTTTTAATTGACGCCCGCGGGGCAGAAGCGATAGAGCAGGCGCGAGCAGAACTGGCAGAGCTGACGACGGTGATAGCCATCCCCGGCGATGTCAGTGATCCGATGCACAGGCGGGCATTAGTAGAGGCAGCTCAGCGCATGGGCGGGCTGGATCTGCTGGTCAACAACGCCAGCATCCTGGGTCCCAGCCCACAGCCCGCATTACTGGAATACCCTCTCGAAGTGCTTGAGAAGGTCTATCGCGTCAACCTCATCGCGCCTCTGGCGCTCATTCAGGCGCTCAAGCGACACCTCAAAGCAGAGGCAAGCATTATCAACATTACCAGCGACGCAGGGATCGAGGCATATCCGGGCTGGGGCGGCTATGGCTCCAGCAAGGCCGCGCTGGAACAGCTCTCCAACGTGCTGGCCGCCGAAAATCCCGAGTACCGCGTCTACTGGGTTGATCCGGGCGATATGCGCACACAAATGCACCAGGAAGCATTTCCAGGGGAAGACATCAGCGACCGCCCCTTGCCCGAAGAGAGCGTACCGGGGCTGCTCGCCTTGATCACAGGAACATATGCGAGCGGACGCTATGTAGCCCGTTCGCTCGCCACGCAAACAGCAGAGCAATGACCATGATACAATCACAATTTTTAGATCCGCTTTACCGCAGCGATGCCGGGGTATACAAAAAACAAGAGCTAGATTTTATATTGCCACCCGAACTGGAGGCGCATATGCCGCCGGAGGCGCGAGGGCTGGCGCGGGACGAGGTGCGGCTGATGGTCTCGTACCGCTCAGATGATCGCGTGGTGCATACGCGTTTTCGCCAGATCGGCGACTTTCTGCAAGCCGGAGATCTGCTGGTCATCAATACCAGTGGCACAATGAAGGCCGCGCTCACCGCCCGGTGTGAGAACGGCATGCCGGTCGAGTTGCACCTCTCGACCCACCTGCCCGCCGACCTGTGGCTGGTCGAAGTGCGTACGCAGGGTGAGAAGGGAACCCGGCCCTTCTATGGGATCAAGATGGGTGAGACGCTCCAACTGGCGGAGGGGGCCAGTGCCACCCTGCATGTGCCATACCGCCATCAGGAGAATGCTCAGGGGCGGAATCGCTTGTGGATTGCCACCCTGCACCTGCCATATATGTTGCAGGAGTACCTTGCGCGCAACGGTTTCCCGATTCGTTACAGCTATGTGCCGCAGGAGTGGCCGATAGATTACTACCAGACGGTCTACGTTTCAGAGATGGGCAGCGCGGAAATGCCATCAGCCGGGCGAGCCTTTACCACCGAACTGATCACCAGCTTGATCTCGCATGGAGTGCAGGTTGCTCCTTTGCTTTTGCATACCGGCGTTGCCAGCCTGGAGGATCACGAGCCGCCGTACGAAGAGTATTATCGTGTCACTCCAGAGACTGCGCGCATTGTCAACACGACCAGAGCAGCCGGAAGACGGATCGTAGCCGTGGGAACAACCGTGATCCGCGCGCTTGAAACCATCACCGATGCTGACGGAGTGACGCACGCCGGCGAGGGCTGGACCAGTGTCGTCATCACACCTGAACGCGGCATACGAGCGGTCAATGGCCTTTTAACTGGATTACACGAGCCGCAGGCCACCCATCTCTTTATGCTTGAGGCGCTTGCCAGCGTAGAGCATCTCAGGAAAACCTACCAGGAAGCTATAGAGAAGGGCTATCTCTGGCACGAGTTCGGCGATCTGCATTTGCTGTTACCGTGACATCATCCTGCCACAGGGCAAGAGGCCCCACACGGCACCAGTAGGGCAACCGCGAGGGATTGCCCCTAGCCAGACGCCCTGCCCGTTGGCCCATGACCCCCTCTGCCTTGTGGCGGTGCCTGCGATGGTGGATCATGGCTGGGACGGATGGGTAGGGGCAATGCCTTGCGCTTGCCCTGTAGCGGTGCTCTGGACGAAGGAAGGTGTTCATCTGCATCATGTCGTCGCCACAGCAGGGGGTCACGGGGGAATGGGATAGATTTTTTTACTTGCGCATTTGAATCAGGGTCATAGCCCAGGCGCTCAGTTCGGGACATTGGGAGAGATCGGTTGAACTCCATGCCTGGTCGAAGAGGCGTAACGCCGGGGGGCAGATATTCCACAGTGCGTCGCGCACAACGCGCCAGCGCGGAGTGTTGATCTGCTGCAAATCTTCCAATGGGAAAAGCGACTCGGCGTTGGGGGGAGTGAGCTTCTGGACGCGGGCATCGCACCATGTCAGCATCTCCGTGATGATGATCGCACCAGAGAAGCGGTCGCCATCGGGTCGCCAGTAACCGCGCCGGTCCAGAGAGCGATGCTGGTAGCCAGGAGAGCCCTGGCTGCATTGTTGAGGAATGGGACTATTGGGCATGTAGAGATTTTCCAGGTCCAGCAGCTCAACCAGGTTGAACGCGGGCATGAGCAGCACATTGCTGCCGGCGATATCCGTATGCGCCAGCGAGTGGGCCTCTAAATCCCAGAGCACCTGGGCCATCGCAATCGCCAGCTTCAAGGCGACCTGCGGCGTATAGGGTTCGTTGTCGGGACCGGTGGCGCGGTTCGCCAGGAAGCCCGCCCAGCTCTGTCCGCTCAGCCAGGGCATCAAGACCGCGTATTCCAGGCCGGGATGGGCAGCGATCAGCGCGGGATGCGTCGCCTTCGTGAAGCAGACGCGCCTGCCCAGGCTGAGTCCGGGCAGGTGGGCGTAGGGGGCCAGCGCATTGGTCGAACGGAGGATATGTTTACCGCGAAAAGGTGTTTTGCTCACTTTCAGCGTCCAGATCTTGCCGCTCGCCACTTCGCGCAGTTGATATACCATCGCCTCCCCGCCCTCGATGGCAAACACTTCCTCCTGATCATCAGGAAAAAGAGGGTGTTGCACAAAAGTGAACTGGGCCGCACCTATATTCAGAGTCAGCCCCAGATGTGGGCGAAAATCTGCCACTGGTCGTTCATCCTTTTTAGTGTATTTCCACTTGACATCTTCAGGTATAGTATGTATATCCTTCCTCAAGGGGCGGCGAGAGCGCATGGCTATCTCGACCCGCTTGAGGTACTGAAATATCGGCGGGTGTTACTTTAATTGCGTGGCTGCCGAGACAGAGAAAGCCAGACGGATCAGATCGCTATGGGTGCCTGGAAAGAACAGGGCCGCCCCCTGCTGCAAGGCGTAGTCATGACTGTTGATATTCTGCCGGTAGCTCTCAGGCAGGGGCGATGAAAGACGATAGAGGAAGCGAGCATATTCATCGACCAGGTCGTTTTCCCGCATGACTCCCCCCCAACGATGCCAGTCCCGCACCCTTTTGCGCAACATACGCTCCCCCACATAGACATTTTCCACCAGCACCGTACCATCATCGACGCTCATCCCCTGGATACGGCGCACGAAAGGCGTAGGATCGACGGTAGACAAGCGTCCATCGGTGAGATGGCAGACCAGAGGAGCGGGACCGCGCCGGAAGTCGTTGATGTAGGTGAGTAAGAGCCTTTCGGCGGCGGCAAACGCGGCTGCTGTATCCGTCATCCCTCCCGCGCTAATCTCCGGCATCCCCTGGCGCAGCAACGTGGGCAAATCGCAGATACCATTCAACACATCGACCACGCGAGAGCTATAAGCGAAGAGGGCGAGTTTATAACGGCTTTGTGGAATCCCATCCCGAATGGAGCGCCGCACCATATCTTTCATTACTTCATATAATGCCTTATTTACCAGTGCGATTTTGGTTGTATCGCCGCACAACTCGTTCATTGAATCGCTGGCATCAATGAGGTAGATAATGAGAGCGGGCGTAGTTGCTGTTGCAGCGCGTGTATACATAAACGACCATCTTCCGCCAATCAGCATGATTCTGGAACAAACGCCTTCCCTGAAGCCCGGCTTCTGCGTTTAATTCAGTATATAATTGGCTAGGAACGCTGTCAACTCCACTACGCCCGCTCTAAATAGAAGCCTTGACGCCATATCCTTGAGCAGGATATAGTTACTTTGTGAACATTTCCGTTACTTAGAGACCGAGGTGAGTTGCAGTATGGCCGACATGATGGGGCCGCGTGCCAGTACCTCCTGGTACGTCTATCTCTTGAGCAAACGGGCGCTGCTCCGCTATGCAGTCGCCCAGGGCCATACTATGCCCTTTTTCAGGGAACCAACAGTCAAACCTCCCTGCTAAAGCGCAGCTAGCAGTACGCAACAGCCGTGGGCGATTCGCAGCCTCACGGCTTTTTTTATTGCTCCAATGAAATGCAGGCAGGAGCAAGCGGGGCAGGGGCAAGCCCGGCCCCTACAGGGTGTGGTCAATTGGATGGCGACAGGGCAGGGGCAAGCCCGGCCCCTACAGGGTGTGGTCAAATAGGATGGCGACAGGGGCAAGCGTGGCCCCTACAGGATGTGGTCAATAGGGTGGCGACAGGGCAGGGGCAAGCCCGGCCCCTACATCTTTTCACTGCCGTGAGGCGCAGATGCATGCGTGCAGCCTTTTTATGTTTCGTGACCTCACTTTAGGCGGTGAAAGGATAGACTGTATGCCGGAAAATGTGCATAGTTTTGCCAGGTGTCCGTCTGGACCGTGGAGCGTGTTGCGTAATCGCGATTACGCGTTGTTTTTCTGGGGCCAGTTGATCTCATCGGCGGGTACAGAGATGCAGGTTGTAGCTGTGGCCTGGCAGGTGTATATAGTAACGCACTCGGCGGTGGCGCTTGGCGTGATCGGCCTGATGCGGGCTATTCCGCGCCTGCTCTTCTCGCTGGTGGGCGGCGTGCTGGCCGATGTACTAGATCGGCGCAAGATGCTGATGGCGATAAACCTGACGATGATGGGTTTTTCCGCAGTGCTTGCCTTTTGTACCAATCTCCACGTCATTAACGTGGTAATCATCTACAGCGTCATTCTGCTGAGCGCAACCGTCTCTGCCTTCGATTTCCCCACGCGTCAGGCCATCATCCCTTCGCTGGTCACGCGCGATCAGATGGCGAGCGCGCTCTCGCTCAGCGCCACCATAACGCAACTGGCATTTATTGCCGGCCCTACTCTTGGTGGTTTCGCCATTGGCTGGCTGGGTCTGGCTGCCACTTACTGGTTTGACGTGATCTCCTATCTCGCTGTCATCGGCTCACTCTGCTTGATGGTTGTGCCGCGTGTGCCGGTGGAGAAACGGGCTCGACCAGGCTTTGGCGCGCTCTTCGATGGCATGCGCTTCTTACGTACCAGCCAGATCATCCTCTCGGTGCTGATCCTGGACTTTTGCGCCAACTTCTTTGGTGAAGCGAGCGCCATGCTGCCGGTCTATGCCCAGAATATCATGCATATTGGCCCGCAGGGGCTTGGCCTGCTGTTGGCTGCACCCGCGCTTGGTGCTGTAGCTCTTGCACCATTTACCGGCGTGTTTGCGCGTATCAAGCGTCGAGGGGTGGGGGTGATGCTAGCGCCTGTTGTCTGGGGATTGTGTATCGCGGCCTTTGGTTTCCTGCCCAATCCGCCCTGGCTCGGTGTACTTTTCCTGGCTGGCTCTGGAGCCGCGGACATGGCGAGCATAGTGCTGCGCGGCCTGATCATCCAGGCGGCCACGCCTGACGCGTATCGCGGGCGAGTTGGTGCAGTAAGCGCGATATTTGTCCTCGGCGGCCCTATGCTCGGCCAGTTTGAATCGGGCCTAATCGGCGGCCTCTTCTCCCCCACGATCTCCGTGGTCGGCGGCGGCCTTGCCTGTGTGCTTGTCTCGCTGCTGATTGCTGCCGTTGTGCCAGATCTGATCAGGGTGTCCGCTCCGTAGGGACGAGATTGATCGCGTCCGCTTCAGCGCCCCCTTTCCCAAAACACCCATCTGGCCCCAACGAAGGCATGGCGTGTTTTGGGAAAGGGACGCTCCCTTTCTTCAATTACATTTGTCTCCAGGTCAAGGATGGAGATCCTCACCAGGTATAGAAATCGTTTGCCCCATAAGTTCCCAATGCCAGGGAAAGCTCGCCTCCGTGGTGGATCTCATGCTCTATGACATGCCAGACAATCCACTGGCGTGTATGCGGAGGCGCTTCTTCTAATCCTTGATTCCGTAGCCACGCCTGATGAGAGGCTGGAGGGGAAAAAAGCTGCTCTAGATCAGCGGATGTCCAGCGGTCCAGGGCGGAGGAGATCACATGCCAGCTCTTCTCAAACATGGCGACCAGTGAAGCAGCCTTGTACACGGTTGGCTCGTCGTTGTCCTCATCGTCGTTCCAGTCAAGGTTGGGATCTCCTTCACTCATCCAGAGGTGGAACCAGTTGAAGCGCGCCCCGAGCATATGGTCGAGAAGCTCGCCTATCGAACGCTGATGTGGTCCAAGAGGGAGGGCCAGTTGTTCAGATGAAAGCGTTGCAATGGTTTGGACCAGGGCGCGTTGATAGTGCTCCCAACCTGATTTGTAAAACGTAGCGAGGGGAGATACCTGTTCTGTCATAGCTGTCTGCTCCTTGCTTCTGTACTGCGTTCCCATCTCCAGGAACGTACGTTATTGTAGCAAGGAGCAGGGGCCGAAACTTCTTTTATTTTGCTCTTTTCCTGCATGGACAGATGCAAAAAGTGGCACGTCTTCCCGGTACGAAGGTTAGAGAAGCTTCATCGTTGACATTGTGATGGCTGTAATGTTACCGTCAGTAATGGTAATTGTATTTGGAACAGACAATTGAGGGTTTTCACCAGCCCCATATTTATGCATGAGGAGAGACGATTGGATACGTACTACCACCCCAAAGACCTGGCACATTTTCCTGATATCGGTAAGGATGCTCCTGAATTATGGCAGAAGTTTCTGGCATGGTATAACGCTGTCTTTGCAGAAGGGGCGCTTTCGGAGCGCGAGAAGGCTCTGATTGCGCTGGCCGTTGCTCATACCGTCCAGTGCCCATATTGCATCGATGCCTATAGCTCAGCTTGCCTCGAAAAAGGTTCCGATATTGAGCAGATGACCGAGGCGATCCATGTGGCGGCGGCGATCCGCGGCGGCTCCTCGCTCGTCCACGGCGTACAGATGCGCAACCACGTTGATAAAGTCTCGATGTAAGTACGCTTCCCCTTTCTGAGGAGTTTCTCATATGGCAAAAGTCCTTCCCACGCTGAGGAAGCAGCAGCATCCCCTTGCCGATAGCACCTATCAACGCCGACTACTGGACGATCTGTCGCTGCGTCCCTTTGCGGAAGCGGCGGCGAGCGCGGGCCATCGTCCGCTCAAGGCTGCCGGGATCAGCGTTTTGCAGCTCAACGTTGGGAAACGCTGTAATCAGACCTGTGCTCACTGCCATGTGGATGCCGGGCCTGAACGCAAGGAGGTGATGACGCGCGAGGTGCTGGAGGCGGCGCTGAACTTTCTGGCGCAGAGCGATATTCCAACGCTCGATATCACCGGAGGCGCGCCCGAGATGCATCCCGATTTCCGCGAGATCGTCGAACGCGCTACAGCTCTGGGGCGCCATGTGATGGACCGCTGCAATCTCTCCATTACACGCCTGCCCAATTACTCCTACCTGCCCGAATTTCTGGCTGAGCATCGCGTCGAGGTGGTCGCATCTCTCCCGTCCTACGCCGTCAAAACAACCGATACGCAGCGCGGCGAGGGGGTTTTTGAAGATTCGATTGCCGCCCTCCAGCATTTCAATCGCCTGGGCTACGGCAAAGAGGAGAGCGGCTTGATTCTCAACCTGGTGACCAATCCGGTGGGGGCTTTTCTCCCCGGCAACCAGCACTCTTTAGAACGCGACTGGAAGGCGCAGATGAAGAGGCGTTATGGTATAGAGTTTAATCACCTCTACACCATCACCAATATGCCGATCAGCCGCTTTCTGGATTTCCTGCTGCGCTCCGGCAATCTCGAAGCGTACCTAGAGAAGCTGGTGACGGCATTTAATCCCGCGACCGTTGAGGGCCTGATGTGTCGCACGACGCTCTCTATCGGCTGGGATGGACGGCTCTATGATTGCGACTTCAATCAGATGCTCGACTTAGGGGTGGGGCCGCAGGCTCCCCAGACTATTTTTGAGGCAACGCCGGAAAGCCTGTCCCAACGGGTGATCCAGTTGGGACAGCATTGCTATGGCTGCACAGCCGGACTCGGCTCCAGTTGTGGAGGCGCGACCGTTTAGCTGGCGATGTCCTGCCTGCGCTTGCGCCCCACAACGATCTGCCGCGTCCCTTTGCCGAACGGCCTCCAATCGTAGTCGCCATAGATGGCCTCGATGCTGAAATTGGTCGCCAGGAAGAGGAGCTGCAATTCGCGCGGGAAGAACATGTGCATGTCGAGCCTGGTCATGTAGCGTTCGTTTTCTCCGGCGCGGAAGAATTTTTCATGCGTCCAGATGATGTGCTGGAGCTGCTCAATCGGATCATACTTGCGACTGGTGTAGAGCAGCATGGTAAATTCGTCATCTGGACCTTCGATTTCGTCCTCCATATAGACGTGCGACGGGCGATTAAGCGCGTCACTCAGGTAATCAATATCGGGAATAAAAGTATCAACGACAAAGCGACCACCAGGAGCCAGGTGATCGTAAGTATTGTTAAAGGTTTCAAGCTGCTGCTCAATTTCGTAGAGGTGCGCAATAGAGTTGAAGGGAAGGAAAATCAGATCGAAGGCGCCCTTTTCGGCAAGCTGATACTTGCACATGTCGCCTTCGTGGAGGATGACGCGCTGTCGCACGGACTCGGGTTCGCGCTCTAATTTGCGAGCGTAAACGGCCAGCATCTCTGACGAGATGTCCAGCCCTTCCAGTTGAAAATCGCCCGGTCCACGCAACAGCTCCAGACCAATTCGACCGGTGCCGCACGCCAGCTCCAGCACGCGTCGGGGCGTGTAGCGCATCACCAGTTCACGCCAGAAGGGGAGGTCCAGCTCCGATTGGCCCTGATACTCCAGGTCATAATCGCTGGGCCGCTCGTAGAACTCCCCCAGATTGTAAGACATACTGTGTTACCTCATCGAGAAAAAAACCGTATAAAGTTGTGTAATAAAGAGTACAGCGGAAATACTGCTGAGCATATACCGCTGTAGAGCTTAGCACATCGGTACGGCGCTATGCAAGATATCGCAGGGGGGTGTCAGGGAGCAAAATACTTCTACCCACCTCTTGATTCTTTACTACGCCCATAGCAGAAGAATTGAGCACTCCATATCAATTTTTTTGGATGTATTCATAGAGACCTCTAATAGTGATGTACTATCATTGATATGTTGCTGTATTTATGCTACATTTTGTGGTAGAATCGATAAAATGCAGGAGGAGAGTCGTTAAGAGGTGACCAATGACAAATTCATCAGAACAAACCATTTATAACCGTTTACCGGTCTTACGTGCGGAACGCGGGCTTTCTCGGCATGACCTTGCGGACATTTTAGGTATTAACTATCAAACTCTGGGCTATCTGGAGCGCGGCGAATATAGTCCCAGCCTCGAACTTGCTTTTCGCATCAGCGAGTATTTTAGCCTGCCCATCGAGGCCATTTTCTCGCGCAAGCCTTTCAAACCCTTGAGCGATGAAGTATACGGGCGTAGAGTATAGGTATGTGATTATCTTTATGAAAGGAAAAATTCTCCTGCTGCATGGTCTAAGCTCGCCCTCGATACTCACAATGGACCTGTGACCTGCTACAATATAAGGAAGTTACCAGGCCCCCAGCAATCCTGGCGAACATTCCTTACAGGCGAAAACGATCCGAGACGAAAAACATTGTGAGAAGAGAGTAGAGATATGACTTACACCTCCATTCAAGAGGCGGCGACAGAAATACGGTCTGGCCTGATCACTCCCACCGAACTGGTGCTGGAGACACTGGAACAGATCGATGCACACGACAACGAGATTCAGGCTTTTACCACAGTGATGCGCGAGCAGGCATTGGCGGACGCGGAGCAGGCTGAGCGCGAAATACGTACCGGACTCTATAGAAGTCCGCTGCATGGTATTCCCGTTGCGGTCAAAGATCTGGTGGCTGTTAAAGGCGTGCGTATGACGGCGGGCTCCAGGGTGCTGGCCGATCATATTGCGCAGGAAGATGCGACCGTGGTCGAGCTATTGCGCAAAAATGGCGCTATTATCATTGGCAAGACCAACACGTTCGAGTTCGCCTATGGTCCCTACTCGCCTCCAACACGCAACCCGTGGGACCTTGCTCGCACAACCGGCGGCTCCAGCGGCGGCTCGGCGGCTGCGGTTGTGGCGGGAATGTGTCTGGGAGCCATTGGCACGGATACCGGCGGCTCGATTCGCATTCCTGCGGCGTGCTGTGGTGCGACCGGTCTGAAGCCGACCTATGGACGCGTGAGCTGCTACGGCGTCGTTCCCCTGAGCTGGTCGCTTGATCATGTTGGACCAATCGGACGTAGCGCCGAGGATTGCGCGCTGCTGTTCGACGCCATCGCTGGCTACGATCCGCGCGACCCCAATAGCGTTTCCGGTCCGCCTCTTACCCCAGGTCGCTCGACCGCAACATTAATCGGCGGCGCAGAGAAACGCGGCCCGCTCTCGCTTCAGGGGATCAAATTGGGCGTGCCCCAGGAAGCGTTTGTGGCGCCGCTCGACCCGGAGGTGCAGCTTGCCTGGCGGGCCGCGCTCCTTGTGTTGGAGGAAGAGGGCGCGCAGGTCATCAATGTGGATATGCCACGCCCCACGATGGAGCTGTACCGCACTATCCAGAAGCCGGAGGCTACGCTGGCTCATCTCCAAAAAGGCTGGCTCTCGGAACGCCGCGATCTCTATACCGAGAGCGTGCTTACCCGGCTTTTAGAGGGCCAGGAGATAGCTGCCGTCGATTACCTGGCTGCTCTGCACGAACGCCGCATCCTCTCCAGCCGTTTTCGGGCCATCATGCAAGATGTAGACGCCTTCATTCTGCCCACGCTGCCGGTCCCCGCGATCCTCTCGGAGCAGGCGGCGCAGGATATTGAGATCGGTGGCGTGACCGAGAACGCAACGGTAGCCTATCTGCGCCTGACCATGCCCTTCAACCTCACCGGACTCCCGACAGCCTCCTTCCCCTGTGGCTTTACCACCAATGGCTTACCCATTGGCTTACAGGCGGCAGGCAAGCCGTTCGAGGAGGGCACCGTCCTGCGCATCGCCCATGCCTATCAGCAATTGACCGACTGGCACCGTCGGGAGGCGCCCCTGATCAAAGCTTGAGCGCCCTTTTAACAATACTGTCATCATCGCGTCTTTAACATGGTACCGGTTAATACAGCGTCTGTCATTTTTCTGGCACAGATGTAATGTCACCTGGCACATGGCCTCCGCTATACTTGAACTATCAGCGGTGCGCTGGGAAACAAGGGATGTGGAGCCTTCCGAGACGGCGGAAGGCGACCTGTTTCCCGCCGCCAGGTAAGAGAGGAACAACACCATGTTAATCACACTTTTCGCCATCATCTTCCTTGTAAGCCTCTTCCTGGCTCTGATCGGAGGGCTGTTCTTCCATATGCGTCTGTTCCCCAAGCCCACCTACAGAACGCTGGTAGCCCGCCCTATTGAGGATGCGACTCATACCTCCCGACTGCATGCAGTCATCTTTCAGTAATGTGAACGAGGAGGAGGAGTAACCAGGAACGTTTAGTTGAGCATGTCTTGCGGCGTGCTACATGCCCAACTAAACGGGCGGAAAGAGGCCCGTTCCGCTATGAGCGTGGGCTGCTTAGTCATCAATGGCGCGATGCAAAGAAGAGCACCTGGAAGCGCGAATTGTGTGCGCTTCGCTGGAATGAGATACTATCTCTTCAATCTCAGACTACTTCTAATCAAGGATACAGCCAGTTCTCCTTCTCGGTCAAAACCAGAGACGGGGACAAGATTGACCTGAGTCTTGGGAAAGAAGAACTCGCCGAATATATTGAGCGGCACATTTGAGGTCAGTACAGTGATGGATCAAGCTGCAATGACGGCAGGCCGGTTATTCATGGTGATTAAAAAGAAATGCAGCCGCTAGAAAGGTGCCTACCACCATGATGCCGAGGGCCACGTACGTGTTGAAGTGGTATGAGAGCTGAGCAAAAGCGGTGCCCAGCACAAGCGCCAGCAGAAAGATGCCCGAGAGAATCACACGAGTGGGTGCGCTCATCTGTATTGTGCCTCCTTCCTGCAAAATTAAAGCTCTGCCTGTCATGATTTATACAGATAACCTGGCAATATGGCAAATCTCTGTGACTAAATAGCTATAGCTGACGTCTGTCCTGCTTTCCTGGCATGATAGAGAAAAGGGATCAGAATGAAGTTCCAGATCACGTATCGTTTGACTCATCCTGAATACCTGCCGACCGTTGCTCATGCGGTTATCTCGGCTCATACCCATCAGCAGCTTGATGTCTCGTTGACCAGGCTGGCAGCTAAGTGGCGAGATCAGGGTTACGCTTTCCACGTCCTGGCGATCAGGAAACGCGGGCCATCGCGGCAGAGATGACTTCAGCGATCCAGGCGCTTCTGCCCGTATGATTTGACCCAGAAATCGTGCAATGCCGTGGTCTCCTCCGGCGAGAGAAAAATGGGTGTGCCGAGCTGCCTGGCGATGGTGTAGATTTTCGCGTTATCCTCGAGGGCGTGGGCCGCCGAAAAGGTAGCTGCGAGATTTGCTCCCACCACCATCGCCCCGTGATTGCCCCAGATGACGGCATTGCCGTTGCCCAGTACCTGCGCGATATGTTCGGCGAATTCCGCCGTACCCGACCTCTTGTAAGGCGCAATCGGCACCTCTCCGCCCAGGCAGAGGGCAGAGTCGGCCAGGACAACCGGGATGGACTGGTAGACCACGCCAAAGGCGGTGGCATAAGGGGAATGGGTGTGCATGACGCAATGAATGTCGCTGCGTCGGCGCAAAATGCAGGTGTGCAGCGGCGTCTCGACGGTGGGTCGCCATTTGCCCTCGATCACCGCTCCATGCTGATCCACCACCACGATATCTTCTGCCGTTAGGGTCTGGTAGTCGGCCCCGCTCGGCGTGACGCAGATCAGCCCGCTCTCAAGATCGCGTGCGCTCAGGTTGCCCTGCGTGGCCTGGACAAGCTGGCTATCGTACATTTTTCCGGCGTAACGCACAACCTCGGCGCGCAAATCAGCTAATAACATGTGTCGCTCCCTTCACAATAAAACAGGGGCAAGCTGTAGCAATCGAGTGCCGCTCGCACTGCTACCTTGCCCCTGTTCGCGCTTATCTTGACCTATGCCGATTCACGGTGAGGGAGTTCTTCCCGGTGCCGCTGGCAGAGGTTGACTCCCGCCCTATCATCATATTCTACCTCCTCCTCAGATTTACAGCGAACGCACCTTCGAGGAGGCGTGAGGATGGGCGGATACCAGTTCTTCTGGAAGACCAGCGTCAGCGGCTCGCTCCCCGGAACCTGTAAGACAAGATTCCCTTCGGGATCAATGCTGGCATGCTCCGATACATCCACCTTTTTCCCCTCAGGATCAAGAGCCTGGACGTTTTTGAAAAATTTTCGGATGAATTCCTCGTATGATTGTTTCATGACTTTGTACTCCATGTACCTCTTTGTACTGCATGCTGCCGGTGAGGGCAAGGGCAAGCCAGGCCCCTACCCGTGGCATGCTGGCGATCAAACAAAGGCAAGCCTGAATAATGCTGACGATCAAACAAAGGCAAGCCTGTGGCATATCAGCAAGGGTCGAGGTATCACGTATGGGCGCGTACTTCTTTTTTATGTGCTGTATTGTTGTGGGGGGAACAATGATTACAACCCGACCAACATACAGTTTATTCCTTGCTTCCTTCTTTATCCTATCGGTAGGAGAAAGGTGTGATTATAGCAGCCGCTTGCTTTGTGTTAACGAACGTTCCCTTCTCTAGTACCTCCCTTTCCACAAGGTAAATAACTTTTTCAAGGTATTTATGTGATGAACGCTGCAGGAAAGCTATGAATCACTCTCTAGTCCTTTTTTCTCCCTCCCCTCCCATTTTTGGAACAAGTCCTTGCGGATCGAAGTATAAATAGAACCACTTACAGCGTAGTTCTGAGGAGAGAAAGCGCGCTGCGCTACTCCTATACATCGGAAAGGCGCCAGGGGCATTATCGGCAAGTAGGAAGCATTTAATAGGTAATACCCGTTGTATTAGCAAATGAATTGATGGATTTCTTGATTTTTATACTGATATATGGTAGGTTATTTATGTATTAGTAATCTTATACATAAGGTTTACTAATACTAATAATAGTAAAGTATTAATGTGTAATGTAAAAAACAATTGAAGTAAAATGGAGGAAATCTTTGATGAGTTCTTCTGCCGTCTCGCAACTCAGTGGTATGCAAGGAGACCTGGCAAACTCCCCTGGTATGCTTGACTTGACCGATGAGGATCTGGCTCAGGTCGCGGGGGCCGATGGGTGGTGGAATATAGAGCGCATGGGGCGCATGCGTGAAGAGTGTCGCTGTGGCCGTCGTATCCGCTTTAGCTTGACCCGCTTACGTGTGGAGTACCGGCTGGACTTCCTGCACTATAACCTGAGGGTCAACTAACCGCAACATGCAATGACTCCATTAAAGTGAGATGAAAGGAGCTTTTCCGTGAGCTTTTTCGATGTGACCACCAATGCGCGCCAGGGTTTCAGTATTGAACTGACAGATGAGGAGTTGAAGCTGGTGACAGGAGCCCGTGGCGGACATAACAACCACGGCAACCATAATCATCATAACCACAACAATCATCACAATCACAACAATCATCATAACCATCATAACCATCATAACCACAACAACAATCATAACCACAACAATCATCATAACCGGCAAGTCAACCACAACAACAATAATAACAATAACTGCCATCGGCATCACCGTCACCATAACCAGTTCTTTTGCAATAACAATGACAATGATTAGTTAATGCAAATGGGTGACCGAATAATGTCTGGCCAGTTTTGTTGATCTGGATCTACAAAGGCTCTCAAGGAAGGAGCCTTTGTAAGTTACCCGTTCTTGCTATATTTATTCTAAAATCTCTTTGCAATGCAATTATGCTGTATCAATACTATAGTAAAAAAGGGTGGTTGGTATGTCGCATGATCGTCGTTCACTCTTTCGCGAAGATGCGATAAGGCGGTATATGCAAAGGCGGGAGAAGGATGTTTTCCCGCGCCTGGTATCTCCCCCTGTTTTTCTCTGTGCGTGGCTCCTGTTCGGGCTATTGTTGCTGGCCGGCTTAGTCGCCTGGTGGGCAGAAATTCCAACATTCGTCGATGGCTCCGGGATCGTCCTGACGCCAGAACAAACGCGCCGCTTCCCAAACGCTGCAACATCCATCCTGATTTTTTTACCGCAGGTATATGCTGCACAAATACATACAGGCCAGCCGGTCCGCATTCAGGTTGACGCCGATGAACCAGAAATTCTCAGCAGGATTGAGCATATTGAACCAGGAATTATCAGTCCCGCCGCTGCCCGTCAACGCTATGCGCTCGATAGCGAGGAGGGGCAAGCTATCGATCAACCCTCTATTGTTATTCTGGCGCAGCCTCGGCAGAAGCTGGATTCCAGTGTATATGCAGGCAGCCTGGTTCAGGCTCAAGTCCAGGTTGGCTCGCGTCGTGTACTCTCGCTCTTTCCAGGTCTGGATGGGTTGATGTTGATAAGAGGTTAAACGATGAACGCAACGAAAAAGCAACGCTCAACGCTATGGGCAAGCATTCGAGGCAGGTTTCGCCGCCGCGTGCCACAGCTTATGCAGATGAACGCCGTAGAGTGTGGGGCCGCCTGCCTGGCGATGATTCTCTGCTATTATGGGCGCAAAACCAGCGTCTCGGAGATATCGGAGTATCATGGTGTTGGGCGCGACGGGCTTTCGGCCCTCTCCATTGTCAATGCGGCCCGCAGCTATGGCTTGCGCGTGAGAGCCGTCTCCGTGCAAGAGAACGACCTGCGCTTCGTGCGCCTGCCCGCCATTGTTCACTGGCAATTCAATCACTTCCTGGTTGTTGAGCGCTGGACTCCCCGCTATGTGGATGTGGTTGACCCTGCCGCCGGTTACAAGCGCATGACGGCGGAGGAGTTTGACGAGGGCTTTACTGGCGTCATACTGATGATGGAGCCGGGCGTCCACTTTGCCCGTCGCTCGCGCCGTCCTGGTATCTCGTTGCGCGCTTATGTGGTGCAATATATAAAACAGGTGCCGCTGGTGCTGGTACAGATCATTGGCGCCTCGCTCCTGCTGCAAGTCTTTGGGCTCTCAGTACCTATCCTGACCAAAGTGGTGATAGATCAGGTGATACCACATGGGATGACTGCTATTCTGCCCTTGCTGGGTGTTGGTCTGCTGATCATGATGTTGGCCGAGCTGGTCATCGTGCTGCTGCGCGCATTCCTGTTAATCTATCTCGAAGGATGCATCGATACCCAGATCCTGCCAGGCTTTCTTGAACATCTCCTTACCCTGCCGCTGCGCTTTTTCCAGCAGCGCTCCAGCGGCGATATTATGACGCGTATCTCCAGCAATGCTGCTATTCGCGGTATTATCGGCAGCAATCTTATCTCAACCTTTCTAGATGGCAGCCTGATTATCATCTACTGGTTCATTTTGCTTTCACAATCATTTGTCTTTAGTATGATCGTGCTGGGTATTGGTTCGCTCCAGGTATTGCTGTTGCTGTGTACGGCGTCGAAGTTTCGCGTTTTATCGAGCCGCGAACTGGAGGCGGCGGGCAAAACACAGGGCTACATGACCGAGATGCTCACGGGCATAACGACGATCAAAGCAGCCGGAGCCGAGCAGCGGGCATTCGAACGCTGGTCCAACCTGTTTTTTGAGCAACTGAACGTCACTTTGCGCATGGATTACCTTTCCTCGACCGTTAGCATCTTTATGGGAACGTTGCAGACGCTCTCTCCCCTGCTCCTACTCTGGGTCGGAACTATTGATGTGCTCAATGGCACGATGCAGATCGGCACGATGCTGGCATTGAACGCGCTGGCAACCGCATTCCTGGCCCCTCTAAGCTCGCTGGTGAGCAGCGGACAGCAATTGCAACTGGTACGTGCGCACCTCGACCGCATCGCCGATGTAGCGGAGGCCGAGGCGGAGCAGGATGTGCAGGCGGTACGCTATCCTCCACGCCTGTCAGGAAAGATCCGGCTGGAGCATGTATGTTTTCAATACGACGCCAACGCGCCAATGACACTGGCGGACATCAACCTGAGCCTTGAGCCGGGGCAACGCATCGCCATTGTTGGACGGACAGGCTCGGGTAAGAGCACGCTCGGCAAACTTCTGCTGGGCTTATGCATTCCCAGCAGCGGCGAGATCTTCTATGATGATATCTCCCTGCTCGATCTCAACTACCAGGCCGTGCGTACGCAATGCGGCGTGGTTATGCAGGATGCGAGCATTTTCAGCGGCTCGATCCGGCAAAATATCGCCTTCAATAACCCCGATACTGACATGGAGTGTGTTATCAACGCGGCGCGAGCGGCGGCGCTACACGAAGATATTGTGCAGTGGCCAATGGGATACGAGACCTTTGTGGCGGAAAGAGGCAATGCGCTCTCGGGCGGCCAGCGTCAGCGCCTGGCTATTGCCCGCGCGCTGGCCCACAACCCGGCGATCCTGCTGCTCGACGAGGCCACCAGTTCCCTGGACGTCAGCACCGAGCGTATTGTCGAGCAAAATCTCGATGCGCTCTCATGCACCCAGATCATCATCGCCCATCGCCTGAGCACTATTCGCAACGCGGACGTCATTCTCGTACTTGATCAGGGACGAATTGTGGAGCGCGGCACGCATCAAGAGCTACTGGCAAAAAACGGCCACTACGCCGATCTCATTCATGACCAGTTGGCGCAGGAGGCACTGAAAGCGTCGTAAAAGGGATGAGGGGTATCAGCCTCCTTTGACGTTGGACAGGTTGCCGGAGTTTTTCCCATTATCTCCGTTGCTCCCGTTCTTCCCGCCGCCGTTGCCACCTCTGCTGCCGCCTCCTCCTCCATCATTATGTCTATGGCCGTTATCATTTTTGTTGCCCTGGTCATCTTTTGGCACAACCAGGGTGATCGCATTCGTTTGCGCCGCGGTGCCATCGGAATTAAGAATGCCAATCGTATGGGGCGATTGCGTGTTCTGCCAGGGTATGACGAAAACGTAAACGCCATTTTGAAAAGAGCCTGTGTTGGTCACAACGCGATTATCAATAAGCAACTGCGCGCCATTGGAGAGATTGCTGCCGGTGAGGCTAATCATGGCCTGTTCCTGGGGATGGAAGGAGAGCACCATGAAAACGCTCTGTAGATGTGGCACGGTATCGCCCAACTGCGCCAGCCTGGCAGTCGTTTGCAGGCGCTCATCGATAGTTAACAGGGGGAGCAGCCCCCGCAACGTGGTGCGCATCTCACTGCGGGTTTGAGCCAGTTCGTCCGACAGGCGGTCCCGGTCAGCTCCGGCAGGTAATGTATTAATGATCTGGACAATCATGTCGATCTGCTGGTCTATATCCGCCAGGTCCTGGTAATAGGCTGTTGTATCGGCAGGGGTAGTCAGGCTGGTCAGCGATTTGAGGCGGTCAAGAACGATCTGGCGGCACACTTCGGCGCGATCCAGGGGGGAGTGCGCCAGGGAGATCTGTACATTTTGTTCCCAGTTCTTCACCACATACAACGGGCTGGTAGGGCCGGAAGCCTGCGCCACCGCTAACACGCCAGTTCCCAGCAGCAGGCACAGCAGCGTAATACTGGCGATAAGCAACGCGCGCCGGGGCTGCCAGGCCGGCCAGGGAAGCCAGCTCCATCGCGAGAGCGCCAACCTTTTCTGCTGTAACTGCGCATTCCGCAGCAGCAGACGTTGCTCCAGGTGCCTGGCAAAGACAGGCGATGCTTCTAAAGAGGGTGCGGATTGTATACGATCCGCCAGCTTGACCAGTTCATCTACTTCTGGATCATTGCCGAGAGCATCGAGTAATTGGCCCTGTTGTTCCGTGTTGTGCCAAAAAGTAATCTGTTGTTCAAGCCGATCATTGAGCCGGTCAGGAAGTGGTCTCATCGTACTTCCTCCTGGTGTGAGCGTAGTGGTGCGCGTGGTTAAAGGGAAGCCTCCCTATAGCTTCGGTCTCAAAACTCTCAATAGAGCCAGTTGCAAAATTGGAGCGCGGATCATTGGGCTGCGAGTTCTTCTCTTTAAGCAAACGATGCAGGCTCTGTAACGCACGGAATTGCAAGGCTTTGACCGCATTGGCTTTCTTGCCGGTCATGCGTGCAACGGTGGCTACATCATATCCCATAATCAAGCGACCAACCAGCACCTGTCGCTGTTCTTCCGTCAGGGCGTTAATAGCTTGAACGACAGTTTGCCATTCCGCGCGGGCCTCCGCCTGTAGGACGGGATCGGCCTCCGCTTGAGTTGTATAGCCTATTTCGTCACCTTCCCCTGAAACAGGATCGAGAGGAACAAATGCTGGCTGGTTTTCGCGTTTGCGGTAGTAGCCAGCAATGGTATTGCGTGCAATTTGTAAAAGCCAGGCAGCAAACCCTGCCGCGTCATTGGTTCTGACGCGGTGAATGCTCTCGACCATGCTTAAAAAGACCTCCGAGGTCAGATCCTCTGCCGTAGCGCGATCTGGAACCCGAGTGGCGATGTATCCAAATATGCCAGGAAGAAACTGGCGGTATAACGTGCTCAGAGACTCCGATTCGCCCTGCCGCGCCTGGTCGAGCAGGCGGCTAAATACAGGAGATCCATGACCTTGATCAGAAGCGCCGCCTTCGGAGGAACTCCGCCTGGAAAACATCAATCAGAGTACTCTCCTGTGAGTTGCTATCTATGATAAATGGCTGAATATGCAAAATGATTGGAGACCCGCATACCGTCTCTGCCTTGTTGCTAGTCCGGCAGGGAAAAAGATGGGGGCCCGGCAGAGGTCTCCTTATATTTAGATGCAATATTCCCCGTTGTGGTTACGGGTAAGACGCAATATGATCGATATTGCCTAATTTTGGGCAGACCGTAACCAATTTCTGGCAAAACACAACCTTACTTATGACAAGCATCGGATGGTCAGGCTGCTTATTCCCCGGTAAACAGGAGACCATTCGATACCTGAGATATTTAGCAGATGTGCCAGAGAAAGGAAACGTATTGTGAGAATTATTAGCACCCTCAGTACCCTGCTCAAAGGTAAGGTATTAGCAGCCATTCTTGTTGGTGTCTTCGTCGCTGGCGGAAGTGTGGCGGTGATGGCCGCTACGCCAATGGGACAAAACGCTGTTCCCCCAACCAGCAACACAGCAAAAGCTGCTGTAACCGCACATCCTACCACTGAGCCTAGACAGGAAGATAAGGGGCAAAATGATGATGGGGCAGATAAAGACAGTAAGAATACTACTAACAACCAGACGACCGGTTGCCCTGCCCTTCCTCAAATCCAGCAACTCGCGTCCGAATTCGGTCTTAGCACTGCCGCGACCAGCAATACTATCAAGACGATCTGCGCGCTCCATGATGGCACGTTCAAAGGGACTACCAGTGCAGGAGCCGCCGTCTCTTCCACCCGTGTCTTTGGCGTCGGTGAAATCGAGGCGTTGCTTGCCCTATCTAAATTTACGGCTACGCATAGCGGTACGAACATGACGGATGCCAACGTCCAGACGCTGCTGGCGAACGTCTTGCAGCAATGTGGCTCGAAATCGCTGATCGACTGCGTGAAGGATGTTATCCCGAATTTCCATCCGACGAATGGCAACGGCAACGGCAACGGTGATGGCGATCATGGCAATCACGGAAAATATTAGCAATAGTGGAGGAAAGAGGACAGACATATTTTTTCTTCACGTACCCTGGCACATGACGCGAACTGGTAGGGGCGAGGCTCGCCCTCGCCCTGCTGACCACCCGTATTGCAAACTGTACCAGTGTTGTCTTGCCTGTTCCCAGTATCCGGCCAACCTGCTCTCCTCCCCCTATAGGGAGACTGGCTGGCCGGATCACGTCTGGCGTACTTTGACCTGTACGAATCTCTCAATCACTCCTCAGACGCTTGCATGATGTCCCGCACTTCTTTCCCGACCTGCTCGACCTGGTGACGGGCGTAGCGGTGGCGCATGGTCAGAAAACTGGGGCGGCCAACCTGATTTTCGAGCATCCAGTTGCGCGCAAAGAGCCCGTTCTGTATCTCCTGCAATACCTGGCGCATCTCCTCGCGCGTGCGCCGATTGATGAGGCGCGGACCCGCGACGTAAGCGCCATATTCGGCGGTGTCGCTGATGGCCCGGTGCATGTAGTCCATGCCGCCCTGGCATAGCAGGTCAACGACCAGCTTCACCTCATGCACACACTCGATATATGCTACTTCCGGTTGGTAGCCAGCCGCGATCAACGTCTCGAAGCCAGCCAGCACGAGTTCGGTCATGCCTCCGCACAGCACCGCCTGCTCGCCAAAAAGATCGGTCTCGGTCTCTTCGCCGATGGTGGTGCGCAGCGCGCCCGTACGCGTGCAGCCAATCGCACGGGCGTATGCCAATGCGAGTGCCTCGGTCTGGCCGCTGGCATCCTGATGCACCGCCCAGAGGGCAAAGAGGCCGGAGCCTTTTGTATACAACCGCCGCAGCGTGTGACCAGGACCTTTGGGCGCGACCATTGCCACATCAATGTCGGCGGGAGGAACGATTTGAGAATAGTGCAGGCTGAATCCGTGGCACGTCATTAGCATTTTGCCAGGGGTTAAGCCTGGACGAATCTCGCGCTCGAATATCTCTCTGTGGTCCTGGTCTGGAGCCAGGATCATGATGATATCGGCCCGAGCCGCTGCTTCGGTGGAGGTCATCACCGCGAAGCCATCAGCCTCGGCCCGCTGACGGCTCTTGCTATCGGCAGGTAAGCCAACAATGACATCGCAGCCGCTATCCCGCAGGTTGAGCGCGTGCGCGTGCCCTTGATTGCCGTAGCCGATGGCCGCTATTCTCTTCTGTTGCAGCAAAGACAGGTTGGTGTCGGCATCATAATAGATATGCGCCACGATCCTATTTTCCTTTCATTCAGGGCTACCGTAGGGGCAGGGCTAGCCCCTGCCCTGCTCGTCACTGCCCTGGTTTACCGTAGGGGCTGACAGGGCTGGCTCCTGCCCTGTTAGCCCCTACCGATGATCGTCTCGCTGGGCGTAGAGAGAAAGCGATTCCGCCTCTGTTTCGTTCATATGATAGCTCTCGGCTGCCGAGGGGTATTCTCCCGATTGCACATCGGCAAAAAAGTGCTGAAGCGCCTCGGTGGCGGTATCAAATAAACGAGCATACTGGCGGACAAACTTTGCCATCCGCGCATCGTGGAAGCCCAGCACGTCGTGGAATACCAGCACCTGCCCATCACAATGCGGCCCCGCGCCAATGCCAATGGTGGGGACCTGCACTTCTCTGGTGATCATCTGCGCCAGCACGTCGGGGATGCCTTCCAGAATAATGCTGAAGACGCCTGCGTTGGCCAGCGCGTGCGCGTCAGCCAGCAGTTCGCGCGCGGCATCCGCTTTTTTGCCCTGCACCTTAAAGCCTCCCATCGAGTGGAACGATTGCGGCGTCAGCCCCAGGTGTCCCATGACGGGGATCTCGGCTGCCAGTAGCGCCTCGATCATGGGTAAACGCTTGCGTCCGCCCTCTAATTTCACTGCGCTCACCCCGCCCTCGCGAATCAGGCGTCCGGCGTTGCGCACCGTTTCTTCTGCCGACAGATGAAAGCTCAGCCAGGGCATATCGCCGACCACCAGGGCCTGTGGTTTCGTGCGGGTCACAGCCGCGCTATGATAGACTATCGTATCGACGGTCACGGGTAGCGTATTCTCATATTCTAGTATGACCGTGCCCAAAGAGTCGCCTACCAGGATAATATCCGCCTCAGCCCGGTCCGCGATGCGCGCTGAGGGACCATCATAAGCCGTGACCATCCTGATCCTGGGGCCGCCTTTGCGAGCCAGGATCGACGGCACAGTGACTTTTTCTCGCATGATTATTCCTTTCTGATATCCCTGTGATATGAAAATGACGATGTATGGATAACAAACGAGCGACAAACAGGCAATCAACGCTCTGAAACTGCAATACCGGTATCCCAACTGCCATCGGTGCGCAGTAAGAAATTATCGATTAGACGCACCTGACCAATGTTGGCGGCGATAACCAGCAGTGCCGGGGCACGCAGCGTCTCCAGAGGCGTGAAACTGCCGGGATCGCGCACCTGGGCATAATCGAGGGAAATCTCCGGTTCCGCGTCGATAACATTTATCATAGCCCGTTCCACCAGTTGGGGATCTTCCTGGAGATGCGCGTCAAAAACCTGTCGCCCGGCCTGTAATGCGCGGTAAAGCGCCGTAGCGGTCGCGCGGGACTGTGGATCGAGATAGGAGTTTCGGCTACTCATTGCCAGACCATCTGGCTCACGCACCGTTGGCATGATGATGAGTTGGACCGGGAGGTTAAGATCGGCAACCATCCGCGTGATAACTGCAACCTGCTGGGCATCCTTTTGACCAAAATAGGCCCTGTGTGGTCGCACAAGCTCGAACAGTTTGAGTACCACCGTCGCAACGCCCCGGAAATGCCCCGGTCGATGCGTCCCCTCGCACGCCGTCGCCAGTGGACCCGTTGGCTCTACATAGGTCACGAAACCGGGCGGATAGATCTGGTTGGCGGGCGGGACAAACACATGATCCACTCTTTCAGCTTCAAGTAGTTGCAGGTCACGCGATAAATTACGAGGGTAACGTTCCAGGTCTTCCTGTGGACCAAATTGCGTTGGATTCACAAAAATACTTGCTACCAGCCGCGAATTTTCCTTGCGTGCGCGCCGCATCAGTGAAAGATGCCCCTCATGCAGATAGCCCATCGTTGGCACAAAGCCAACGTCATCACCTGCCCACTGCCGGGACGCGCTAATCATCTCCTGAACCGTTTTAACAACTTCCATGCAAAATGCGCCCCCTAAATAAAGTAACACTTCTTTTGAAGAATTGTAACCGTGGAACGTATATGTATTAGGTAAACCTAATATCAAGCAAGCAATGCTGACTTCACCCTGTTGATCATTAATCTGGTTACCACTTTGAGATGTCAGATACCTCCGTCCATGCCTTCCTGGGGGAGATATGCGGACTACTCATTACTGATGAACGCATTCGTAATTTATCCCATACTCAAGGTGCATGGCAAATCAAAAGGAAAGGAGCGTATCAGCGTAGATACGAGCATTGCCTGAGAGTCTGGCCTGATTATTTACGATAGCATCACCCGTGCCAACGGTGCTAAAATCCTTACCTCAGCGAGACAAGCAACTGTGACGTCGTGTACCCTTTTTTTGTCCCATCAACTATAGATGATATGGGATAAATTGGTCGATCCCTTACGAAAGGTTTTCGCTAGTTATGAGCGCAAAAGGGAAAAATATGTATATACCAGGGAAAACCTTGCTGCGCGATGAGGTTCTCACTCAGCCCATTGCCTGGTATCGTACCATGCGCACCACTCATCCAGTTTATTACCATCCAGAGGACGATCTCTGGGAGGTATTTACTTATTCCGAAGTACAACGCGTACTTACAGATTACAAAACTTTCTCATCAGAATTTATTCCTGCGAACGCAATGTTGCGTCTCAGTCTTGTTCATCTTGATCCCCCCGGTCACCGGCAGTTACGCAACCTGGTTGCCCACACATTTACCCAGCGCAGCGTGGCACGCCTGGCTCCCCGCATCGCGACGATTGTCCATGAGCTGCTTGGCAAGGTGGCCTGTAAGGGCGGGATGGACGTGGTCAACGATCTAGCCTATCCTCTGCCGGTGCGCGTCATCGCCGAAATGCTAGGAGTGCCACCAGAAGATCACGCCCGCTTCAAATGCTGGTCCGATGAGGTGATTGAGGGGGCAGGGGATATCAATGCAAAACCACACCTGGCTATGGAACAATATTTTTGTGAGATGCTGGAGCGGCGCAAAAGGGAGCCTTGTAACGATCTAATCAGCGAGCTGCTGGCTGCCCGCATCGGTGGCGAACAGCTTACCAAAGACCAGCTACTGGGTTTCTGCATGGTTCTGCTGGTGGCAGGCAATGTCACAACGACCCATTTAATTAGTAACGCTATCATCTGCCTCGACGAGCATCCTGAAGCCATGATGCAACTGCGCCAGAAGCCAGCGCTGATCCCCGACGCGATTGAAGAGATCATGCGCTACCGCTCCTCCGTACGTTTGATGACGCGGCTCGCGATCAGAGATACGGTGTTGCTGGGCCGGGAGATCAAAGCAGGCCAGATGGTTATCCCCTGGATTGCGTCCGCCAACCTTGATGAGCAGCAATTCCCCCATGCGGATGTATTTGATATTACACGCTCGCCGCATAATCACCTGGCTTTTGGCTATGGCATCCATTTCTGCCTGGGAGCGCCCTTAGCGCGTCTTGAGACGAGGATCGCCCTGGAAGCCATGCTGACCCATTTCCCGACCATGCGGCGCGTGCGCGATATCCCGCTGGAACCATTCCCGAGCCTTATTTTGAACGGGGTCAAACGCTTGCAGATCACTTTCCGATCTTAACAATACTCCTTCGTGGTCACCTCCTTACGCGAGAGCCACTACCGTTTGGGCGACGGTGGTGGCTCTCGTGCTTCACTCAATACTTGACTTTGCAATAGCAATATGTTATATGACTAATAGCTAATAGCAATATTCTAAGCTAAACAGAAAATGAAGCTGGAGAGGCGCGACGTTATCCTAAAATTTGAAGGAGCCAAAAAATGAAGTCCATAAAACTACTTATCGGTCTGGGGTTTATCGTTGCGGGTTTTGTTATCGGCGGGCTCATCCCTATTGGTAGAGGGAATGCGGCTCTTATCGGTACCCTCGTGGGTATTGTCGCCTGCTGCCTGTTAATTGATTACAAGAAGAAGCTGCCGACTACCTACACATTGACCCAGGCTCACCAGGACAACGACGGCATCAACGAGCAGGCGATTGAAAACGCCACTCTCAAAGCGCGAGAGGCTGCTATGCGTGGCGGTCAGCTTCAAGGAGAACGTATACCGTTTAGCAGGCTCTAAGTGGCTACGGTTGATCAGCCCGGGCATGCTCAAACGCTGGATAGACTGGGAGCTGTTGCGCATACGCGGGCCAGCGTTCGCGTAATGTGGCTGCCATTGTTTGAAACAAGGAGCCGAGCGCTTCCAGATAACCATACTCTGCGGTAGTCTGGGCAAAACGCTCAAAACGGGCCAGGATGCGTTGGCGCATTTTGTAAGGTTCCCAATAGCGATCTCCGGTTGGGAACTGGGCAACGGCATCGAACTGGCAAAGCAGCAGCACCCAGTAGGCGCAGGCATGCACCAGTCCTCTGGCGAAACGCTGGTCATCCATAGATTGCGGGCACGCTGCGACTAATTCTGCTCGATACGCCTGCTCAATGCGCAGAACCAATGAGTGCGGCAACGTCATCGCCTCCCAGCAGGTAGGAAAGGAGATGCGTGCATACACGATATCGAGAAGCGCGTGCCGATAGTCCCCATTCTCAAAATCAATCAGCCTGGCAACATTTCCGGTCATCAGACAGTTCCCGCCGGGACAGGGATCTCCGTGCGTATATGCCAGGAATGGACCCGGCGCATAAAGAGCCTGAATGACCGTCTCCAGGTCTGCGGCTGCGGCGCGCGATATGGTGAGAGAGAGCGCGTCGGCTGCCTGGCGCAAGACAAAGCGCATCCAGTGGAAGCTGGCGAAACCCGCCTGCCTGACCTCCTCCGGTAGCGTCTGCACCAGCTTTTCGTATGTCTCGTGATTGCGTTGCCAGTGGGGAACCCATCCCCAGGAAGGCCGATGGGGCGCAATGGCTTCACGGATATCCCTGAACTTTGCCTCTTTGCCCATCGTGCTGGCATGTAATCTCCCCAGCACCGCTGCCCACAGCAAAAGCGCCTCTTCTGCCTGGCGCGGATCTTTCCCTTTGAGAACAGAACCGAGATCCTTTTTGGTTTTGAGGTCTTCCATCACAAGAAGATCCGCCGGGCAATCCGGCGTCGCGCGCCTTGCTGCATAGAAACGCGGAACGATGAGTGTGTCACTGGCAACTTCATTGAGAAACTGTAGCCCGGCCCAATCATTGAAAAAGCGGTAACGGGTCGATGGATAGCTTGCGTCTTTAGCCTCGTCCATCTCATTGGCGGGCAGTCGTTTGACGATCAGGCTGCTTCCCAGTTCAGCCGGTCCTGCGCGCACAACAAAACGGCAAATATTGGGGCGGTCCGGTATCCGGTGCGGACGAGCCAGCGATACAGGCGCATGGTAGGTATTTGCAAGTAACTCCTCCACTTGTCGGCGTAACTGTGCGGTCTCGCGTCGATGCAGTATCATGTTCTCTCCCGGTTTTACGGCTTGTCGATGCCCAATCTCGCCGCCACATCAGGTGCGGTCACAGGATAAACCTGTTCGCGAGGGGTAACTAGCTGCTGATAATCATGCGCCTGAACATGTTGATATTGCTGGCGAACAAAATCGGAGATATCCTCAATCTCGATAATCCATTCGCGGGCGTACCGTGCCAGCACCGGACCACGCATTCCGAGTTGGATGGCGCGCCGTTCCATCTTTGCCCCGACCGGATCATGATCGGGGTCCCATTGCAATCGCACGGATGATTGCTCAACCGCTTGCTTCCATGCTTCCTCGCTCGCATACGTCTCCGCCACATAGTGCGAATGAACCGCCTCCGCCAGCAAGCTATCAAAAGCGGATCGTTTGAGCCGCACCGCCAACGTCACCTCCTGCCCCTCTTTACTCCCCCAACCGCTTCTGTACATCATCCATAGAAAATTCGGTTTCACCCAGGACATCCGCGAAAGAGAAAACTCGCCTCCAAAATATCCATGCCGGGCCGCGAAATGCCCAATCGCGGGCCGGTATGCCTGATAGACAATAATCGAGTCGTCATCATACTGCGCCAGAATGTGGCGACCCGTACGGGGCCAGCGGGCGAGTTGGGTGAGATAAGGTTCGGTGGTAAGATGCATTCACATTGCCTCTTTACAAAAGTAATCTTCAACGCTTAGTAAAGCCATTACTTCTTTCTATACCGCTGCTGCTTTACTCATTGGGTGTCTGGAACTGAAAGAAGGAAGCATCGACTACCTGAGCCCACTCCCCCTCGTGTTTTTCATAGACGGAAACCCAGGCGCACCGGAACGAGAAGTCTCGTTCCTCCGAAAGCGCCACTTCCTGAGAAGCTTGTACGCGTATCTCCCCAATCACCCATGCCATGCTGGCATCCGCGGAGAGATGAATGATTGGGGCCGTTATCTCATGGATGGCAGCAAAATGCGTTCGCCGGAAATACTGATCGATGGCAGGCAACGCTTCCTCTTTGCTACGAAGCCGGATTCCTCCAGCGCGGACATCATACCACTGGGAGGCATATGCCGCCAGAAACGCTCCAGCGTCTTTCTCCAAATGGGCTTGCAAAGCAGTTCTGTGCAGTTGCAAGAGCCTGGCTTTTTCTTGCTCGCTGTTCATACGGTCTCCTCTGCACCTGTGTTCTCAACCAGGAACATCTCTCTTCTCCAGATGAGTGAAAGATGGATTGCTGAGAATCAGTATCTCACAAAAAGCAAGTGACTGGCACCATGATCATAAGCAGGCGCAGCCATATGAACAATCCCGTTTCATTGAGCAATTTACTGATCAGCTTGTCCTCAAAGCTGTGTCTGAGCCAGACAATACTGGCGATTAAAAATCCCTCCTGACTTAGATCGAGTTGTTCTGTTTCTAACTCAATCTAAGCCAGGAGGGGTTTTGTCAGATCATCCATCCCTTTTGTCAAGTTCGGGATGACCCGCCACCCTATTAATTGGCGCTGAGTACGTCCAGGGTATTGGTATTGTCGTCGGTAAAAAAGACCTTGAGATTGCCTTGCTGATCTTTTACTGCGCCGATGCCGAAGAGGGCTGAGCCGTTGCCATTGGCGGGATCGACCGGCACGTTATCCAATTGACGCACACCGATGGCCTTGCTGTGTGCCATGTCCACTTCCACCAGGTTGTTGTCGTTGAGATTGACGACCAGCACAGCATTAGTATCAAGCGGATTGAGAGCGAAGCCGCCGGGAGTGTTGAGAGGCTTGCCCTGAAATACTGTCATGCCCTTGTCGGTTGATTTGTTGGCTGTGGTATTGAGTGTGGTACTATTGGGAAAGGCGGCGATGCGGTTATTGGCAGGATCGAGCGCGAGCAGCACATCGTTGTGTTGGTGGCCCTGAATGGTCAGCGAGGGGGTCCAGATCAGGCCGATCTTCGTTTTCTCAACCATTTTGGTCAACTGGCCAACCTGGAATACCTTGAAGGTGAGCTTGCCATTGACAACGACGAGATCAATGCGGTCAATCGTGGCATCTAAGGCATTGCTGGCGAAGAAAGACGCGATTGAGCCATCGATAGGATTTTTGCGCCCCTGATTAAACGCCATACCCCAGGGATGGTTGAAGAGAGGGTTGGTCAGGGTGAATTCAACCGTGCCATTGGGGCGGAAGACTTGTACGTTATTGCCAGCAAGATTGGCGACCCAATCAGTGCCGGTCGTGGTATTGATGGCCTGCATGGCAGGTCCTTTGGTGTTAGCGTCGGGCGTGTTGAAGATATGGGCCGGCCCTTTGGCGTTCGGGAAGCGCACAATGACGCCGCCATCATGATTATTGCCAATATCGGTGACCACAACATCGCCAGTCTTCAGACCGTTGGACAGATTTGATGCGGGAGTATTGGCGGGAACAATAGCGATTCCATAAGGATTGGGGTCAACGGGGACTGTTTTGCCATTGGCATCGATAACAAACGCGGTACTGCCCACTTCTGAGATGCGCGTCAAGCCAGCGATATGGATGACTGCATTATCTCGATCATGGTTGTTGCCTTTAGCGGCGGCCCAGGGTACGTAGCCACGGAACTGGCTGGCGAAGGCTGGAATGATTGAGAATGCCATTACAGCAACCAGGAGTATTGCGCTGGCAATCAGGGCTAGCAGATTTCGCTTGATCATGCAAGATTTCCTACTTTCTTTCACTTCTGCGTTTGGATGCCTCCCTAAAAGGGGGAAGCATCTGTGAGTATAGGGCGGGGAGTCACCGCCGATACTTGTAGGCGCCGATAAAGGCAAGAGTATCTGTAAGCGTGCGAACTCGATTAGAAGAGTAGCATGGAAAATAGCGTGTCATCATACATTGGCGCAAGTTTAATGAAAAAGTACCAATACGTGGTTGAGAAGTCTTAACCGTAAAAATCGCTCAATAGAGAAATGGTAACTCTTTCTCAGGGGATTGAAAAAACGAGACAGCGATTACGTGAGCGTTGATGCTCAACCTCGTTGGACGCGGAATTCATTGGAGAAGCCACATCGATGCTGGTGCAAAGATAGGCGCTAAAGCGGACGCGGTAAACCAGGTCGGTACGGTAATGGCGGCGTTTCAGGTGGAAGAGTTAGGGGCAAGGGGTGGCGTGGGGATGGGCGGGGGCCTTGCGCTTGCCCTGCGGATTAGGAGGGGGCTTGTCCTTAGGAAAAGGGCTTGACAGCAGTGAGTATTGGTATTATCCTCTTTACTAAATGGTCATTTAGTAAACTGATTGGTGCTGCTTTGAAAGTATACCGCGCTCCAACGCTCCCACGATGAAGCGGGGAGTGACAGGGCAACCGCAAGGGATATCTTGCAATTCCGCCTGCCAACGCTCCTACGATCAATCGGGGAGCTACCGCGTCTAGCAGGGCAGGGGCAAGCCCTGCCCCTACGGCGGGCGGCAAAGAAGGCCCCTACGGAGCGCGGCATCGAAGTAGAAGGGAATACGGTGTGGCAAAGAACGGCTCGGATCACTTTTCGTCGGCTCTTGACCGGGAAACGCGGCGGCAGATCCTTAAAGTTGCCGAGGAACTTTTTCTTGCTCGCGGCTATAAAGGCGTCTCGATGAAGGATGTCGCAGAGGCGGTTCAGGTCACGCCCGCAGCCCTCTATTACCATTTTCCGCAGGGCAAGGAAGACCTCTTTATGAGTACGATCCAGGCCCTGTTCGAAGAATGGGCGGCAGGCGTCTCGCGCGCCATCGCGCCCGCTCAGGAGATTCGCGAACGCTTGCAATTGCTTACCGAGTACTTGCTGACGCTGCCGGTCAACCATTTTCCAACTCTGGCACAGGATGCGCACGAACATATGAAGGACCGCGAGAAACAGCGCGCCATCTTTCACCAGTTGCGCGAGATGTTTATGCGCCAGATCATTGACGTTTTTCAACAGGCAAAGGACGCTGGCGAGATCCGTGCCGATATCTCCATTCCTGTGCTGGCCAACATGTACCAGGGCATGATCATTGCATCATTGCAACAGAAGCATATCTCAGCCAAAAAAGCTGAAGTTGTAGAGGTATCGGAACTGTCCGCGACGCTTATTTCAGTACTATTGGATGGCATCAAACAGCCCGTGCAACCAGATAGCTTTTAAATACGTATTAGTTTTTAAATCTAACTTATTAAACGTTTAGTAAGTCCGGCACACGGAGGATATTCAGAAGGAGCATACTATTATGTCCTTTCTTTCCAGGTTAAGCCTGGCGAATAAAAGTATCGTGGCCCTTGCCACTATCGCGATTCTGCTCTTTGGCGCGGTCGTGATCCCTTCTCTCAAACGGGAGCTGCTGCCGTCGATAGCCTTTCCCGCCGTCTCTGTTGTCAGCGTCTACCCTGGCGCTTCCCCTGCCAGCGTTGAGCAAGATGTGACCAATCCGCTGGAAAAAAACTTTCAGGGTATCGCAGGACTTCAGCAGCTCACATCCTTTTCCAATGAGGGCGTCTCGATCATTATTGCCGAATATGATTTTAATACTGATCTGGATAAAGCCAGCCAGAATTTGACCCAACTGATCAGCAAAACGCAATCAAGCCTGCCCGCCAATGTCACGCCGCAGGTTCAAACATTCAATATTTCAGATCAGCCGATCATTCGCCTGGCTGTGACCTCTTCCGCCAATCAGCAGGATCTGGCAACGCAGCTCAATCAGAATGTCGTTCCGGTGTTGCAGGGCATTGATGGCGTCGCCAATGTCACCCTCACGGGGGTACGCAATCAGATCGTGACGGTGGCGCTTGATCTGAAGAAGTTGCAGGATAACGGGTTGAGCGTCACCCAGGTCCAGGGCGCGCTCCAGGCCAATAACCTGACGCTGCCGGCGGGCGAGGTCAACAACAACGACCAGACCGTAGCCATACGCGTTGGCAACACCCTGAACTCGCTCGACGATCTGAAAAATCTGGTCGTCGGCTTGCACACCTCCATACCGGCAGGCGTGGGTGGGGGAACAACGATCCCGGGTATTCCTGGTAGAACGGGACAGGGCGCATTTAACGTTGCACCATCCGCTCCACCCACTCCCGTCAGGCTCAAGGATGTGGCGACGGTGACGCAAGATCTGGCTCCCTCCACCACATTGACCCGTACCAACGGCAAGCCGAGCCTGGGCCTTTTAATCACCAAGACCTCCAGCGGCAATACTGTTACCATCTCGCAAGCGATCAACGACAAGCTACCGGACCTGGAAAAGCAGCTCGGCTCCGATGCGAAAATCACGGTCATTTCGGACCAGGCTCCCACCATTCAGTCCTCTATTAACGATCTGGTGCGGGAGGGGCTGGTCGGAGCCGGCTTTGCCATTCTCGTCATCCTGCTTTTCCTGCTCTCGATCCGCTCGACGCTGGTGACGGCCATCTCTATTCCCCTTTCGGTTGTGATTGCTTTGATCGGGCTGTGGGTTG
This sequence comes from Ktedonobacteraceae bacterium, assembly GCA_035650355.1. Taxonomy (GTDB): domain Bacteria; phylum Chloroflexota; class Ktedonobacteria; order Ktedonobacterales; family Ktedonobacteraceae; genus DASRHT01. The sequence goes on from DASRHT010000056.1 coordinate 60,555, forward strand.
GCAACTATTCGCTAAACGTGCTGACGCTGGGCGGGCTGACGATTGCCATCGGGCGCGTGGTTGACGACTCGATTGTCGTGCTGGAGAACATTTATCGCCATATGCATCTTGGCGAAGACAAGCTCACCGCTGTGCTCCAGGGGGTGCGCGAGGTCGCCGGAGCGATTACCGCTTCGACCATCACCACCGTCGCGGTCTTTCTGCCCATCGCCTTTACCACCGGCATCGTGGGCGAATTTTTCCAGCCGTTCTCCATCGCCGTGACGGTTGCCCTGCTGGCCTCGCTCTTCGTGGCCCTGACCATCATTCCCGTACTGGCCTACTGGTTTATGAAACCGCCAAAGCGGCGTCAGGAGCAAAATGGACATGAGCGGCTCACGATTTTGGAGCGGGCGTACATTCCTCTAGTGCGCACGGTGACGCGTTTTCGCGTGCTGACGCTGCTCGTGGCCTTGCTGCTGCTCGTCGGCACCTTCTCGCTCTACCCTTTCCTGGAGACCAACCTCTTCGGCAATGCGACGCAGAATACGTTCAGCATCAATCTTCAGCTCCCTGCCAGTAGCAGCCTGGAGCGCACCGACGCTGCCGCACAAAAAGTCGAGAATGTGTTAGCGGGCATCCAGGGGATTCAGACGTATCAGGTGACGGTGGGATCGAATGGTTCCGTCTTGTCCCTGTCGTCCAGCGGCTCCAATAGCGCCTCTTTCGCCGTGACGACCGATCCCAACGCCGATCAAAATGCGATCCAGCAGAAAGTGCGCGATCAGCTTAAAAACCTGACCGATATCGGCACCTTTACCCTTTCCAGCCAGGGAGGAGGCGGCAATAACTCGGCTATTGCCGTCAACGTCCAGGCGAACGACGATCAGACGTTGCGCCAGGCCACGCAGCAGGTGTTCAACGCCGTCTCGCAGGCTCCTGATCTAACCGACGTGACAAGCTCTCTCACCGATGCTGCACCATTGATAGATGTGCGTGTGGACGCTCAAAAGGCTGCCAGTCACGGCATGACTGCCGCGCAGGTTGGTCAGACCTTGCGCGACATCTATACCGGCACAACCGTGACCCATGTGACACTGAATGGGACGCTACAGGATGTCGATCTCAAATTGGGCACGCCCGCGAACACCGTTCAGGGCATCCAGGATATGCTCATTCCCACCACGACCGGCAATGTGCGGCTCGGCGATCTGGCCGATGTCACTCAGACCACCGGCCCCACGCAGATAACGCATATCGCCACTAACCGGACCGCGACGATCAACGCCACCGTTACCAGTCAGAACGTCGGAGCTGTCAGCATTGATGTACAGAACCGCGTCAACAAATTGAGCCTGCCGAGCGGCGCCACCGTTTCGCTGGGTGGCGTGACGACTCAGCAGCAGCAGGCATTCCAGAGCCTGGGACTGGCCCTGCTGGCGGCGATAGTGCTGGTCTATGTCGTCATGGTCGCGACCTTCCGCAGCTTATTGCAGCCGTTGATTCTGATGATCGCGATCCCCTTCGCGGCTACTGGCTCCATTCTGCTGTTGCTGGCGACGCATACCGCGCTGGGTCTGCCCTCGCTGATCGGCGTATTGATGCTGGTCGGGATTGTCGTCACCAACGCCATTGTCTTACTCGACCTGGTTAATCAGTATCGCAACCGGGGGTTGGATGCGCGTGCAGCCGTAGTCGAGGGGGGCCGTCGCCGCGTTCGCCCCATCCTGATGACGGCCATCGCCACGATCCTGGCCCTGATCCCGATGGCGCTCAACCTCGGCGGCTCCAGCGGCTTCTTATCCGGCCCTCTCGCCATCGTGGTGATCGGCGGGTTAACGTCATCGACCTTCCTGACGTTGCTCATCGTGCCCACGCTTTACGTCATCGTAGAAGATATCCGCGAGCGTTCGCGCCGCAAGCAGCCGGCAGTCGTCGGCCAGAACGGAGCGGTTGTGGTTGAAAGCGATCTGCAAAGGGCGCTCATGCTGGAGGAGGAATACCGCCAGCTCAAGCAGGAAGTCGAATCCCTGCGTCAAGAGCGCGACGTTCTCAAAAAGGCCATCGCCATCTTCTCGCGCGGCAATATGTGATAGGAACAAGTGACTCATGTGAGGTTAAAAAGCTCTCTCATGAGACCATTAAGGAATGCCCACAAGTCCCGCCAGGATTTGTGGGCATATTTGGCGAGGCGCTACCACAACCTATTGTTGCTTTCGTGGATGTGTGTTATTATGCTCCTGCTACTGCTGTGGATCGCGCTTGCTTTTGTGAGGATCAGGTTAATGAGTCCAATGATCATAACGTATATCGGATTTGTTGTCGCTATTTTGATTTTGCTCTGGGGTGTGCTCGTAGTGAGCCGGAGATATTTATGGCGCGGAAACTCTCGTCCTGAGGCTGCGGATGTGTGGATTCCCTTGAAACCCAATGAGCTTCATCCTTTGAACGAACCTGTGTCGGATGAGGATGAACCTGATAAAGAAGCTCTCAAAATAGACTTGCATACACGGGCGCAACAAAACGGCCACTATTCTGAAAGCAAAAAGAGTTTGTAAAGATCGTCGTTCGTCATGCGGAAAAACTGGCGTTGATGTATGCGCTCTGGGTGAAAGCAGCATACATCATTCTTCTCTATACTCACTCTCTGGGTTCTTCAAACAGGCGCGTCACTTCCGCCAGTACGTCGTCTACGTTGAGTTCGGCCTGATGCGCGCTCTCATCCCGCCTGATGGCCGTCAATGGTTCGGTCGAGGCCATCGGATCGTCGTCTAGCGGCATATGCTGAAAATATTCCCATTCGCAGGCTTGCAGAGCCTCTTCTACAGAACTATTACTGTAGAGAATGCGCGACAGTAAGGTATGATACATCCCCACCGTTTGCATCATGGCACTACAGGCCAGGCGGAATTGCTCAAAACTAATCCGGCCAGCAGCCAGAGGAATAGCCTCTTCCAGCCGCACTTCCCCATCGTTCAGATCAAGCCCGAACTTGCCCATAGCGATGCGATAGTTCACCGCCATCAACGCTTCGAGGCATTGCAGCCGTTTCTTTGTCGTCACCACGTCAATATGTGGCACAATCAGCACCAGTTTCCGTAGCTCTCCTCGCTGTTGAAAACATACGACCATCTGCCACTGCTCCAGGTTATTATGAAAGATCAGTTTGACGGTTTCTTGCTTATGATCGATATGCACAACTTTTAAGTTCATCTGAAGCAGGTATTCTCCAATGTGCGATATGCCAAACTTATCAGTCATGAAGGGTTCCTTCTCTGCATAAGCTATCGATAGCATAGAAGACGAGAAAGCTGCTATGGTGATAACGCTTCCCTCTCCATCTATACTATACCATAAATGTTCTACCCATACTATTTATGAGGCCCACGGTCGCCTGGCTTTCCTGCATAAGCTCACAGGCGGATGCGCGCCATTGCTTGCTTGTATGCTTCGTGATCGAGCCGGAAGGCATCTGCGTTAGTGCCCCGTTCCCCAGCTAGAAAGTTCGCCAGTAATTGTGCTGGTACAACGGTGAGCAGCGGCGTAAGCTCTTCGGGAAAATCGGGTTCGATGGAGAGAGGGAAACTGCTCCAGCCTTCGCCCTTCAATAAAGCTGCTGTTGGCTCGTCGGGCGCGTCACCGATCAGCCAGACGCGTGAACCGATCTCATTGAGCGCCAGGAGCAGATCGGCCATGCGTGGCTGAGCCGGTCCTTTCACGTTGATCGGAATAAGCAGATCACTGGCTTCGAAGGCCACCAGTGGCCCGTGAATCGCCTGTTCTAGCTCAAAGCCTTCTGCGGTGACGTAGGCCGCTTCTTTGGCTTTAAGAGCGCCTTCCGGAGCCGTAATCGCGTTTGGTCCCGCTCCTATGAAATAGAGACGCCGTCGTTGCTGTACGGCCTCCTGTGCGATTGTTTGTACTTCCGCCTCGCGTGCCAGGCTACGCTCCATCAAGGACGGCATCAGGCTCAGCCCCTCTTCCAGCCGCCGGGCCTGTTGCTCATTTCCGGTGAGCTTTGCCAGTTGGATCGCGATCTGGGCCACGCGGGTCAACGTCGCGGTGTAGCTGATGGAGTGGGTCGAAGATAGCTCCTGCTCCACCGTCTCCAGCGTGATATCAGCTCCAGCCATTTTTGAGTTTTTCCCGGTAATCCCAATCACCGGAACCTTTTCCTCTTTGGCGCGCTGTAAGGCCAGGCCGCCCTGCTGCTTGTTGCCGCGATGGCTAATCACGATGACGACATCATTTTTATGAAGGGGGCGCGGATACTGTACCAGTTCAAAGGAGCGAACCGCCCAGGCTTCGGCTCCCGCAGCTCGCAGGATATATTCACCGACGGTTGCAGCGTGAAAGCTGGTGCCAATGCCTGCCAGCAGAACGCGGCCCGCCTGTGCTATCTGTTTTGCTGCCTGCTCTGCCCCGTCCCAATCTTGCAGCAGGCCCCGAATCGCCTCTGGCTGGGCATGAATGGATTGGTAAAGCCTGGTGGGTGTCTCAGCCGTCATATATCATCCTTTTCTAGCTGATCCATAAGTTCATCTAAAGTATATTTTTAGCATGCTAAAAATATAACATATCTATCACCTTTTGGCCACAGCCAAAAGGAGGGAAAAAAGGGAGAATAGCACAGCCAAAAGGGTTGTAGATACCGGGCGGCGTGACTATCTGCCTGTCTGGAGCGTATATTACATATAATACACTCTTGCGCTACTACTTTTTTCCGGTAGTATTTGTGTCAGGTTGTGCGGGTTGCTTTGTTCTACGTCCAGAGATCATAAAAGGGGTCGTTGCCATATTTTTTAAGGGAGAAGGAGCATACTCATGACGGGATTAGCGCATAATCAGGCTCCTGGTTATCAGGTTATGGATATGCAACAAATGACGTTTGAAGAGCGGGTCCAGCTTGGAGCTGAGAACGCTGTACGCTGTATGGGCGTCACCGAAAAGGACCGCGTTTTTATTTTAACCGACTACTATCGCGAAGGGATTGCGCGGCGTGTTGCCGCGGCTGCCCTTGCGCGTCATGCCGCTGTGACGGTACGTTTTCTGGAGCACTATGGCTCTCGTCCCCTCACCGTTTTCAGCGACGAGCTACGCAACGAACTGCTCCAGGCTCACCCTACCGTCACTTTTTATATCGCCACCGCTCAGCCGGGTGAGATCGCGTTTCGTATCCCCTTGCTGCCCTTCCTCGCAAAAGAGCTGAAGGTGCGTCATGGGCATATGATTGGTATTGACGAGAACTTAATGGCCGAGGGAATGTGCGCGGATTATGACGAAGTATTTACCTTGACCAACCAGGTCTATGAGCTTGTGCGCCAGGCAAAGACCATTCATGTAACTTCGGCTAAAGGGAGCGACGTTACCGCCACCTTCCACGAGCACTGGCACTGGATACCCTGTCACGGACGCTATCACGAGCAGGGGAAATGGGGGAATCTGCCCGAAGGCGAGGTTTTTACAGCGCCTGCAACAGTTGACGGCGTGCTGGTCTGCGACGTGCTGGGCGATTATTTTTCTGAAAAGTATGGTGTGCTGACAACGCCCCTGGTGCTGAGAGTAAAGGATGGCTACGTTACCGAAGTCACGAGCGAGAATAAGGCCCTGGCGCAGGAGGTACACGATTATCTCTTCTCGGTCCCTAATGGCAATCGCGCGGGCGAGTTCGCCATTGGAACGCTAACCAGCTTGAAACGGCTGGTCGGGAATTTGCTGCAAGATGAAAAGATGCCCGGCCTGCATGTTGCCTTTGGCAATCCTTATCCAGAATTTACTGGCGCTGATTGGAACGCCGCCATCCATGTGGATGTGATCCCGTACTGCTGCACCATCGAAATCGATGGTCGCGTCATTATGCGCGACGGAGAATTTCTGCTCGGATAGACGTTCATCTTTATAGAAAAGCGTAGGGGCAGCGCCTTGCGCCTGCCCTCTAAATTAGCGTTGTAGAGATTCTGTGCCGATTATATAATCAGGATCTCCAGAGGCTGCGCTTGTCTCTAGTAGGGGGAGCAAGAGAGGAGCTGAGGCGTGACTATATCCAGGGGACAACATCTCATTGGCAAGGTCTTGGGCTCATGCGTCTTAGAAAAACTGCTGGGTTATGGCGGCTCCAGCGCCGTGTTTCTTGCCCAGCAACGGCAGCCGGAACGGAAAGTGGCGGTCAAGGTCTTTCTTCCTCGTGCGGCTATGGATGCGCGTATGCAGCGCGAGTTTTACCGCCGTTTCCTGCGCGAGGCCGATGCCGCCAGCAAGCTTGATCACCCCAGTATTTTGCCGATTTACTCCTATGGCGAACAGGACGGCCTGCCCTATATTGTCATGCCCTACATGCCCGGGGGAACGCTGGGGGAGTATATTGCTCAACGCGGCCCGCTTTCCTTAGAGGAGGTGCAATGGTATCTTGAGCAGGTGGCGGCTGCCCTGGATTATGCCCATGAACATGGGTGCGTCCACTGCGATGTGAAGCCTGCTAATATGCTGCTGGACGATGAGGGGCATCTCATGCTCTCGGACTTTGGCATTGCCCGTGTGACACAAACGGGAGAAGATGGCAGACCAGCAGGCGTCAAAAGTTCCGAGGCGCTGGTCGGAACCCCTGACTATATCTCGCCTGAACAGGCGCTAGGGCGACCGCTTGATGGCCGCTCTGACGTGTATTCGCTGGGCATTACCCTCTTTTATTTGCTGGCGAAACAATTCCCGTTTAAAGCCGATTCAACGCTTGCCCTTGCTCTCTTACATGTGCATGAGCCTCCGCCGTCTCTGGCGTTGTTGCGGGCAGATGTGACGCCTGCCATTGACCGCGTCATCCACAAAGCTCTGGCGAAGGAGCCGGAGGGACGCTTTCAATCGGCAAGCGCCTTCATTAAGGCATTTGCCGAGGCCGTCGCCGCCGCGAGACAGGAAGCAAAAGCAACCAGCCATGATGGGCAGGCGAAAATAGTAGCAGGCTTGCCACGCGACACCTCTGAGGCTCAGCGCGTATTTATGCCATTTAAGCCTGTGGTAAAAGTCAAGCCCGTTGCTACTTACAAAGCCAATCCTGCTCATATCATGCGCTTTGCGGGGATTGTGTTTTTGATCCTGCTGCTGATCGGCACTACCAGCTTCGCCGTGCGATCCATTATGACGCAGATCCTGGCTGGTCGAGCTGGCGCAACAGCCGGAGCGCAGACTTCGATTGTGACAGGCATCAATAATCCCGAGGTCGATCAACTGAGCAATCGTACGAACTGGCCGCTCAGCAGCACATTTTTCTATGATACTCCGCAGAACCATTATCATATTCTCAATAAATCGGAGAAAAATGTTGCGCTCGCATTCTACACCGATCATCAGTTTAGCAATTTTCGCCTCAACGTTACGATTCAGGAAGTCCGCAACGCGACCGATGGCGCAGGCTATTATGGCGTCGTCTTCCGCTCTGCCGCCGATCAAACCCACTATTACCTCTTTGAAGTCAGTAGAGAGATGGGGGGCCAGTATGCCTTCTGGCTCTACGATGGACAGTGGAAGTCCATCGCTACCGGCCCCGCCCCTATGTTGCAGGCCGATCCTGGGAAAAGCAATATGCTCACCATAGAAGCGAATAAAAACACCTTTACCTTCCAGATCAATGGTCAGCCGGTGCATGCTCCCATCACCGATACCTCGAACGCCCCTCTGACAACGGGACAGATTGGCCTGTATGTTGAAGACAATGGCGCCGAGGTGGCATTCTGGCACCTCTTTATCGATCCCCTGTCTTGAATCTGATCCTCTCTTTCTCCATACAAAAGGGGAAATCTCCTGTGTTGTTGCTCATCAGCGCCAATTGATTATTTTTCTTATTGCGAATTACTTGCAATTACGAAATTTAGATGGTATGCTTTTACTTGTCGCAGGATGTGCTGATAGCACCGTGTAATAGCTTTTCAGCATGTTAATTGCAGATGAGTCCACAACTGAGGTGTTTTGTATACAGATAGAGTTTTGCTAGTCTTCAAGCGTATCGTTGCGCCTTGCAGGAGGGTTTATGAGCAGTAACTTTGGTATTTCGGCAATCTCGCGTGTTTTTAGTGATAGCTCGAAAGATTTGCGTACCAAGATCATCGGGATATATATCCTCCTGATTGCCTTCAACATGCTTGCCTGGGCGCTTGCCATTGTTGGCTTTGCGACGCAATACCCTGCGCTGCTCGGCACCGCGCTGCTGGCTTACACTTTTGGGCTGCGTCACTCTGTTGATGCAGACCATATTTCAGCGATTGACAATGTAACCCGTAAGTTGATGCAGGAGGAGAAGCGACCGGTTGCTGTGGGCTTTTTCTTCTCGCTAGGTCACTCCACCATTGTTGTGGCGTTGACTATTGCTATTGCGCTCGCAGCTACTTTTATCGAAGGGAGCATTCCTGCGCTTAAAAATGCCGGTGGCTTGATTGGTACATCGGTTTCGGCGCTCTTCCTCTTTTTGATCGCGATCATCAATATGCTGGTGCTCTGGGAAATCTTCGCGGCCTTTCAGAAAGTGAAGCGAGGAGAAGAGTATAACGATCAATCGCTGGATGAGTTTTTGAACCAGCGCGGGCTGATGGGGCGTTTCTTCCGTCCGTTACTCAGAATCGTCGATTCTAGCTGGAAAATGTACCTGGTGGGTTTGCTCTTTGGCCTGGGCTTTGATACCGCAACAGAAGTTGGCATTCTGAGCATTTCGGCGGCAGAAGCCAGCAAAGGCTTGCCCATTCTCTTTATCCTCATCTTCCCGGCATTATTCACGGCTGGCATGTGCTTGCTGGATACTACAGACGGCATTTTAATGCTGGGTGCCTATGGCTGGGCGTTTGTTAAGCCGGTGCGCAAGCTCTATTATAACCTGAACATTACCCTGGTCTCCGTCCTGGTGGCTCTGGTAATTGGCGCTATTGAGGTGCTCAGTATTATCGCGATGGAGTTTAATCTGAGCGGTGGCATCTGGGGTAGGCTTGGCAATCTGGATTTTGGCATCCTCGGCGGCGTTATCATCGGACTATTCGTTGTAAGCTGGATAGTTTCGACCATCATCTACAAGGTGAAAAAATACGATGATATCGAGGTCAACGTCGCGCCTCAGCCTAAAGAACTGGTTAGCAGCGGTGGTCAGTAGGGGGCAGGCGCGAGGCACTGCCCCTACAGAAGATTGGTAGGGGCAATCCCTCGCGGTTGCCCAGCCTCTACGCTACAATGGTCAATCTCTCACGGTTGCCCCTATGCCCTTTCTAACAATTTGTCATATTTTGTGTCGTATGGCGCGAGACGTCCTTCAGGCATGAACAGGAGCGTGTCCGGCTTCAGGTGACGGACGAACTCGAGGTCGTGGGTGACGGCGATGATAGTGCCGTTGTAGCTGCCCAGCGCTTCACCAATGATGTTACGAGACATAGCATCAAGGTGCGTGCTTGGCTCGTCGAGCACTAACAGGTTAGGGCCGTCGAGCACCATCTTTGCCAGCGCCAGGCGCGTTTTCTCGCCTCCGCTGAGCGTCCCGATCTGCTGAAAGGCGCGGTCGCCGCTGAACAGGAAACGTCCGAGGATGCCTCTGACACGCTTCGGATCGTCCGGCAGGATCGCGCTGGCCTCATGAAACACGGTGTTTTCATAATCAAGCCCCTCGTTCTCCTGCGCGTAATAGCCGATGCGTACGCGATCACCCATAATGACCTTGCCCGCGTTAAGCGGCGTGATATCGAGCAGCGTGCGCAGGAGCGTCGTTTTACCAGCTCCGTTCAGCCCGACAATGACAAGACGCTGTTTGCGCTCAATATGGAAGCTGATATTGTGGAAAATCTCCTTGTTGCCGTAACGCTTGCTCAGATGTTCCGCGCGGATGACGAGCTGGCTGCTCTGCTGGCGTACCGGAAAGTCGATTTTGATGCGGCGACTCTGCTGGGGGAGCTGTGGCTTGCTCGCCTCCAACGTCGCGATGCGCTTATCGACTGCGATACGCTGGCTCACACGCGTTGCACCGTAGCCGCGCAACCTGTCGGAGGTTTTGCGCAGGCGTGCGATCTCTCGCTCCTGGAACTTCTTTGTGCGTTCCATCAATGCCAGCGCGTCACCTGTGACAGTCAGGTAGTTGGAGTAGGTGCCGCGATACTCTTCCAGTTTGTGGGTGAACTCGTTGAGGCGCAGCACTTTATTGATGCTGCGGTCAAGCAGGTCCAGGTCGTGCGAGATGATGAGCAATGCCCCGCTATAGCTCTCCAGAAATTCCATCAGCCACGCGGTCGCCTCAACATCCAGGAAGTTCGTCGGCTCGTCGAGCAGCAGCAGGTCGGGCGACTGGAACAATAAACGCACCAGGGCGAGCTTGGTTTTTTGCCCGCCGCTCAGCGTGCTAACCGCGCGATCCAGCGTTACACCGCCGATATTCAGTCCGTCGATAAGCTGTTCGCTGCGGGCATCGGCGTCGTAGTAGCCTAGTTGTTCAAGCTTATCCTGCGTCTGGGCGAAATGGTCCAGCAGGGTCGGCAGGCTGCTATTGCCCGCCTCAGCGATTTTTACCGCCAGGGCCTCATATTGCCGGATGACCGTATCAAGTCCAGTGCTGCTGTAGATGAAGTCGCGTACCGTGCTACCCTCGGCGACGGTGGTTTCATGCGCGACGTCCTGTGACAGGTAGCCGAAACTGCGTGGCCGCATCACCGTACCGCCATCTGGCTCCTGCAAGCCCGCGATAATTTTGAGCAGAGAACTTTTGCCTGCGCCGTTGACCCCGATCAGACCGGCTTTCTCGCCAGGTGCGACGGTGAATGAGACATCGTCCAGGATCAGGCGTGGCTCATAGGAAAGCATAATATGATTAACCTGTAGCATTATATAGTTATCCTTTGTGTGCTTCTTTCAGGGTTAGACAGTCATACATCAAGGTAGCGAACGCCTGGCTATGCGTGTGCTACGTGTGCGCGAGAGATGGGCATATTTGCTCTCGCGCGGGCAATTGCGGTACGGGAAGCACACGGTGCCGTGGAACAATCGGTAGCAGCGAGAGGATCGATGCCCGGCGACACACGCCTTCCATGCAAAGGGGCAACCTGTCTGGTGCCTTGAGAGGAGGAATTAGACTGAGAAGATGCGCAAACTAACGGAATCCGCCACTCGCTCGATCTGGATCGAGTGAGCAAGTAATTGCATCACGCCTTTTTCCTGCCGCATAAGCCCGGCGTGGGTCACTTATGCGGCTGAGCCAATTGTGAGCAGAAATTCCCGTAACATGTCTTTGTTCCTCGATATTGCTGAAGTTATGTCAAATCTGTGAGCAATGGTAACATTACGGGCGCGTAAAGTCAAGGTTTGTACCTGCGCTTTCGCTCATCGCAAGTGCGTTCGTGTGAAGAAAACAGCAGAATCAGCGTATTCCTGGTGAGGAAACAGAGAATTGGGGCAGTACATTGATGCGATAGGAGTAAATATGCAGCAGGGACAATATTTTTCGCAAGATAGCAGCCTTTTCAGATGGTTGTTAGCAACCCGGCAGGGGGCGCGCCTTCCTGCGAGGCGTGTGCTGCTATTCGCTGGGATCATTATTGTGCTGTTAGCAGGGGGGATACTGGCCTGGCCTGGTATCCGTGACAGGCTATTCGCTCCGCCCGTTCAGCCGCAGCTATCTCAGCAGACGGTTATGTTTGGCGTTGATGCGCAGCATACGCACGCCATTCCCGCGGAACACACGCTCACGCCGCAAACGGTCTCCCATCTCGTTGCCGATTGGACCTCGTCTCCGACCGGAGGCAGCCTCTTCTCTTCGCCAGTGATCGCGGATGCAACGGTCTTTGTTGGTTCGCTTGATGGCCGTCTGTATGCTTACAGGAGTACGGGCTGCGCTCGATCTTTCTGCGCTCCTCTATGGACCTCAACTCAAACGGGAGCGCGCATTTTTTCCTCTCCCGCCGTTTCGAATGGCGTCGTCTATATCGGCTCGTACGATGGCAGGCTGTATGCGTTTAAAGCGGAGGGATGCGGCCATGCCATCTGTTCCCCGTTGTGGACCTCAATTGACGTACATAGTCCGGTCAGTTCGTCACCGACGATTGGGCAAGGAGTTATCTATTTCAATACGGATGCAGGCGTACTCTATGCGTTCCGGGCAACGGGCTGCGGTGCGAATGTCTGTTCTCCGCTATGGTTTTCAGCCGCGATGCGTACCCCTTGCGGTCAAGCAAACTGCTTTCCAGTTCCCACCTCTTCAGATACGCATGATGGCTTCTCCTCTTCCCCTGCCCTGCTGAATGGGGTGGTTTATGCAGGTTCTTTTGATGGGCGGCTTTATGCCTTTGACGCGAGCGGCTGCGCCAGTTATCCCTGCACACCACGCTGGTATACCACACCTGCTCAAGGTACGGTTACTGCTTCGCCAGCTATTGCGGCCAATACTGTCTTTGTGAGTTCGAATGATGGCGTCCTTTCCGCTTTTGACGCTTGGGGATGCGCTCATGCGCCCTGCTCGCCGCTGTGGTCGTCGAATTCGATGACTGTCCCGCTGGCATCCTCACCGGCTGTCGTCAGCAATGTCGTCTACATCGGCTCCTGGGATCATCGATTGTATGCCTTCAGTGCCAGCGGTTGTGGCAAGCCTGTGTGTCAACCATTGTGGAGCTCGATAGCGACCGATAGCATCATCGAATCTTCTCCGACGGTAGCGGGAGGCGTGGTGTATATCGGTTCGGTGGATGAGCATTTGTACGCCTTCAACGCGTCGGGCTGTCCGACCTCTCCGTGCTCACCTCTCTGGACCTCGCCAGCGCTTGGAGAGAGCATCGAGTCCTCGGCGACGGTAGCTAATGGAGCGGTATACGTCGCTTCACTTGACCATAAGCTCTATGCGTTCCACTTGCCATCTGGCGGCTCGTAAGGCCGTGTATCTCCTCAGGGAATTGGATGCGCCTGGAAAAAGTTCCATATAATCGCCTGGAAAGGGCGACCTGCGAGCGGGCCAGGCCAGGAGTGGCCGCCTCCTTCGATACGATAATGCACAATTGCGGTTCCATCCTGGCAACCGGTCCACTGCTCGCCCATCACCTGAGGAGTGTGCAGAAAGACCTGGGGAGCAGGATTGCAGCCGTCGCGCCCGGCCCATTCCTGCAACCATTGAGGGATCGGCGGCAGCGGCCATGACGGGTCCAGGTCGGGAGAGAAGCCGTTATACGGTAAAAGTGCGTCAGCGGTACCATGAATATTAAGGACTGATATTGGTCGGCTTGGATGACAGCCACCGGGGATCGTATAAAAGTTGCCGGAAACCGGAGCCACCGCCGCAATGCGATTCGCCAGGCGGCATGAAAGCATATTGCTCATCCCACCCCCGCTGGAAAAGCCGGTGGCGAAGATGCGATGTGGATCGATACAGAACTTGTTTTGCAGATCATCAAGCATAAGATTTACAGCGTGAACGTCATCGATCCCATAATCAATCGGGCCGACATCGGCCCAGAAGGTCTGTCCAGTAATGGCATCAGGCAATCCCTGTCCATAGACAACAATGAAGTTGTCTTGCTCTGCAAGAGCCGTGAAGCCCGAGTTACGATCTTCGCCGGCAGCAGTGCCGCCAGCGCCGTGAAGATAGAGGACAAGAGGGGTAGGAAGATTATTATGGTAAGCGGAGGGTATATGGACGCGATAGAGACGGGTATGTTGATCCAGCGCCTCCGCCGGATTGACGGCAAAGGTTTGATCGGCACTCGTCCCCGGCGTTACCGGAGAGGCGTGTCCACACCCCTGTGAAGCTGTCAGACGATTCGCGAGGGCGCTGTTGCTATGAGAGGCAGGTCGAGCGAGCAGGGGCGAGGAGAAGCCAGAGCCAGCGAGAAAAATGCAGCATCCTAGCATAATGCTGGCCCAAAGACCACTGTATCCGCTAAATAATTTGCGTATCGCACCGATGCGAGCGCCTGTCATGGGACGTCTGGGCATTCTTGTAGCACGTATAAGCTTCTCTCCCATTGCATGCATGAAAGGAAACAAGAAGGCAGAATTTCTGCTGGTTTATTTGCTACAGTATTTACGTTCTCGTGAGGGAAAAATTCACAACCTCTGTTTGAGACTGGACCGGTTATCTCACCCAGATGGGCATTTCTTCGTGGTCGATGCCAAAGTGATGGGCAACTTCGTGCAGCACCGTTTTGCGTACCTGGTCGCGAATGCGCTGCGCGTCACCGTGGCAGTAGTATTCGATGTTATCTTGATAGATGGTAATGCGTTTGGGGAAAAGCGATTGCTGGTATCCTTCGCCGGTGATGGAAACTCCCTGATAGAGTCCCAGCAAGATATGCCCTTCTTCTGTGCCGACGCGCTCCAGCGTCTCTTCGTCTGGCTTGCTCTCTATCAGCACCGCCACATTCTGCATATAGTCGTGGAACTCTGCGGGGATTGAGGCCAGCGCCTCCTGCACGAGCAGCTCAAATGGTGTGAGGGCAGAGGGCTCTGGCTCGTTGTCCTCTGCCTGATTTTCATCGGCGAGCTCGTCTGGCTCCGCATCTTCTTCAGCTTCCACGTCTTTGCCTTCATCTGTCAATGTTTGGAGGAATTTTGACACGCGAGAATTTTTCTCTAGCAGGACGACGCCGAACGTGCCGAAGACGAGCATGCCTAAGAGGAGCAGCAATTGTACGAATTCGCTAGAAGAGCTGTTGAGGAAGACGGCAAGCAGGATAGCCGCGATCAAAAAGCTCACAACGGCGAAGAAGGGGCGCGCGCCAGCTTCTCCTCTGATGTCTGCATATTCATCTGGCTCATCATCGCCTGTGCTTTTCTGCTGCATAGCGTATCTCCGGCCCGCACATGAAAGCGCATGATTTTTATTAAAACCATCTATTATTGTAGACGTGTTCGCGAGGTGGAATCAAATTTCAGAAAGGTTTTCCTCAAAAATCAGGATATTGCGAAAAGGATCACAGAGCCAAAATCCTTTCGTCCCCCAGGATGTCGCCTGGATCGGAGACCTAAGAGCGCCAGTTGGCAAATACTGCTGATACAATCCCTCGATATTGGTGACGCCAATATAACACACTCTGCACCCCTCCTGTGGTGGTTTGTGTGCGGGATCGGAGACATTGAATTGCAAAGCAATCCCATCCCGTTCGATAATGGCAAATCCCTCGTCGTGGTAGGAGGTCGCAAAGCCGAGTTGTCCATAAAAGGCCAGAGCTTGCTCCATATCCCCGACCAGAAAACGGGGAGCCACTGAATCGAGGGTGGGCTGCTGTTCTTGGGATGCTGACATACGTTCCTGTTCCTTTCTGCTGCAAATACTGGTATTCATGTGAAGGTATTCTTCCGAACGTACCGAGAAACGGCAACGCGAGCTTTTCTTTTTCTCCCTCCAGTTTACAAAATATTGATGGGAAAAGCCAGGCGGGAGCGGCTTTTCCAGGGAACGCGTCTTGTCATCTTCCAGACAAGGATGAGCGCTGAAGCGGACGCGATCAATCGGGTCGGTACGAAGATTGAAGCGTTTGAGGCGCGATCAATGTATGCGTGACGTTTGCCATTAGGAGCTGAATGCCAGGAATAATGAGGTTGCGGTTCTTGCAGGCGGGATCAGGGCTGTAGCGGTAGGCATCGAGGGCGGCTACCCAGTAGATTGCTCCGCTGGCGAATACCACGGCGTTTGATGGGGCGATATAGATGATGTGCCTGCCTCAAGTCCTGCGTATACAGCAGGAAGCGGCGATGCTGAGTAATACGGCCAGTGTGGTTGCGCTTATCAGCACAACGGCTTTCATCTCAATATATTTGCTCTTTTTTTGGCTTCATCACAATATCCTGTGTTTTCTCTTGCTATCTTTCAGAATAGAGATAGCAAAAAAATTTGCAACATCCCGGCTACCGAAAATCTGCTCAGGGTTTCTCAAAAGTCGCTGCACGCGCTGACTCCTCGCGCCTTCGGCGCTCACAGGGAGAGGAAGGTGCTGGCGGTGGGCGCAGCCCACCGCCAGCACCTTCCTCTCGAACGGCTCGCTTGCGAGCCGTTCTGTCTGAAAAGACCACTTTTGCGAAGCCCTGAGCAGATTTTCAGGGCTTCGCAAAAGTCGCTGCACGCTCTGACGGCTCGCTTGCGAGCCGTTCTGTCTGAAAAGGCCACTTTTGAGAAGCCCTGAAAATCTGCTGAAAAAGGCTTGACAAAAAAGATGAAAGCGTGGTATATCTTTGACAGCAGAAATATAGACAAAAGCTTTGAAGGGACGAGTAGCAGTTCCCGTGGCTTCCAGAGAGTGGGCGGCTGGTGGAAAGCCCATAGTACACAAACTGCGAAAAAGAACCCTAAGCTGCGAGAAGAAATCGCGAGACGCGAGAGTAGAACTGCGCCGGACGCCTCCGTAATCGGGCACGCTGGTAGGGGTACATTACGATGGCCCATACCCACTGAGGTTGACGCCGTGAGGCATCAGCGAATGAAGGTGGTACCACAAGAGTAAATAACGCTCTTTGTCCTTCCCAAGAGGATAAAGGGCTTTTTTGTTGGCCTGAATCGAGTCGCCATAAGAGCGTGCCTGATTCTGAGTGTCTTCACCCTTTCGTAGCGCAGTTCGCGCGGCTTTGCCGCGCAAGGAGGGTTGTGTGAGTTGTGGAAATATGCGCTTCGCGCATATTTCCACAACTCACACAGAAGAGCATCGCAGACGCGAGATCCGGTCGCTCATGCAGGGAATCAGGTACACACTAAAACAACATATATATAAACCACAATTGCATAGTGAAAAGCTGTGAAGGGACGAGTAACGGGAACTGCGGCATGCAGAGAGCGGACGGCAGGTGAAAGGTCCGTATGCGCAACCCGTGAAAAAAAACCGGATGCTGCCAGAAGAAATCGCGAGATGCGAGAGTAGAACTGCGCCGGCTTGCTCCCCGTGACCGGAGCGCGTACTAACTGCTGTACGTTTGAGGTCGATGCTGCGAGGCATCGGCGAATGAAGGTGGTACCACGAGAGCAATGATCGCTCTTCGTCCTTCCAATGTTGGAGGATGAAGAGCATTTTTATTTGGTTCAGTTGAAATTTGTCTACACATAATACTTCGATTCCGCACTCCTGAGCGAAGCTAGCGCGTTAGCAGCGTTGGAGCGCGGAAAGTTTAAGGGTAGTAAAGGAGAAAAACGAACATGGCACAGTGTCCCGAATGCGAAGCCGAGATGAGCCTGCAAGGTCTGATGATTGGCGAGATTATCTACTGTCCCGACTGTAATGCGGAACTGGAGGTGCTGAACCTGGAACAGCCCCAGGTGGGGCTGGCTCCGCAGGTCGAAGAAGATTGGGGAGAATAAGCAGAATTTTGATATTCCGCCAGCTTGAACGATAGCATACGGCTGTATTCAAGCTGGCAAGGAGAGTAACGACGATGCGTTTAGCTATTCTAACATCCCGCATTCGTGTGGAAGAGAAGTTGTTGATCGAGGCCATGCGGAGGCGCGCTATCGATTTTGATGTGATCGATGATGAAGAACTGCTCTTTGATCTCGCCCGGCCTGATGAGCGCTGGCGAGCGTACGATGCTGTGCTTTGTCGCAGCGTGAGCCAGTCGCGCGGGCTGGCGGCGCTGCACATCCTGGAGCACATGGGCATTATCGTCTTTAATTCGGCGGCGGTGACTGCACGCTGTAATGACAAGTTGCTCACGACGCTGGCACTCATGCGCGCGGGCGTTCCCACTCCTCGCACGATGCTGGCATTCGATGCGCAGCGAGCCGTGCAGGGAATTGAAGAGCTGGGCTATCCGGTTGTGCTCAAGCCCGTGACAGGTTCCTGGGGGCGGCTGCTGGCGCGCATTAATGATCGCGATGCGGCTGAAGCGGTGCTTGAGCATCAGGAGACGCTTGGCTCGTACCAGCACCACATTCACTATATTCAGCAGTATATCGCCAAGCAATTCGTTGCAGACGACCTGAGCGAAGCTAGCTGCGAGAGCGGCGTTGGTCGTCTGAATAGCAAGCTACAACGCGATATTCGCGCCTTCGTCGTGGGTGATCGTACGATCTGCGCCATCTATCGCACCAGCGAACATTGGGTTACCAATACCGCACGCGGCGCGGTTGCCAGCAATTGCCCCATCTCTGCCGAACTGGATCGCCTCTGCACGCAGGCGGCGCAGGCGGTGGGCGGCGGTATCCTGGCAATCGATGTACTGGAGGACCCGGAGCGGGGCCTGCTGGTCAACGAGATCAATGCGACGATGGAGTTTCGCAATAGCATCGCGCCAACGGGCGTCGATATCCCTGATGCGATGCTGGATTATGTGCTGAGCCATGTGCGGGAAGGAGTGGCGCTATGAGTCAATTGCGCGTCGCTATTGTCGGCGGATCGGGCTATACAGGCGGCGAGCTGATCCGCCTGCTGCTCTTCCATCCTCAGGTTGAACTGGCGCAGGTGGCATCAAGCAGCCATGCGGGGCAGTACGTCCATAGCGTCCATCCCAACCTGCGCACGCTCTGCACGCTCAGATTTTGTCATCCAGACGACCTGACGTCATGTGATACGTTGTTTCTATGTTTGCCGCATGGCGTATCCAGCCAGGATATTGAGCGTTACCGCGGCATTGCCACACGCGTGATCGATCTTTCGGCTGACTTCCGCTTGCGTTCCGCCGCGCTCTATCAACGCTGGTACGGTGCGCCCCACAACAGGCCGGACCTACTGGCAGAGGCGGTCTATGGCCTGCCCGAACTGCATCGTGAGGAACTGCCGGACGCGACGTTTGTCAGTGGCACTGGCTGCATGGCGACCGCCGCTATTCTGGGGCTGGCTCCCCTCTATCGCAGCGGCATCGTCAACATCGCCATCCCGCTCGTCGTAGAAGCCAAAGTCGGCTCTTCGGCTGCTGGAGCAACGCCGGGGGCTGGCAGCCATCATCCCGATAGAAGCGGGGCCGTGCGCTCATTTCAGCCAACCGGCCATCGTCACAGCGCCGAACTGATTCAGGAGCTTGGCACTATCTCCGGTGGCGAGCTTCAGCAGCCCGTCGCCTTCTCCGCCACGGCCATTGAACTGGTGCGCGGCGTGCTGATCACGGCTCATGTCTTTGTGCGCGAAAGCCTGGATGAACGCATGCTCTGGCGCATCTATCGCGCAGCCTATCAGCGCGAACCGTTTATCCGCCTGGTCAAAGAGCGCAGTGGCATCTATCGCTATCCTGAGCCAAAGATCCTGGCGGGCAGCAATTTCTGCGATATCGGCTTTGAATACGACGGCGAGCAGCGACGCGTGGTGGTGATGGCGGCTCTGGATAACCTGATGAAGGGCGCGGCAGGCAACGGCGTGCAGGCACTCAATAGCATGTATGGCTGGGATGAGACGCTTGGATTGAGCTTCCCTGGCCTGCATCCCATCTAAAAGGAGCAGACGATGACGCTTGTTGTAAAGATTGGCGGCGGAGCTGGCATCGCCACATCGAACATTGTACGCGAGATTGCCCGCTATAGAGCGCAAGGGCAACAGATCGTGTTGCTGCATGGCGGCTCCGACCTCACCAATACGCTCTCTGAGCAGATGGGGCATGCCGTGCGCACGATTACTTCGCCGACGGGTATGACCAGTCGCTACACCGATAGCGAGACCTTGCGCATCTTCGCGATGGCGACGGCGGGGCAGATCAACACCGAACTGGTGGCGCTTTTGCAGCAGCAGGGGGTCAACGCACTTGGCCTCGCTGGTGTGGATGGGCGCTTGCTGGTGGGACGACGCAAGGCCATTGTGCGCTCGGTAACGCCGGATGGTCGCACGCAGATCTTGCGCGATGACTATACCGGCCAGGTTGAGCAGGTCAATGGCGAACTTTTAAGGCAATTGCTCGATATGGGCTATACTCCCGTGATTGCCCCACTGGCCTTGAGCTACGAGGGCGAGCGCCTCAACGTCGATGGGGACCGCGCCGCCGCTGCCGTCGCCTCAGCCTTGCAAGCCGACGCGCTGGTAATTATGACCAACGTGCCAGGTCTGCTCGCCGATCCACACAATCCCGCCACGCTCATTCGCACCATTCCAGCACAGCAGCTTGCTGAATACATGGATTACGCCCGGGGCCGCATGCGCAAGAAATTGCTAGGAGCGCAAGAAGCCCTGCGTGGAGGCGTCCCGCACGTCTATATCGGCTGTGACTCGCTGGCGGCGGTTCTTAGTGGGGAAGGAACGGTGATTGCGTAAGATTTCGTAGGGTCCCGCTTTAGCGCGACCGGCGCGATTTATCGCGTTCCCCACGAGAAAACACGGTTTCACCATCGAACTGATGATGCTCAGCACCGCATTTGCATTTGTCGTACAGGATGATTTTGAAGAGAAAGCGACACGGGTGATTTTGGGAAAGCGAGCTGATTGTGGACAGAGTGGCTTGCACCGTCCTGCTTGTACGGATGAGGCCAGATGGAAAGCGAGCTGATTGTGGACAAAATGGCTTGCACCGTCCTGCTTGTAGGCATGAGGCCAGATGGAAAGCGAGCTGATTGTGGACAAAATGGCTTGCAACAGGGATATTTTCGTGGGGACGAGCTGATTGCGAATGGAGCGGATCATAGCATGATGATTTTAATTTGGGATAACCATATTGGTAACGGTTGGGCATTGAGGGCGAGATTTGAGGGTTGCGAAGGGTGGGTAGGCGATAAATCGCGCCGGTCGCGCTAAAGCGGGACCCTACGAGGGTTACGACGAAGGTTGCGTTGATATAGAAAGGAAAGACACATGACTAACATCATAGATCTGGAGAATACCTACACCAGCGGGGTGTACAGCAAGCGCCCGGTGGCGATTGTGCGCGGGGCGAAGGCGACGCTATGGGATGATGAGGGGCGAGCGTATATTGATTGCGCGGCGGGGCATGGCGTGGCTAATATCGGGCATGGACGTTCTGAGATAGCGGCTGCGTTGTCGGCTCAAGCGCTGCGGCTGGTGACGTGCCCCGAAATTCTCTATAACGATACGCGTGCTCACTTGCTGGAACGGCTCGTCCGTCTGACGCCGGAGGGACTTGATCGGGTGTTTCTGTGCAATAGCGGGACGGAGGCGATTGAGGGGGCGCTCAAGCTCGCTCGTCTGGTGACGGGACGGACGGGGATTGTGGCGACGTTGCGCGGCTTTCATGGACGCAGCATGGGCGCGCTTTCAGCAACGTGGGAGCCGCATTATCGCGAGCCATTCGCGCCGCTGGTGCCAGGGGTGACGCATATTCGTTACAACAATCTGGCTGCGGCTGAAAATGCCATCACTGAAGAGACGGCTGCCGTACTGATCGAGCTGGTGCAGGGCGAGGGCGGTGTGCATATCGCGACGGATGACTATATTCATGGGCTGGCGAGGCTGTGTCGCGAGCGGGGCGCGCTGCTGATTGTCGATGAGGTGCAGACTGGCTTTGGGCGCAC
The DNA here is from genome assembly GCA_035650355.1 of Ktedonobacteraceae bacterium. Taxonomy (GTDB): domain Bacteria; phylum Chloroflexota; class Ktedonobacteria; order Ktedonobacterales; family Ktedonobacteraceae; genus DASRHT01. Next base: position 81,895 of record DASRHT010000056.1, read on the forward strand.
CGGTCGCCTCTTCGCCTGCAACCATTATGATCTATCGCCTGACATCCTCTGCCTCGCCAAATCGCTGGCCGGCGGCGTACCGATGGGGGCGATCTGCCTGGGGCCGCGCGTGACCGAGAGCGGGCGCATCAGCAAAGGCGTGCATGGCAGCACCTTTGGCGGCAATCCGCTGGCCTGCGCTGCTGCACTGGCAACGCTCGACATTATCGAGAGAGAGGCGTTGCCGCAGAGGAGCGCCGAACTGGGTGCGTATGCTCTGGAGCGGTTGCGCGCATTGCAATCGCCGCTCATTCGCGAGGTGCGTGGTTGCGGTCTGATGATCGGCATCGAACTAACGCGGCGCGTCCAACCTTATCTTGAGACATTATGTGAACGCGGCATTCTCGCGCTGCCTGCCGGTCCCAACGTCCTGCGCCTCCTGCCCCCGTTAGTGATCGAACGGGAACAGCTAGATCATGTGCTGGACGTTGTGGCGGAACTATTGCAGGAGGGGGCGCGTGTAGGGGCAGGGCTTGCCCCTGCCCAGCCCCCTGACGTTGTGGAGGAACTATTGCAGGGGGCTGCGCGTGTAGGGGCAGGGCTTGCCCCTGCCCAGCCCGTTTCCCCTATCCCAGATGCGCCCGCCCAGGGTACATGCCTGCTACCCAGCAGGGCGGGGGCAAGCCCCGCCCCTACAGAAAACAGGGAGATCGCGTTACTGCATGGGATGCTGACCATTCCGAGCTATTCCGGTCAGGAGGGGGCGCTGGCGCATTATCTGGTTGAGCAGGCGCAGCAGATGGGGTTGCATGCATATGTGGATGAGGCTGGTAATTTTGTTGCCAGCACGACGGAAAGCCATGCAAGTGAGCAACCGTTGGTTCTGCTGGGGCATATGGATACCGTGCGGGGCCATGTTCCGATCAGGTTCGAGGATGGCAAGCTGTATGGGCGCGGCGCGGTCGATGCTAAGGGGCCGTTGGCAGCGTTTATCTGTGCGGCGGCTCGCATCGCTCATTCGGGGGCAACGCAACGGCCCGTGATTGTGATCGGTGCGGTCGAGGAGGAGGCGGCGACGTCGCGGGGCGCGCGTGCGGTGGTGGCGCGGTATCAGCCGGTGGGCTGCGTGATTGGCGAGCCGAGTGGGAGCCAGGCTGTGACGATTGGCTACAAGGGCCGCTTGCTGGTCGAATGCCATGTGACGCGTCCGCTGGCCCACACTGCCGGTCCGCTGCCATTCAGTTGCGAGGTGGCGACGACCTTCTGGGAGCGTGTGCGTACACACGCCGACGCATGGAACCGGCGTCATGCCAGTGGTGCGGACAGTAGAGGCTTTATGGCTCTTACGCCTTCTTTACGCAACATCAATAGCGTGCAGGATGGGCTTGAAGAGCAGACGCGGCTATTGATCGGCTATCGGTTGCCGCCAAATTGCGATATAGTAGAGATACGCACGCAGCTAAGCGATTGGGCCGATGAGCTTGACCTGCGCCTGATGTTTTCGGGGGAAGAGGCCGCGTTCCAGACGACGCGCACAACGCCACTGGCGCGGGCCTTCATCGGCGCTATTCGAGCGAGCGGCGGGCAGCCAGGCTTCAAGTATAAAACGGGTACGTCGGATATGAATGTCGTGGGTCCGGTATGGTTCCAACATGCGCAATTTCAGTATCCTCAAACGGATCGTGCTTTGGCACCGGCTCTCACCGCTCCTGAGGGAGAGTATACTCATGAAACCTTGAGGAGTCAAGCGGAGATGCGTAGGGGACCGAACATCATTGCATATGGGCCAGGAGACTCGCGCCTGGATCACACTCCTCAGGAGCATATCGAGCTTAGCGAGTATCTCCAGGCTATCGATGTGCTTGAACATGTACTGATGGGCGTTGCAGCGCAGAGGGAGATAGGTCATGAGATCGCCAGCTATTCTTGATTCGACATTGCGCGAGGGGGAGCAGTTCGTGGGCGCTTACTTCACCCTTGAGCAACGCCTGAGCATCGTGCGGCTGCTGGACGCTATCGGCGTGGAGTTGATTGAGGTGCCTTCGCCGATTGCTTCGCCGGAGACGCAGGGTGCCGTACAGGCCATTTGCAAAGCTGGTTTGCGCGCTCGCATCGTCGCGCACGTTCGCTGCATGGAGGCTGACGTGCAGGCTGCCCTGGCGACGCCCGTGTATGGGCTGAATCTCTTCTATGGCACCTCAAGCGAGCTGCGCAGCTATAGTCATGGCCGCGACATCGATCAGGTCATCGTCGCTGCGGTTCCGCTGATCTGCTCTATTCGCGCCGCCGGTCGGTACGTGCGTTTCTCGGCAGAGGATGCCTTTCGCAGCGATCTGGTAGACCTGCTAACGGTCTTTGACGCGGTGGTGGAGGCAGGCGTGCAGCGGATCGGGCTGCCGGATACTGTCGGCATCGCGACTCCTCGTCAGGTGGAGCACCTCGTGCGCCTCTGCGCTGAACGCTATCCCAACGTCGGCATTGAGTTTCATGGGCATAACGATACCGGTTGTGCGATTGCTAACACCGTCGCGGCGCTGGAGAGTGGCGCGGATTGCCTTGACGTGACCGTGCTAGGCATTGGTGAGCGCAACGGCATCGCCTCGCTTAGCGGCCTGGTGGCGCAACTCTATTCGCACCATCCCGAACTACTGGCAGCGTACGACCTGACCCGTCTCGTCGAGCTTGATCAGTACGTGGCGCGGTGCCTCAATCTGACCATTCCCTTTAATATCCCGATCACCGCTCCAGGCGCTTTTACGCATAGAGCAGGTGTGCATACCAGAGCCATCCTGCAAAATCCGCGCGCGTACGAGGCGCTCGATCCGGGCGATTTTGGCCTGGAGCGGCAGATCGATATCGGCTCTCGTTTCACCGGACGCCACGCCGTCGCCCATCGCGCGGCCATCCTGGGGTTCAGATTGAGCAACGAGGAAATCGCCAATCTCACCAGCGCGCTCAAGGCCAGAGCCGAGCGGGGCGCGCTCAACCTGGAAGAGGTCGATGCTTTTATGCGAGAGTGGCATGCATCCATTCATGCCGTAATTCCGTAGGGACCCGATTTATCGCGTCCGGCGCGATTTATCGCGTTCCCCAACATTAAAAGAAGGAGCCAATCATGGGAACGCTAACGGAAGAGATTTTTAGTTACAAGCTGGGTCGCGCGGTTCACGAGGGGGAGACGGTGGTGGTGGATGTCGATCATGTGATGAGCCATGATACTTCGACGCCACTGGCAATCAAGGCTTTTCGCGAACTGACGCGGCACACTAACGGGCGCGTCTTCGCTGCCGACCGCTCGCATATCGTGTTCGATCATATTATTCCCGCCGCTACCATCGCCGCTGCGACCCTGCATCGCGATATTCGCGGTTTTGCGAGCGAGCAGGGGATAGCGGTCTTGCAAGAGGGCATCTGTCACCAGGTCATGCCGGAGCGCGGCTTTGTGATCCCCGGCTCGATCATCGTTGGCGGCGACAGTCATACCTGCACCTATGGCGCGCTGGGAGCCTTCGCCACCGGCATGGGTTCGACCGATATAGCCGTGGCCTATGCCACCGGACGCACCTGGTTTCGCGTCCCCTCCACGATCAATGTGCATCTCACCGGGACGCTGCCCTTCGGCGTCTATGCCAAAGATATGACCCTGGAGATCGTGCGCCAGGTCGGCGTGGACGGAGCTAATTATCGCGCCATCGAGTACACGGGGGAAGTTGTTGAGCGCATGTCCGTGAGCGAACGCTTCACCTTCTGCAATATGGCGATTGAGATGGGCGGAAAGGCTGGCCTGATTGCGCCCGATGCGATTACGCAGGAATGGCTCAAGGGGCGAACTGAGCGCGAATATCCCATGCTGGCCGCGCATAACCCGCAATACGAGCGCGTCATAGAGATCGATGTGTCGAAGCTGCCGCCGCTCATCGCCTGTCCGCCTGATGTCAATAATGTCGCGGCGGTAACAGAGGTCGAAGATGTCAAAATCGATCAGGTCTTTCTTGGCACCTGCACCAATGGGCGGCTTGATGATCTGGCTATCGCTGCCAAGCTGCTGCAAGGGCGGACGATTCATCCGAGCTTGCGCATGGTGGTGATTCCGGCTTCGCGCGAGGTGTATCTGGAGGCGATGAGGCTTGGCTACCTGGAAACATTCGTCCAGGCGGGTGCGTCCGTGGGGACGCCTGGCTGCGGTCCCTGCATTGGTCGGCATATGGGCGTGCTGGCCCCAGGAGAGCGCGCGCTCACGACGATGAACCGCAACTTCACCGGACGCATGGGCGACCCGACGGCTGAAATCTATCTCGGTAGCCCCGCCACAGTTGCCGCGACCGCGCTGACCGGTCATATCACCGACCCGCGCACGTTTCTTTAGAAGGGAAGGGAGAATACTACCATGAGCCGTATCTGGATGCTTGGCGATAATGTCAATACCGATGTGATCATTCCTGGGCGCTATAATATCACGACCGACCGGACGGAACTGGCGCGTCATTGTCTCTGCGAAGTCCTGCCACAGTTCCCGCAGCAGGTGCAGGCGGGCGATGTGATTATGGCGGGGCATAATTTCGGCTGCGGGTCGTCGCGCGAGCATGCTCCGATTGCGATTGCGGGCTGTGGCGTACAGGTAGTCATCGCACGCAGCTTTGCCCGCATTTTCTATCGCAACGCCGTCAATATCGGCCTGCCCGTGCTGATCTGCGAGGATGCTGTGCTGGCAAGCTCGGATGGCGACGAGATCAGCGTCGATCTGGAGACGGGCGTCATTCGCAACCTGACAACGGAGCGCAGCTTCCAGGCAGAGCCGCTCAATCCCTTTGTGGCGCGCATTGTGGCTGCGGGCGGGATTATCAATTATGTCATTGCACAGGGAGGAACGTTGCAATGAATCATCGCATGTTTCAATCGCCGCCCCATGTGTGCGTGATTGGGGGCGATGATGCCGCACCGGAGGCCATGCGCCCCACGGTGGCGCTCTTGCGCGAACTGGTGCCTGCTATTCGCTTTGTGGAGACGCCAGGCGGGCGCGAGGCGCAGGAGCGTTACGGCGAACCGTTTCCGGCAGAGGTACAGGCCGCCATCGATGCCGCCGATTGCACCCTCTTTGGCGCGACGGGAGGACCGAGCAGGCCGATTTTGTGGTATCTGCGCTGGAACAAGGAGACCTATATCAACGTGCGGCCCGTGCGCTGGTCGCCTGGGTACCGCAGCCCGATGGCGCATCCAGAGCGCATCGATTATGTCATCGCCCGCGACAACCTGGAGGGCATGTACCCGCCGCGCGAGGGCGATATTGTGGAACTGGCGAGCCTTGCCAGCAGCGCGACGTGGTGGCAGGCTCCTCCCGTTGACAAGGCGGGAACGTATGCTTTACGCGTTGTGACCGATGAGCAGATGCAGCGCCTGGCTCAGGCTGCCTGCGAACTGGCATTGCAGCGCCAGGCCGAAGGCTATCCCGGTCGCGTCACTCTCGGCGCGAAGTACTCGATCATGCCGCGTACCGATGGGCGTTTTCGCACGCTGGTGCGGGATACCGTCAGCCAGTACCCCAGCTTGAGCTATCAGGAATATCTCATTGACGATCTGGGCCGTCGCATGGTTGCTGCGCCGGAGACGCTCGATGTTGTCGTGCTTTCCAACGAGCATGGCGACATCCTGGCAGACGTTGCCAGCGGCACCATCGGCGGCCTCGGCCTCTGCCCAAGCGCCTGCTATGGCGAGGATTACGCGTATTTCGAGCCGGTGCATGGTTCCGCGCCCGACCTCGCCGGTAAGGGCATCATCAATCCCACCGCTATGATGCTGACCGCCGCCATGATGTTGCGCTACCTGGGCTACGCCGATGCAACTCGCCGCCTGGAACAGGCCATCAAGCAGACCTACGGTGAAGGGAAGATGCTGACAATCGACCAGGGAGGCAATGCCAGCACGATTGAGTTTGTTGAAGCGGTAAGGAGGCATTTATGATTCCCTTTTAAGACGTGGCGGGTTGAGCGGCGAGCAGGTAGCCGATGCCGACTTTGGTGAGGATGTAGCGCGGGTGGGTGTGGTCTGGCTCGATTTTGCGTCGCAGCCGGTTGATATTGACCTGGAGCATGTGGCCTTCGCCTACGTACTCGCCGCCCCAGACGTGCTCCAGCAGCAGGTCTTGCGTCACCACGCGCCCAACGTTCTGCGCGAGATAGGCGAGAATGCGGTACTCCGTTGGCGTCAATGTGACCTCCTGCCCCTTCATCGTCACCAGGTGTTGGGAGTAATCCACCGTCAGTTCGCCCACGGTGGCGGTCGTGCGCAGGGCCTGGGATTGCTCATGGGAGGTAAACTGCGCACGACGCAGCACGGCCCGCACGCGCGCCAGCAGCTCATCGATGCTAAAAGGCTTGGTTAGGTAATCGTCCGCGCCCAGATCAAGCCCACGCACCTTGTCCTGGTCCTGTCCGCGAGCAGTGATGATGATGATGGGGACGGGAGAGAACTCGCGCACGCGATGGCAGACGGTAAAGCCGTCCATGCGAGGCATCATCACATCAAGCAGCACCAGGTCGGGCTGATGGGTCTCGATCAGTTCGAAGGCTTGCTTGCCATCGCTGGCGGTAATCACCTCGTAGCCCTCAAGTTGCAGGTTGCGCGCCACCAGTCGCAGCAATTGCGGGTCGTCATCGGCAGTCAGTATCGTCGTTTTTTTCGCAGGCATAAGCAACAATCCTTTTCATATAGCCAGAATTACCATCAATCATCACGCGTCAGGGTGCATTGGCAGCCGGACATGGAAGGTGCTGCCCTTGCCCAGGTCGCTCTCCGCCCAGATGATACCGCCATGCATTTCGATAATGCGTTTGCAGATCGTCAGTCCCAGCCCCAGCCCGTTCACTTCACGGGTGAGCCGTGTATCCACGCGATGGAAGCGGTCAAAGATCAATCTAAGCTGCCCAGGAGGAATACCAATGCCATTGTCATGCACACAGATCTCCGTCATTCGTTGTGCGGCTGGCTGTATAGTGCGCTCGTTAGCTCCAGCTTCATGCTCATCTATCCTCGCGGTGGGGTCAACGAGCGGGCGGATCACAATCTCGACAGCGCCGCCATCTGGTGAGTAGTTAATGGCATTTTCCAGCAGGTTGTCAAGCACCTCGCGCAGGCGTGACCGGTCGGCCTGGATGATCGGCTCAGTCCTGGTGGGCTGGCCGTTGCCATCTTCTACGCGAATGGGGAAGCGAAAACGCTCTTGCGCGGTCGATGTGCGTTCCTGGTGAGCAGGGTCGGCGAGACGCTGCTCAATGGCAATGATGGCTTCGTGGGCCAGGTGCAGCAGGTTCACCTGAGAATAGGTGATAGCAATCGAGCCGGTCTCCAACTGAGACATCTCCAGCAGGCGATTAATCACCACTTCCAGGCGGTCGCTGGCCTCATTGATTGCCAGTAAGAACTCGTGTCGCTCCTCGCGCGAGATGCGCCGTTCGTGGCGCAATAGTGTCGCGGCATAGCCTTTCACTGAAGCCAGGGGGCTGCGTAACTCATGACTGACCGTGCCGAGCAGCTCAGCTTTGAGCAGTTCCATCTCACGCAGCGCCTTGCGGTCCGTCATAATTTCTAGTTCATGAACGCGCTCGGTGAGTAGCGTATTCAGAACGACCGAGCCGGCTGCGTCCAGAACGGGGGGAAGCAGAGCCTGCGCTTTTTCAGCGAAAACGGAGCCATCCCGCTCCCCTTTTTCATTGCTGCCCAGCAAGAGAAGGGCGTGATATGGCATTGTGGTAAGCGGGGGCGGCCCAGTGATATCATCGGGTGATGGAGAGGCCTGTTCAGCAGCGAGCGGGACCGATACGGGTAATTTACACGTTACCCAGCAAGGGTTTCCTGGAGCGATTTGAACAGCAGCACCTTCCAGAGGGAACAGGGGAAGCTGCAGCAAAGCCTCTTCCTCGCTCATACCCAGCAGGGCAAAGGGGCGGAATACCTTCTTCAGCGAAAGCGTCTCGGTGGCAGATTGCCTTGCCAGGTATTGCGTGGTCAGGAGGATCGCACCTTGATGAGCGTTACAGAGAACCGCGAGCCGCTCTAGCAGCCGTAGCGCGCTGGAGCCAGGCACTTCCAGCACAGCGGCGCTAGTCTGCTGCGCCATCCGTGCCAGATCCAGCAGTGCCGCAACCACTGCTGACGGAAAGCGATGTATCTGACCGTCGTATGACTCCATCATATTTCCCGCTATATTGTTGGTGTGATGAGCGTGCTGATATTCCATGTTCGACTCAAGACCCCTTGTACAGATATGTATATGTGATCTATTATAAAATGGTGATGCTCACAGAGAAAGCACATAATCGGCGGAGACATCACAAACACATCACAGTCCAGGAACCCTGTAGGGGCAAGCCTTGCGGTTGCCCTGCGCCGGAAGGGACGACAGGGGTCAGGTAGGGACAAGCCCTGGCGGTTGCCCAGTCGCGATGTGGTTGCCCTATTCCTACAACCAGCATTCAGGAGAACATGCATGACGCAGCATGAGATCAGTAAGCAATCGTCAACGGCGGAGCGGTTTGCAGCCTTAAATCGGATTGGCACCGCGCTAATGAGCGAGCTGGACGAGGTGCGCCTCTTACACATGATAGCGGAGACGGCGTGCGAGTTGACCAGCGCATCCTTTGCCACCTTCACGCTGCGACCCATAGATGACGAGGGCAAGCCACTCGTGCCGTCGGAGGGCAATCTGTTCCACCTGGCAGCGGTGGTGGGGGTAAGCAAGGAGCAGGAAGAGCTTTTCCGGCGTATGCCTCTTGGGGGCGAAGGATTGCTTGCACCTATTTTCCGTTATGGTGTACCGGTGCTGGTGGACGATGCCATAGCACATATGTATAAGCCTGGGGAAGTTGGCGTTGCCAATCATGCAGAGCCGCACGCGTCAGCAACCGAGCCACGCGATTCCGCTCGGGAGCGAGCTTTTGCCTATTCGCATGGCTCCCTGCCTAAAGAGGAGCTGCGTTCGATGGGGGTGCCGCGCGGGCATCCGATCATTCGCAGCTTTCTGGGCGTGCCCGTGTTAAACCGCGAGCAGGAAGTGCGTGGAGGGCTGCTGCTGGGGCACACCGAGCCAGGATGTTTTACAGAAGAGGACAAGGCGCTGCTGACCGGGCTGGCAACCCAGGCATCGGTGGCGCTGGAGAATGCCCGCCTGTACCGTCTCTCGCAGATGCGTGCCCAGGAACTGAACGCCATCTTCGACAGCATTGCCGATGGCGTCACCCTGGTCAATAACCGAGGCGATATCCTGCGGGAAAACGCCGCCGCGCGCCAGTTGCGTGAGCGGCTTCAAGAATCTCCTGAAGGAGAACGCGCCATCGACGCACTGCTGTATCAGCCAGCGCAACACGCGCTTAAAGAAGAAGAGAAGCAAAACGCGGAAGTGCAGGTGGTCGATGGGAACAGGGAGATGCGTCAGTTCATCGTCAGTGCCTCGCCGCTCCATGCGCCCAAAACGCTGTCCAGCCCGCTCAAGTTCGGTCACGGAGACGCTGCCAACGATCAGGATTCCACCACCAGGGCCGTTGTTGCCTGCCATGATGTCACAGAGGTTCGTCGCATATTAAAGGAGCGGCATCTTTATGCAGAAACCGAAGCTCGTCGCGCCCTGCTCCAGATGCTGCTCGACGAACTGCCCAGCAGCGTCTATCTCGTGCGTGGGCAGGATGCCCGCCTGGTGCTCGCCAATCATGCTGCGACCGCATTATGGGGGGCAGCATGGCAGGTGGGGGAAGCGATGGCTGACTTTCTCAAGAGAAATGGTATTCGTCTGCTAAAGATTGATGGGCGTGTGCTAACGCCAGAAGAGTACATCACCTTGCGAGCGGTGCGTCATGGCGAGACGGTGCGTCACTCTCAGGAGATCATCCGTTATGCTGATGGCACAACCGTACCGGTGCTGGTCAACGCCGTCGCTCTTGATGCTAGCGAATTGAACCTGGTTCCCTCAGACGCAACGGGAGGGACTCATGAAGCGGAGCCAGCCGCGCTGCTCGTTCATCAGGACGTCACCGCGCTCAAAGAAGCTGAACGGCTCAAAGATGATTTTATCGGCATTGCCGCGCACGAACTGCGCACCCCGCTCGCTATTTTAAAAGGCTTTGCCCAGATGTTACTCGTCCAGACCGCGCGTGGCAAGGGGGCGGATCTCGCGGATTGGCAGATGGAGGCACTGCAAGGTATCGATCAGGCAACACTACGCATGGTCGAACTGATCGAGGATCTGCTCGATGTCACGCGCTTGCAGGGGGGACGGCTCGAACTCTATATCGAGCCGGAGGATATGGTGGCGTTGCTGCAACGCGTCGTCGCGCGTCTTCAGATCACGACGGAGCGGCACACGCTCGCCCTCCACTCTGATTTAGCGCATTTGGTGGTGGAGGTCGATCCGCGCCGTATCGAGCAGGTATTGCACAATGTGCTTAACAATGCCATGAAGTATAGCCCGCAGGGTGGTCTGATCGATATCAGCATTAGTCGCGATCCCGAGACCTCCGACGCTCTGATCAGCGTCAAAGATCACGGCATTGGTATTCCCGCCGATCAGCAGGCAAGAGTCTTTGGTCGCTTTGTGCGAGCAGAAAACGCGCGTGAACTTGGCATTGGTGGCACAGGACTGGGACTGTATCTCTGCCGCGAACTGGTCGAGCGCCACGGCGGTCGCATCTGGTTCGAGTCTGCCGAAAACCAGGGCACCACCTTCTTTATCACTCTCCCCTCCATGTCCGACGAAGGGTAGGGGGCAACCCTCGCGGTTGCCCTGGAAGACCCAGGACCCCACAGGGTAACGGCACTGGGTGTCTGGAAGACCCAGGACCCCACAGGGCAGCCGCGAGGGCTGCCCCTACAAGTCGGGCTGTGACGTATTCGTGATATTTCCTCATACGATTTGTGCCACGCCTGTGATCTGCGCACTTTAAGTTAGTTGCTGAATGAGATGAAGGTAATGATAGCATTGCTATCAATGATAGGATCATCATAAAGAGGTAACAATCATGCTACATCGAACTGCGCGGTACTTATTAGCGGCAATCCAGGGCATTATCGGCTGGGAATGGTTTATGTCGGGGGGCAACAAGCTGTTCTCGGGACAATTTCCCCAGGGGCTTGCCGACATCCTCAATAAGGGCATTGTTGATAACCCCAACGGTTGGTATGTCTCGATTTTGCAGCATGCCATCATTCCCAGTAGTATCTTCTGGGGCTATGCCATCGAGTGGACAGAAATCATGATCGGGCTTGTCTTGATCGGTAGCGCCGTTCTGCTTTTGAGCGGGCCGCGCATGCCAGGGGAGCCGCAGCATCGTCTGGGCGTGATCTATTGCATTGCCACCATCGCCGCCGCCGCGATGGGAGCGTTCCAGAATATCAATTTCCACTTCTGGATGGGTGGCTGGGTCATCCCGACCTTTGACCCCGGTACCCCCTTTAACGAAGGCGTTGACCTGGATGCGTTGCTCCCGCTCTTCTTCCTGACCATCATCGTGGCTAACATTGCCCTGATCCAGGATCTAACGGGGAAGAAGCTATTCAGACGCAAGGCCAGGAGCCAATCTGCCGAAGTCGTAGCTACACCTGGGGATGCTCAGGACCCATCTGCAGCGCCCAGATAGCGAGCGTCTGCATGTGGAACGGTTCCACCATTGCCAGGTGACCCATTGACAGGGCCGTTTTATTCGGAAGTTAAGAAAAGAGGTGCATGGAATTTATCCGGTTGTTGAAACCGGTACTGTTTAGACTGAGATCGCTAACATTACCAGTGGTGAGGAAGGAAGCACCTGTCTCATCAGGTCCGTCGAATGAACGGACGTGGATACAATTATGAAACACCAGATACGAGGAAATGCCATTGTTAAAGCCGCTTGGCATCTGGTCGATACGATATCCCGAAAGGTCACAGGGGCCAGTGCCGCCAAGGAACTGAATGGAATTGCCCGAAAAGTTGGCACCTACAAACACAGTTATTAGAAGAGTATTGGTAAGCGAAGTCGCCAATGATTGATTCCCCTGGACACACTGAGAGGACAAGACGCGCGAAGTGTGTTCACCTGGCTGAAGCGGGGCAAGCACGACCGCACAGCGCTTTGCTACCGATGGTGATGCTGCATGGGCTGCTGGCGCAGCAGAAAACGTTCCGAAGCTCAGTATCATCACCAACAGTGTTCCTATCAAAAGTGTACGCGAGTTTCTCCTGGACACACGCTCTAGGCGGAAAGAAAATGCTTGTTGCATACTCATTTTCCCTTTCTTGAAGTGAGGTTCAAGCAGCTCCCATGCAAAGCTATTCTGTACATGAAATGTTTGTTCGCACTGATCAGAAGCGGCAGAGGCACACCAGAATGCGAACGATCAGAAAATGAATTCCTGGCTTTTCTGTTGTTTGAATGCAGGTTTGATTCAAATGATATCTTTTCTCCTCTATTATACACTACAGCATTGTACATTACAAAAACGTCACTGATTGTCACTGGGAGTCACGGTTCCTTGTTCACGAGAGCGATCCCGCGCCATATCCGTGCCCTATTGGTACGGTCAGCACGACAGCCGTGGGCTTTCAACTGCGCAGTAAAGGCGTGTCGCGAGAGGGGAAAGCGTTCCTGATGCTGTCGTACCCAGCGTTCATAGGTTCCCCAGAGATCGGCAGCGCGGCACCAGGCGTGTGGGTGGAGTTCACAACAAGCATCAAGAAACGGTCGAAGCTCATCGTTTTCAATGCGAGAACGAGAGAAGACGTTATGAAGAAGAGAAAAAGCCTGTTCGTCGGAGCACTCTTGCCCAAGGCGCGTCAAGAGCGCGCGTGTCATGATCGTGTGAGGATGAGCATCTCCTAGCACTTGCGAACGGATCGAGAGCGCACGCTGCGCCAGAGGGGCTGCCTCGCCCCTGTTGCCCTGTTGTTGATACAACAGGGCCAGATTATGGTGCGTTTGCGCCGTCATCGGGTGGCGCTGCTCTAACCGCTGCTCCTGGATATGCAAGGCCCGCTGATAGAGCGCTTCGGCCTCTGCGTACTTGCCCTGGTCTCGGAAGAGGGTTGCTAGCCCATTGAGTGAAATGGCCACATCAGGATGCTCCGGTCCAAGTGATTGTTCGCGGATAGTGAGTGCCCGGCGGGAGAGAGAAAGCGCTTCCCGGTAGTTTCCCTGCCTCGCTTGGAGTTCAGCGAATTTATGGAGCGTTTCTGCCGTTTCTGGATGCTCCGGTCCGAGTCGTTGCTCTCGTATGAGCAAAGCTCGCCGAAAAAGCAATTCGGCCTCCTCATACTTCCCTTGTTCACAGTAGAGGTCTGCTAGATTGGTGAGGGCATAAGCCACATGGGGATGTGCCTCGCCCAACTGCTGCTCCCAAATACGCAAGGCCCGTTGAAAAAGTGGTTCTGCTTCCTCGTATCTGCCCTGCTTATAGTAGATAACTGCCAGTCCATTAAGAGATGTGGCTACGTGGGGATGCGCCTCGCCCAACTGCTGCTCCCGGATGTGTAAGGCCCGCTGATAGAGCGCTCCGGCTTCCTCATACCGGCCCTGCTCGTTGAAGAGATTTGCCAGTCCATTGAGAGATGCGGCCACACGGGGATGATCAGGGCCGAGCTGCTGCTCCCAGATACGCAAGGCCCGTTGAAAGAGTGGTTCAGCCTTCTCGTACCTGCCCCGCTCACGGCAAAGGATCGCCAAATTGTTGAGCGAAGAGGCTACGTGAGGATGCGCCTCGCCCAACTGCTGCTCCTGGATGCATAAGGCCTGTTGAAAGAGCGCCTCGGCCTCCTCATACCTACCCCGCTCACGAAGGAAGTCTGCCAGGGAATTGAGCAAGGAAGCTACCTGAAGGTGGTCAGAACCTAGTACTTGCTCCCGCACATGCAATGCTCTCAGCAAAAGCAATTCAGCTTCTGCGTACTGTCCGCGCGCGTCCAAATACCAGGCTGCTTTGAGGGCTAAGGACGCGACAGTGAGGGAGTTGCCAGTGGTCCCGATCCGCTCCAGGCACGCAAGGATGTGCGAAAGCAAGCGCTCTCCCTGTTTCCGGGTAGCATATTCGGTGTCAGCCAGCACTTCAGGAAATACGGCATCAAGCGCAGCAAGAATCTTCCACATCCACTGCTTCTGCTCGCCTTCCATCATAGTATCCAATAGAACCGCTTGTATTAGCCGATGCAACGAGAGCGTCCGCTCTTCTGGTTGTCGTTGCAGTAGTGAATAGGAACGGGCCACGGCAAGCAGCCGGTTCCACTCCAGTTCATCGCGACAGACGGCTGCCAACTCAGGACCCAGATGCTCAGCTCCCTGGCGAAAGAGTTCTTCAGGAATGGCATCTGGCTGGAGCAGCGCGCAGACTCGCAAAAGATCTCCTACTGCTCGGTGGCGCTCGGTCGTGGCCGCAATAGCTAACGCAAAGGTGGTAGAGACTGAGGCTGGGTGATCGCGTACCCCTTCGCCTCGCTGCTGGAGCAGGGCTGCTCTTCTGCTGCGGAAGAGATCAAGGTAGGCTGGCACCCCACACCGTGTCTCCTCCAGGTAGGCTCCCGCCTGATCGAGGGCCAGGGGCAAGCCTCCCAGAGCGTTGACCAGTTCTGCCACAGCGGCATACTGAGCGGGCATCTGCATGGCAAGCCGTTGCACCTCTTCACGAGTCGCTGCTGGCGCTAAAACTTTGGCACGGCGCAACAGAAACAGCATCCCTTCCTCCTGTTCCATCGGCAACAGGTCTACACCTTGCGCGAGTGTCCCCAACGTCTGGCTACGCGTCGTGATGAGGATCGCTCCTGAGCGCACTGCTGGCAGAAAACGCGGTACCAGATCCAGGTCTTCGACGTTATCGAAGATCACAAGCCACTGGCTATGAGTCGAGAGCCAGTGCTGAACGGCTGCGATCACTTGCAACTGCTCCTTGTTGTTGCGCTCAGGTAACTGAAGCACTTCGGCAATGTGCAGCAGGCTGGAGATCAGTTGCTCCTCCGTTTCGGCTCCGATCCAGAAGACAGCATGGTAGTCCAGGGCATGCTGATAAGCGTACTCTAGTGCAATCTGGGTTTTGCCAATGCCACCGAGCCCATGCAAGGCATATGATTGGGTCAGGGCGACGACCTGATGGCTTCCCAGTTGAGCGTGCAGTGCCTCCAATATCTCTTCGCGTCCGGTGAAGAACGGGTTGCGCGGAAAAGGCACGTACCAGTATGGGGAGAGCGCCGTGAGGCTGGCCTCCAGCAACTGGTGGGTCTCGTGCTCGTTTAAGCGTAGGGAGCGGGCGAGCTCAATCACTATCGTTTTACTCGCCGGGAGGAAGTCCCCTTGCTCCCAGCGACCAATAGCGTTGCGGTTCATCCCCAGGGATTGGGCAAGGTGCTGTTGTGTGAGGCGCTGACGCTGGCGAAAGGCTTTGAGGAGGGAACCAAAGGAGCCAATCTCGATGTTCGTTTGGGTCATCTTCTCATTCTTCTTTCTGAAACACGCTTCAAATGCACTCAAATGCTACGTTAAATGTGGCACACCTTCTTCTATACTGTAATCGATGGATGACGAAAAAAAGTCACATCGCATCTTCTGAGAAAGGAGGAAAGAGGAAGCCAATTCTAACAGTCCACATGATGCTGAAGCTCTCGTTCTTCATCAAGAAAAAACAGTAATCCCAGACATGAATGAACCCTGTGTGGAATCTCTTTAAGTGTTTTCTCAAGAAAGGAACACGAACCATGAAATCCCTGTTTCGTTCTCGCATGCTTCGGCCCTTCGCGTCACGAGCCCGCGCCGCCTGGATGGCATTCGTCGTGGTGACGGCACTCGCGCTTCTGTTGATCCCAACAGCTACCCCCGCTAGTGCTGCCTCAACGTCGGGAGCAATCCTGAAGCTCGCCACTGCATCAGACACGAATCACATCGCCTGCCCTGCGGACAATATCTGTCTCTACAGTGGGCTAGACTACAGTGGAGACGTCCAGATGAACACGTTTCCTGGCAGCAACACGTACGTGCCTGTCTTGATTCCAACTGTGCGTTCCTATATCAACAACGGCGATTTCCGTGGCTGGTTGAACCAGTTTCAAACCGGCAACCACGGCATTAGCTTCTGCATGTCCCCGAACTCCCGGAACCCTAACATCACAGGGCCCTGGGATAATGACCCGTGGCTCCTCCTGAGTGCAAACACCAGTAGCTGCTAGCTTGAATTCCTCCTCAAACAAAGAGCTTGCGCAAGGCTTTAGGCGGCGAATAACTGAAATGATCCTAAGGGATGAACCCACCAAGTGGATCGAAGCCTTCAGTGAGGAGGACTGATGCCGGAGGGGGACGTTGATTGAAAGAAACGCTTCCCCCTCCGGCATTAATTGGCTCCTATCTTAGCCCACCAACTGGAAGCGTTCTGCAATATCCTTCAGGCATCCTCTACAAAGTGCAGCAGCAGGTACATCAACGCATGGCTGAAATCCTCGCTACGACGCCATTACGCCTGGATCGTTCATCCCCTGGTAGGCCGTAGGGGCAGGGCTTGCCCCTGCCCTGTAACCTCCTCGCATTCTCGTTGTTGTGCTTGACATCTTCCTATGGGATACTTGCTGTTGTGCTTGACATCTTCCTATGCATACATATACAGTAGCATGATAAATTTATATATCCTTTCAAGAAACCACACTAGTAGTTCGTTACTGTCCTCGGGCGAGATTACTGTATCACGGCAATTTGGAAGACGAAAGTGGGTTCGAGTCGTCGGCTCGAACCATTTCCTCCTCACGGGCACGGATGAAACACATGCTAACGACGAGGTGAGTGATGTTTCTGGGAAAGTGGCGGTGGAGTACCCTATTATTAGCTTTGCAATGGATGACGAAGATCGCGAACAACGGATCAACTCTCCCGCAAACGACGCCTCATTTTGACCAGAATCGCTACCAGATGGCTATGGAAGCAGCGGGCGTTGGCATGTATGATTTTGATATCGTGCGTAAGCAGCATTTCTGGAGCAAAGAATGCAAAGCGCTTCTGGGCCTCCCTCCTGACGCTGAGGAGGATTTTACCTTCTTTCGCTCTCTCATTCATCCAGAGGATAGGGAGCGTGTGCTCTTTCTTTTCGCCGAGCATCATCACATGAAAACGCCACATAAGATCGAATATCGCCTTGTGTGGCCAGATGGAACTATTCACTGGATTGTCGATCATGGCAGGTTCTTGTATGATCAGCAAGGCAATCCTATTCGTCTCCTTGGGGTCGCCTGGGAGATTACTGCACTTAAACAGGCTGAAGAAGCCCGTTCTCAGGCAAATGAGCAACTACGGGAGTTTTTTTGCCAGATCGGTCATGAATTGCGCACGCCTTTAACGGCTCTGAAGGGGAATTTGCAGCTCAGCGAGCGACACCTGCGGCGCTGGCTGGCAGCCCACGAGAACTCGCTCGCGGAGAAAGAGAAGCTCTTGCTGCAACGGCTCAAGCGATGGAACGAGCAAGCTTTACGGCAAGCTAATGTCGAGAACCATCTGATTGAGAATCTCCTGGACGTCAGCGCGCTTCAGGCAGCAGGACTGTGTATATCGTTGGAACCTCGCAATCTGGTGCAAGTTGTGAGCGCTGCTGTCGATGATCTGCAAACGATCATGCCGCCATGCACGCTTTTCTGTGAAACCTGTGAGCCCTCCGACATTCCTGTTATGGTCGATGAAGTCCGTATCGGACAGGTCATCACACAATATATAAAAAACGCGCTACATGCTGCTGCTGAGCGTCCTCCCATCATCGTTGGTATTTCCCTGGAGGAGAAGGTTGCGCGCGTGTGGGTCAAGGATACCGGCCCTGGCCTTTCTTGCGAACAACAGGTTTCCATCTGGAAGCTGCTTCAGTCGGCCTCTGGCCTGACCGGGTCTCAATGTCCAGGCGGGAATAGATTAGGGCTTGGCCTCTATCTGTGCCGAGAGCTGATCCGGCTGCACAGGGGACAGATAGGGGTTGAAAGTGTGCCTGGCGAGGGTTCGACGTTCTGGTTTACCTTGCCTCTCAGGGAGTTGCAGCCATGAATTTTCACTCTACTGACGTGTCTTCGGCGAAACAGGAAGCATTGCCTTCAGTAACGCAAGATATGCTAGTAACCTTGCTTGATCTTGCACCGGACGCTTTGATCGTCGTTGATGCGGCGGGCACGATCATTCAGGTAAATGCACAGATGGAGGCGCTTTTTGGGTATGGCCAGCACGAACTGGTTGGCCAGCCTCTGGCACTCCTGCTACCCGAGCGGCTGCAGGGCTTGCATGCTATCCATTTCGAGCGGTATCTTCGAGCGGCGCGTCCCCGTCCTATGAGCCTCGGACGCGATCTGGTTGGTCGATGCAAAAATGGTTGTGAAATACCTATCGGGGTGCATCTGCGACCTATCCTGGTTGAGCACAGGCTGCATGTGATGGGGGCAGTGCGCGATATGACCGAGCAGCGACACATACAACACCTGGCACAGGAGGTGCAAGCAGAGAACAATGCCCGCTTACAGATCCTCCAACTGATCCTGGATCGCATTTCCACCGGGATATGCATGTTACAGGGGCCGCAACTGCGTTTACTGATGGCCAATGAGGCCGCGACTACCCTTTGGGGCGCAAAGTGGCCGCCGGGCGTGAGCCGGGAGGAGTTTGTGAGCAAGCACGGCGTCCATTTCCTCACTGCGAGTGGGAAGGATCTCACAGCGGCAGATTCGCCAGTTTACCGCGCCATGCTCACCGGCGAGCCCGTTCTCCATGCTCAGGTCGTGATTCGTCAGCCCAATGGAACCCATCTGCCGACCTTGCTGGATACGATCCCGCTGGAGAATCTTCATTTGTTCGCTCGTCTGCCACAGGAGATGACGGCGGTGCTGGCCCCAACAGAACGAGTCGTGCTGATAGCCCATTACGATGTCTCCGTGCTCAAAGAGGCTGAGAGGCTCAAAGATCAGTTCATCAGCCTGGTAACGCATGAATTACGGACTCCGGTAACAATCATTGCAGGGTGCGCGGATATCTTACTCCGGCGGGCTGCGCGCGGGAAAAACCACCCCCTGGATGAGTGGCAGATCGCCAAGCTTGGGGAAGTGAAGCATGCGACCCAGCAGTTAGCGCACCTCACCGAAGATATGTTCGGCGCGATGTATATGCAGTCAGGGCAGTTCCTCTTAGATCTGCGTCCTACCGATCTGGTGGTTCTGACCCGACAGGTCGTCGAACGGCTCCAAACGACGACTACCCGCCATCAATTCTCGCTGCACATCGCCCCTGCACATCTCTGGGTGATGGCCGATGCGGTGCGCATTGAGCAGGTCCTCTCCAACTTGCTCAGCAATGCGATTAAGTATAGCCCTCAGGGAGGGCCAATTGAGGTGACGCTTAGCGAAGAAATGCAAACACATGAAACTCGCTTGAGCATTCGCGACCACGGCATGGGCATTCCCTATGAACAGCGCGCCCGCATCTTTGGGCGCTTTATGCGAGCCGACAATGGGCCTGCGGCGGGCATCCGTGGAACGGGGTTAGGGCTTTATCTCAGCCGGGAACTGGTCGAGCGACACGGAGGACACATCTCCTTCGAATCAGAAGAAGGAGAAGGTTCAACATTTTTCGTTACGCTCCCTTTGTCCCGCCTGTGAAGCGGAACTGGCGGCGGATCTGCCCCTGTCCTTCGCTCTCCCTCCTCCCTTTTTGTCTTCCTCACGAGCATGTTCTCTACACCTTGCTGCGCTTGAGCATGTAGATGCGTACTGGAATGTGGAGAATGCCCTCGGTTGCAAATATGAGGAAGATACCAGACGCCAGGAGCCAGCAGAGGACCAATGCGAACACAAGTTGCATAAGGTAGGTCCGGGCAGAAAGAGAGACTATTGTGGACCAGCGGTTTCTCCCACCAAAGGCGCGGACAATCACATTTGCTCTTAAATAGGCGTCAACCAGGCTATAGAATGCCATAATGGGCAAGAATGTGGGCAGGAAGTTGCGCTGGACTAGCGAAGTTGTCTCCCCTAGAAAGGTCAAAGTGTAATCAGGCAGAGCCGAAAGGTGAGGTACAAAGGGATAAAGTATACCATTCAGGCTCACCAGCGAGGAACCACCCAGCAGCGCCAGAGAAAAATAGAGGCCGATGTTTAGATAGATTTTCAGTGTAGACAGGATGATTACTGAAGAAGAAAGGATCAGCGAGCGGCGGACGCTCATAGGGCGGTATCTCCAGGGATAAAGCGCCCAGGCAAGTTCCCCAGCCATAGCCCGAGCTTCACGCTCTTTCCTCTGCAAAAATTCATCGATATAGGCCGAGGGCCAGGTGAGAAGAATATAAATAAAACTACTGAATAAAAGAAGCGCCAGCGCAAAATTGTTTACATGCTGATAAAAAGTGATAAATATACTTAACGTGGGATATACGAATATGCGATCAAACAACTGAATAAGTCCATCCATACAAGCCTCCTTGCCGGCTTCGAGAGGGGTCTTTTCCTGAGCCAGAAAACAGAGTAGCGCGCATACTGCTATGGTTGCTGCGTTTGATATGCTATCAACTTTGTAATCGAAGCTACTCTCCATTTTATCATGTTGTTCAGCATTGTATTGGCTGTTTTTGTATTTAATGGAGGATGCTTTCTTTTCGTGTAAACACTTACAGAATACCCATCACTACCGCATATCAAGGCATTTTCTGAGGTGTAACCGGAATGTGATACTTTCCATCCTCCTCGTGATGCTGCTGTGATGTTTTGCGTTTACGCTACCAGCATAGTAAAGCTAGCGTATCCGGTGAGAGAGCCAGTGAACTGAAAGGCTGTGGAGGAGCCGGATATATTCCTGATAGGAGGTCAACATGGCCTATCGGTTTCAGGTCAATGAACAGACATGTATCAATTGTGGCATCTGTATGGATCTCTGTCCCGTGCGCTGTCTGGATATGACACGCCCCTCAGGGGCAGGCGAGATCGCCGGAGCAAATGAGCGGCAGAGCCCCATTCCCGGCGTCTGGGCTGAGCGTTCCTGGATGATGCTCACCCCCGTCCAGGTCGCCAGATGTATTGGCTGCCAGGTCTGCGCACAGGAATGCCCCACCAATGCCATCACGATCACCAGCGCGGAGCAACCGGTGTATGCGCATCGTGGTCCCGTATCCTATCTTCCCTCAGAAGAAGGCTGGCATGCCCTTGATGCCTATACACGCGCCAACCCCGAAGAGCCGGGCGAGACCCCGTGGAGCGAAGGGCGAGCATGGCACGTTGCCGAGCGCCAGAGTACCTGGCAAAGCTGGCGGAGCTGGCTGGGCGAACGTACCGAAGACTTACGCGCCCCTTGCCAGGCAGCCTGCCCCGTGGGGACCAATGCTGGTCTCTATGTTAGCCTGATCGCGGAGGGACGCTACGACGAGGCCCTCAGAGTCGCGTCAGAGCCAAATCCCTTCCCCAGCATCTGCGGGCGAGTCTGTACAGCACCCTGTGAAGACGTCTGTCGCCGTGGAGAGTTTGACGAGCCCATCGCTATTCGCGATCTGAAGCGATTCGCTACCGATCATGGCGGCGCGATGAAACGCAATCTCCCCGCACCCAGGCATCACTATGCCGAAACGGTTGCCATCGTCGGGGCCGGTCCTACTGGACTGAGCGCGGCCTATTACCTGGCCCGGCGCGGCTACAAAGTAAGTGTCTTCGATGCCATGCCAGTCGCGGGCGGCATGATGGCCGTCGGCATTCCAGATTACCGTCTTCCACGTACTGAGCTCAACCGTGATATTGATGCCATTCGCGAACTGGGCGTTGAAATCCATCTCAATACTGCCATAGGGCGAGATGTTAGCCTGGACGATCTGCGAGAGAAGCACGATGCCGTATTGCTGGCGGTGGGTGCGCAGAAGAGCCAGCGCCTCAGCATTCCAGGTGAGCTCTCATACCTTGAAGTTATTCCCGCTACTACATTTCTGAAAAGCTTCAACCTGGACCCCAGCACCAGGATAACCGGAGATATCGCGGTTATCGGCGGTGGCAGCACCGCGATGGATGCAGCCCGCTCAGCTCTGCGGGCGGGAGCAAAGAGCGTTCATATCCTCTATCGCCGCACGCGAGCCGAAATGCCCGCACAGCATGAGGAAATACGAGCGGCTCTCGCCGAAGGCATACAATTGCACGAACTGACCGCGCCGATCCTGGCTCTGGGCTCGGAAGGGCATTTACAGACGATCCGCTGTCAACGGATGACACTGGACGAGCCCGATGAGAAGGGGCGCCGCCGTCCGGTGCCGGTGCCTGACTCAGAATTTGATATGCCAATCTCCATGATGATCGTCGCCATTGGAGAGGCGCCCGATCCCTCGTTCTTGCCCGAAGGCACCAGCGTTGAAATCGCCCCCTGGGGCGGCCTGCTAGTCAACAAAGAGACGCTGGCAACGGGTGCGACCGGCATCTTTGCGGCAGGCGATGTCACTTATGGACCGAAAACAATCATTCATGCTGCCGAGCACGGCAGATTGGCGGCGCGCTCAATTCACGCTTACCTGCGGGGACTCTCGCCGCGCAGCGTAATGGAGATGCCCGATGACGAGTTCGAGACCCATTCCCAATTACCGCCCAATGGCACCATCACGCTGGATCTCAGTCCGCTGCCTCGCGAGATCATGCCGCTGGAGGTAGGCGATGCAGCTCGCGAACGCTCAATCGAGTTCGCGAAAGGCTTCACCGAAGAGCAGGCGCGGCGGGAGGCAAGCCGCTGTCTACGTTGCGATCTGGCCTATCTCTGCCCCACCGTGCATATCATCAATCCTGAGAAGATCAAGGCAGGCACAGGAGCAGGTCGTTCATAGATTTAAGTGAAGGAGAAGGAAAATGTCACCACAAGATCTTACCACAGCCATTGTGAATGGCATCAACGCGGGAGGCGAACAGTTCTTAGAGGGAACGCTTGCTGCCGCTTTGCCAATTATCTGGCTTGCCATACTGGGGTTGCACCTGGGCCGTCCCTACATTCTGGATATGATTGATCGTTTTACGCTGCGCCTGGGCGCTGATCTCCTCTGGCTCATCTACGTGGCTCTGCGCGACCTGCTGATCGTCTCTGGCGTCATTATGAGCTTTATGTTCTTCTTCCCAGATGTCGTCAACACCGATCCATTGCCTCTTACCGGAGGATTGGCGGCGGTAGCATTGTTTGGTGTCCTGCTGGTAAAACTGATGGGCGATCCCGACCACAACCTGCGCGCATTCCGCATCACGACCGTGCTGCTGGCAATCGGAGCAGCTTTATACTTCGTGCCATACGTGCTGGGCACGCAGGGAAGTTTCGCCTTTAGCCCGAGTCTGGTCACCAATACCAATCAGCAGTGGGCGGTTATCATCGCTTACATTTCGGTCGGCTTGCTCGCCATTATGGGGGCTATCGCGGCCATCTACGCCCTGAGAACCGGCGGACGTCCAGAGGCGTCGGAAACCACCTCTGCTCAATAGCATTTCAGTATCCTCAAACGGATCAAAATAGCCTCTGGCTCTTCCGCCTCCCTTGAGGAAGGGTATAGCATCAAACTTGAAGATGTCAAGTGGGAATACATTAAGAAGCGAGGAAAAAACGATGAAACCAGAAGATGTTACCACTGCGATTACCAACGCTCTGATACAAGGCGGGTCCTCGTGGCTGATCAGCACGATTGTCGCCTTCCTACCTGCTCTCTGGACGATGACCCTGATCTTGCACCTGGGGCGTCCATATGTCATACGAACATTGCGTCGTTGCGGACTGAGACTTGGCGCTGACGTTTGGTGGATGTCCTACATTCTCATGCGGGATGCCTTGATGGTGGTCACATTCGCGCTGAGCTGGGTCTTTTTCCAACCCAATATTGTGACCTCGGCTGCGCTACCAATCACCGGAGGATTGGCTGCCCTTTGCTTGCTGATCGCGCTGGCAGTCAAGCTCACACGGCGGGTAGACGATGATATCAATGCCTACAGGCTTGCGACCGCTTTCCTGGTGCTGGGAGCAACGCTCTTCTATGGGCCTCAGGTCTTTGCCGTCGAGGCCACCAGTCAGGGGTATCTGGCAGGATTCGCACAATTCTTTACCAGTAACTCAAATGAAACGTTGGCACTGATTTTGCTGTGGATATCATTAGCAGGCGTTGCGATCATCGCAGCCTGGATGTTTATACGCGCATGGGTATCGGCAAATCGCACAATGACCCGCCGCCTGGCTCCAAAGGAAACGCCAGCCGTCAAAGAGACAACGGCAGCAGTACAATAGGTATAGTGAATCCAATCAGCGTACCTGAAAACAAGCCGTGTTCGGTAGGGGCAAACCCTGGCGGTTGCCCAATGACGGTCCCCTGCAATGATCGGGGAACCTGTAGGGGCACACCCTTGCGGTTGCCCGGCCCCTATTGCCAGGATGCCTCCGGCAGAGGTGTCCTGGCAAATCGTCGTGTGAGAGAAGCAGTGTAAGAGAGAAGCAGGGCAGGGGCAAGCCCAGCCCCTACATTTAAGGAGAGACAGAGTGTTTCAACGAATTCTCGTGCCACTGGATGGATCGGAAAGAGCAAGATGCGCAGTCCCTGTAGCATCCCGTATAGCGCGCGCCACGGGCGGAACCGTCGTGCTGCTCTGGGTCGTCGGCCTGCCGCTTGAGTCAGCGCTCACGCTGCTCCCGTCTCTCCCTTCCGCCTCGTCTCAAACCATGATCGAGGTGGAGAAGGCCAGGGCGTACAGGTATCTGCGTGAGATTGTGGTCTCCGACGATCTCGCGGGCGTTCAGGCGGAACTTGAAATCCATGCCGGTCCCGTAGCAAGCACTATTATGGATATTGCTAATTTACAGCATATCGATCTGATCGTTCTCTGCCGTCATGGACATACGAGTGGAACGCGTTGGGCGCTGGGTGGGGTAGCTGAAAAAGTTGTGTATGAGACTGCTGTGCCAATACTGCTATTACATAGTGATAAAAAGCCATTCCTGTTCCAGAATAAATCTTCGTTACGTGCAATTGTGCCACTCGATGGATCTATGCAAGCCGAAACGGCCATCGAGCCTGCCGCCCATCTTATCGCAGCTCTATCCGCACCTGCGCAGGGAGTATTGAGCCTGACGCAGGTTATCAAGTTGCCATCTCTATTACCAATGGACATAGTCAGAGACAGCCAGAGACTGCACTATGCTCAGCAGCAGGCGATGCGCGAGGTCAACGCCTGTTTTACTGTGCTCATAGAACGTCTGGGCAGAAGCATCGTTCCCGCGCTCAAACTAGTGCTCACATCGTCTTTACTCTTCGGCGGCGATATTGCGGAGGCGCTGCTTGATGCGATGGAGCCATACGAGCGTGGAGAGGGTCGGCTTGCTCCGGCATATGATCTGCTCGTCATGACCACGCACGGACGTGGTGGCCTTCAGCATCGCATCATGGGCAGCATCGCCGGACGCGTGCTCCACGCCACAAATCTACCTATGATGCTCGTACCACTCTCCCAGGGAAACCACCATATGCAGGCGTATCAAACAAGACCGACGGACGTAACGGTAGGGGCCGGGCTTGCCCCGGCCCTGTTGCCACATACACCTGCCCTGGCTATAGAAGGAACCGTCTAAAGGCAGGGGAACGTGTGAGGGCCGGGGCAAGCCCGGCTCCTACAGAACAAAACGACTGGAAAGCCCATTGCTGGTGCTGTCCAGTCGTCTATATCACATACCACCTACACGACTACCTGATTCCGCGCTCCGTAAGGGCCTTACTTGCCGCCCGCCTGAGCGAAGCTAGACGCGCTAGCGGCGTTGTCGTTCGGAATTGCAAGACCGAGAGCGGCGTTGGCGGGCGGAATTGCAAGAAATCCCTTGCGGTTGCCCTGTAACTCCCCGATTGATCGTGGGAGACGTGGCAACGGCGTTGGAGTGCGGAATATTAAAAGGGACATCCAATTTTCTCCCTACAGCCCCATCCTCCCCACATATGTTCCACGTTTATGGTTACTTATTGGTGACACCTTGCGGGTATCTGCTCCGGCAACTATAATTGATGTGATTAGCTGATGAAGGGAACGGTGCTGAGTGTAACTTTTGTAGCAGAAGAAAGAGCAGAACTGTATGCGGGACAGCAAACCTTTCTCCCACGATGGAATCGGGCTCCCACGATCAATCGGAGAGCTACGGCCCGGCGTTACCAGCAAGATTACCAGCGGAATAATAGCCCTCTTTCTCGCGATTTTCCTTGCCCTTTCGCTTTTTTCCACAGCAACGATGGCTGACGCGGCTACATTGCCTCAGGATCGGTTCACACTACAAGTAGATGTGGGGCTTGGCTCATTCACCAGGCTGGGATACTGGCTCCCGCTATATGTGACGGTTGGCAACGCTGGGGAGGTCTTTAGGGGGAGCGTTGCGGCACATGCCTTTAGCGGCACTCCTGGAGGCATCAGCCGTGGTACTATGATCATCTCTGCACAGCAGTTCGCGACCCCTGTCACTGTGCCAAGCCGGGGACAGGCAAAAGTCACCCTCCAGGTTCATTTTGATGCAGCCGCGTTTAACCCCCACGGCGTGGTTGTGGATGTGCTTGATAGCCAGGGCAAAAGCGTCATCACAGACAAAGAGAGTGTCTTTATTTCAAATCCGGGCGATCTCTCCGTTGGCATTCTCTCCGATCAGCAGGCGGCGTTTAACGGGTTGAACACCGTTGCCCTGCCGAACCGCGCCAATTCGATCAACGTCACGCCACTGGATGCCAGCACTTTCCCGACGGCCAGCGCAGTCCTGCAAAATATGGAGGTGGTCATACTCGACGATTTTGCGACCAATACGCTCAAGCCCGAACAGCTTATAGCATTACAGACATGGGTCAATCAGGGAGGCGTGCTGCTTGAAGTTGGCGGGCAGAACTGGCGACGCACACTCAGCTCTCTCCCTCCTGAATTGCTGCCTGTAACCGTTCAGGGAACAGATACCCTGCCAGCCGGAACGCATCTATCGCTGCCCGGTGTTGCGGCCCCGATAGCGGCTCCGTCCAGTACCGCAGGCCAGCAGACCTCAGATAATGCGCTCACAGATCCTCTGTCCATCAGCGTGGCGACCCTGCGTCCGCCAACTGACGCCGCGCCGTTTGTGGCCGAGACGGTCCTGAAGGCAAACAACGCGCCTTTGCTTGTTCAAGCTCATCAGGGACAGGGAACGATCTGCTATCTCGCCTTCGATCTCGCCGATCCTGCGTTTACCGGCTGGTCAGGGCAGAGCGATTTCTGGTCGCACCTGTTCATGCGTACCCTGGGCGATCAACTCCTGGTCTCGACCGCCGATCCACGTTACCAGAGCGGACCCGGTGGCCTGACTACACGCAGCGGGATATTATCGATGCTGCGGCCCAATATTGGCTTTGTCCCGCTCATCATCGGCCTGCTGATATTTGGCTATATTGCCATTCTTGGCCCCGTTCGCCTGCTGATCGTCAGGCGAATGAAACAGATGCAACGCCCCTACTGGAGCTGGCGGATCGTGCTGATTGCGGTAGTGGTCTTTTCTCTGCTCTCGTACACCATCGCCTTCTATCAGCATGGAACTTCGTTGATAGATAATAGCATTTCCGTGATCCAGCTTAATACCGGCGGCTCGACGAATACCTCCGCGCATATGACTACCTATATGGGAGTATTTGTCCCTAATCCAGGCAACTTCCAGGTTCAACTTCCCGGGGGAAGTTTGCCGCAGCCGCTCTCTAACACGGAGTTCTCCACAGGCGTGAGCGTCATCCTGAGCGACTCATCCACGCCCGTAAGCTATGGGACCGATGGCACCACGGTGAATATTCTGGATGCGGGCCTCTGGACCTTCCACTCGCTGGTATTCGAGCAGGATCGCCAGGTCCGTGGCAGGCTGATCCCGCACCTGGAGCTGCGGGGTCAGAGGCTCGTCGGCACCATTACCAATACGCTCGATGCTGCCCTCAACGACGTCTATGTGCTGATGCCTCACAGCATTGTCTACGTTGGATACCTGCCGGCGGGCGCGACGAGCCAGGTCGATTTTCCACTTCAGACCCGCTCAGGGACCATGCTGGCCGATCAGATCGCGCAGGACAATGGCTTGCCACGCTCTTATTTCCCTTACGCCCATAACGGGCAGCCCCAAAACGATCTCCAGCGCCATATCGCCCAGCTCGGCCTGCTCAGTGGCGCGGGCTCTACCTTCATCCCCTGCGAAGGCTCTTGCAGCTCGCGAGCGATTGTTAATGTGAACAAAGGGGTGATCATCACCGCGCCGCCGGGTACGCCCAAAGTCGGGTTGCCCGGCGGCAGCGATCCGCTGTTACTCGATGGCTCTGCCGCTACGCTGGTTGGTTGGGCGGATCTGCCTCTGGATGCGGTCGATACCATTACGATCAATGGCAATGCTCCCAGTGGCTTTCACGAAAACCTTGTCCAGATGCCGCTCAATATCAATGTTGCCGCGTCGGCCAGCCTCCCACCCGATTTTATCGCGGGCCAGCCGGTTGATGAGCAAGGATTCGATACTGAGATGATCTTACCCGACATCTATACGATGTCCACGGGCAGCATCAGTTTTGAGTTTGGATTGCCGGCGAGCGCCAAGACAGCGAGCAGAGGTTTGACTATTACCGCGCCTAGCACGCTGAACATTGCCTCGCTGCCTTCGTCGGGTGTGAGCGTGGTCCAGGCCAGCCTCTATAACTGGCAAACCGGTAGCTGGGATGCCTTTACGCTGGACCGGTATAAGCTGACAACGACCAATATAGCTGCCTATGTCAGTGCAGATGGTCACGTCCTGCTGCAACTCGCGAACCAGAATGCCTCGCAAGGTCTGGCTTACCTGAGCAGGCCGTCGCTGACGGTGTGAGGCAAAGATCTACTGATAGCCGTAGCACGTTCAGAAAGGGAGTGTGATATAATTCCCTGGTATGGCTGAAGGACTTCCGCAAGATACTGTATGGCAGATCGCTTATCGAGCGTTCGTAACGATGGTGGCAGGCGATGATGCCGCGATTGATCTGGCTCAGGCGGCCCTGCTGATTGCGTGCATCGAGTACCCTGATCTCGATATGCAACCCTATTTAGCACAACTCGACGCGCTGGCGCGGCGAGTACGGGCCTTACTCGCCCTCGCGCCTCCCGATATCCAGCCCGCCTTACCGCCAGACATAGCTCCACTTACTGTTCTCCACGCCATAAATCAGGTTCTTTTTACTGAGGAACAATTTCGCGGCAATCAGGATGATTACGAGAACCCGCATAATAGTTATCTCAATCAAGTGCTGGAAAAACATGCCGGGCTGCCCATTACGCTGACATTGCTCTATATAGAGGTCGGCAAACGTGTTGGGATACCAATCTACGGCATCGGACTCCCCTACCACTTTATGGCGGGATGCTCCACGCCTGAGGGCATGATCTACATCGATGCCTTTCATGAAGGGCGTCTGCTAACGCAACAGGAGTGCAAAGATTATATTCGTCAGATGTTCAGGCATCGCATCAAATTTTACCTGCAATGGTTTAAGCCCGTCAGTCACAAACAGTTTCTGGTCCGCCTGCTGAACAATCTCAAGCGAGCATACCTTGAGAAGGAGCAATATGAGCGAACCCTGACGGTCTGCGATTTGATCCTCGCGCTTACCCCTCAAGCTGCTACCGAACTTCGGGATCGTGGCATTATGCATTTGCAGCTCAAGCATTATGCGCGCGCCCTGCATGACTTGATCGCCTACGTGGACCTTGCGCCCGATGCGGAAGATCGCTCTGAGATGCAGGGCCATATCAAGGCTATTCGCCAGATGATCGCTATGATGAACTAGCCAGAAGTTATTGCTCCCTTACTGGTAAGCCTTCCATGCGCATAATTTTCAACGCGTTTGTTGTGGGGCACGGCCCAGGGCGCAGCTTATAGTCAAACACCATCTGCCCGTCAATGATCTCTTCTTTGAAATGATAATTGCTAACTTCTGGCATGGTCTCTGCGAGCTTGACTAGCTCCAGGTCGTGCGTCGAAATTGCGCCGATGCAGTTCCGCCCGACCAACGTCTCCACATAGTCCTGGCTGCCGATTAGCCTCTCGCGGTTATTCGTTCCCTTGAAGATTTCGTCGATGAGGAAGAAAAGCGGGAAGCTGTCGGGACGTTCCAGTTGGATCAGCAGCGCCTTCAGCCGCCTTACTTCGGCGTAGAAGTAAGAATAGCCGTCAGTAACCGAATCGCTGACGCGAATGCAGGAGAAGATCCTGAAAGGGGTCGTTTGCAGTTTGCTGGCGCAGGCAGGGCCACCCGCGAAAGCCAGGCACAGATTCACCCCTAGCGTACGCAAAAACGTGCTTTTGCCCGCCATATTTGAGCCGGTGATGATCACCACCTGCCCCAATCCATTGAGCGTGAAATCATTGGCGATACGCCTCTCGTCCTGAATGAGAGGATGGCCCAGCGCGCAACCGGAGAAGGACGCGCCCTCTGTACCATTATCCTGGATGATATCCGGTAAGACGTATTCTGGATTGAGATAGGCGAACGTGGCGAGCGAACTCAGCGCCTCCAGTTCAAACCAGGTATCGAGCCATTTGGGCAGGCGTGCTGCTATTTGCGCTTTATAACAGCTCAGGCGATAGGCGCTATAGTGGTCCCAGGGGACAAGCGCATTAATAATCAGCCAGAGCAGAGCATTATTTTTTAACGTTGCCGCCGATGCTATGCGCGCCGTTTGTTTTAGCAGACTAGAAGGGCTGTGCCGCACTTCTGCATAGAAAGGCTCGCATAACTTTTTCACCTGCTCATGTGTTCCATAGGGATATGCTTCTAGATAGGAGAACACACCGCTGAGCGTAGCGAAGCCGTAGCGCAAGTAGTTCGCATCCTCGAAGATGTCGCCGCGCTTTTGCGCCGTTGTAAAAAGCAGCGTAAGAGCTGCCAGAATGGTAAAAATCCATAATTGCGGCATCACAATAAAAAGGTTGAGCAGGAAGAATACAATGGTCAGGATCTGTAAGGCTGCCACGCCAAGCAACGGAGGTAACAGCGTGGAGGGAGGTTCCTGCTGCTTCAGCCAATCTAATAAGCGTTTGCCTTCTAGCTGCTCGGCAACGCGTCCGCTGGCAAGCCGTGACCTCATAGTGAGCTTATCGCGGAAGCGCGTCATCGATGTTAACTCGCGCACCAGTGTTTGACGCCGGTTGATAGTGGTCGGATCGGGTATGGTTGCAAGCAGCCACTCGCGCAAGCGCCGGCTCCCCTCTTGTGATACAGCCGTATTGAGCAATTGATGGATGGAGCGGGGGCCGCTCAGATCGAGATCGACCTCAAAAGGATGTCCCGTGACCGGCTCAGTGGGCAGGGTAGGAGGGATGGCGTCCCAATCCAGTTTCATACGTGCCACATGGGTCAATTTTATGCGCATCCACGTTCGATGTCGCGCCAGGCTATCCTCAATATATTGATGAAAGTAGGCGACTAGCGCGAAAGTGATCAGCGTCGTCAAGGCCAGGACCAGGCACAGCCGCCAGCCTGCAACAAAGTAGCCGGCAACACTGAGTCCTAGCCCGACAAAAAAAATCGTTACTCGCACCCAGGAGTAACGATTGCTCCTCCGGTCCAATCTATCGATTCGTCCACGCAATCGCTCAACCTGCTTTTCAAGCAAGTAGAGCCGCTCCTCTTTTTTGCTGCTCATCATGATCCCTTGTCTAGAATATTGTTCTAGAGAGAGTCTAGCACTGCAAGGCAGGAGGATCAAGGTGCAGGATGGAAATTGCATGCTCGCTGGCTGTGATGCCTTGTAAGAAGGTGTCATAAAAGGATATCATAATTTCAGTATCTGTATTTCAGTATCCTCAAACAGGTCGCGAAGCTATTGGCTCCCGCAGCCCTCGTTGAGGATAGCATAAGTATCGGGCGCGAGCATAGACTTTAAGAAATTCTATGGGGAAGCCGCCCCTGTAGCGACGCGATTGATCGCGTCCGCTTCAGCGCCTGCCTGGCCCACCACGGCGCTAAAGCGGACGTCATCAATGCCGTCGCTATGGAAGGGGAAGAACCCTCATCATTTCTTCATCTACATATCGGGTCCCTACAGATGTCAATTAGAAATGCATTTTTAAGGAAAGGTAAGAAGCGAAGATGGACGTACAGAACAAAACTATTTTAGTTTCAGGGGGCGCATCAGGTCTGGGTGCGGCATGCGTGCGGTTGTTGACGCAGGCGGGCGCGAAGGCAGTCATCGTGGATTTAAATAACGAGATGGGGAATGCACTGGCACAGGAGTTGGGCGGCTCGGCGGTATTTGTGAAGGCGAACGTCATCGACGAGGCAGAGGTGCAGGCGGCGGTCAATACGGCGGTTGAGAAATTTGGCGGGCTGCATGTCGCCATCAACTGCGCGGGGATCGGCGTAGCGGAAAGAGTGGTGGGCAAGGAACTTCCTCACAGTCTAACCTCTTTCACCAGAGTCATCAACGTCAACCTGATCGGCACCTTTAATGTTATTCGTCTTGCCGCTTTTGCAATGGCAAAGAACGAGCCTACTGAGGCAGGGGAGCGCGGTGTGATCATCAATACCGCCTCCGTTGCCGCCTTTGACGGCCAGATCGGGCAGGCGGCCTATTCCGCCTCTAAGGGTGGCATTGTTGGCATGACCCTGCCGATTGCCCGTGAACTGGCCCGCTCCGGTATCCGCGTGATGACCATCGCTCCCGGACTCTTCGATACCCCCTTGCTGGCCGGTCTCCCTGAGCCTGCTCGTATCTCGCTTGGGCAGCAGGTTCCCTTCCCTCCGCGCCTGGGCCGTCCTGGTGAATATGCCGCGCTGGCAAAACACATCATCGAGAACGAGATGCTAAACGGTGAGGTAATAAGGCTGGATGGCAGCATAAGGATGCAGGCTCGTTGAGCCTCTCCTGACTGAATAGATGGAGCCGTGCCTTTTGCCATGTTCTCTCCTTGCGCGCGAGGTACAGCCCCTATGGCGATGTACGTTTGGAGAGGGCAGGGCTTTTCCGTTTTCGTCATGCTCACAGGGCGAAGCCCTGCTCGCAAGAGGAGAGAGATGCAGGCAACGCCGCGTCGCGGCGTTGCCTGCATCTCTCTCCTCTTGCCCTGCGCCCCGTTGGGGGCGCGAATCCCGTCGGCAGGAGTGAGGGGAGAGGAACACTGAAAAGCTCTGTACGATAGTAATATTCGCTTGATATTCAAAATGATTAATGAGATACTGGTAAAAACTGTTTTTTTTATAATCGCTGTTGTTGGTGCAATCGTGTAATTAGTGATCAGTCCGAAAGAGCGACAAAAATAAATGCAATACAAATATATTGTTCACCGCTGCCAGGACTGTCCCTTATTGTATATGCTTTAGTGCCTGCACGCTGCTCGTTACCCTCTATGGAGCAACCAGGGACCATTTTCAGTAAACATAAGCAATAACAGTGTTGAACCGGCGAGCGTATTCATTCTTGCCGCAACGCTCTATTTCTATGTTTCAAAGAATCTATGGAAGGAAGAAAAATAAGCGTATGAAACGCATAAAAACCTGGCTTCCCGCTGTGAGCATCTTCAGCCTGGCGTTTATTGTACGCATTGTCTATAACATGACGGTCGGGCACGGCTATGTGCCGCATTTTGATGCTGCCATCTATGAACAACTGGCCCAGCGTCTCATCACCGATCACTGCTATTGCTGGTCACCGCACCACGCCACTACTTTTCGTCCGCCCCTCTGGCCGTTTATCATTGCAGGCATCTATTCTGTTGTCGGGTCGCATAATACTTATGTGCGTCTGCTTGACTGTTTTCTTGGCTCGGGCACATCTGTGTTTGTCTATCTGTTTACACGAGATATCTTCGGCAAGCGTATAGCCCTGGTTACCGGTGTAATTGCGGCGGTGTATACGGGGTTGTTCATCTGGGATGGCTGGCTTTACTCCGAATCGCTCTATACCTTTATATTAATCGTATTCCTCTATTCCCTCTACCGCTTGCAGGGCAAAGTGCATGTGCGAACCTGGCTTGTTGTCGGCGGAGGGTTTCTCGGCCTGTCAATGCTAGCGCGCCCGAATGGCACCATCTTGCTCGGCTTACTGGGTATCTGGGCAGTGGCCCTGGCGTTTTTCAAATACCTGCCCTGGCAGACCGTGGTAAAACGCGCTCTGGTGATCGTCCTGATTGCCATCGCGGTCATTACCCCCTGGTCGATCCGCAATTACCCACATACGCATAGTCTGCTTCCCGTCTCGACCCTGGGCAACACCCTGAGGGGGGCATACAATGACATTACCCTGTACGATCCGGGTTTGCGCGGCATCTGGTCGCTTCCGCCCGCCTACAATGCCGATATTCATGACTACACGCTGGCGGATGAGAACAGAGATATGCAGGCTGCGCTGGATTGGATTCATCGACACATCAGCGATATGCCTTATATGTTTGGGGTTCATCTTGTAAACATGTGGACGCCATATATGTATTCTTATGACCTGCCGTTCGAGGAATTCCCAACGCGGCAGTCATCGCAGCTAGTGATGGATTTGATACCACTGGAGTCGATTATCGTCTTTACATTCGCTGCCTTTGGCCTTATCATGTCCTGGAAGAAACGGAAAGAGTTGCTCCTGGTCTATCTAATCATCGCCTTAACGATTGCGCAAAATGTCATTTTCTATGGCAGCAACCGCTTCCGCGCCCCCATTGAACCGTTTCTTGTGCTGTTGGTGGGAGGGGTGTTGTGGTGGATGACGAACTACTGGAAAACCAGAACCCAGTTGACCAAAGTAAAAGATGAGCAAGGGAAACCCGAGCTGGTTTCTGCTGTGTAGAAGCTCATCAATTAGATCAAACAATGGAGTGTTAAATGAGCATTCAGGAATTTCTACAGGCTTCCCATGTAAAATGGCCTTTACAGTGGACTGCTGTAGAACAAAAAGAACAAAAACAAGATAATGTGCAGCAAAATGGGGCCGCTTCTACTCCTTCCTTGAAAACTACCGAGAAAAGCTTCATTCTGTTTGCCTTGATCTTCTATAGTCTTATCTTGATAAAAGATTCCTGGCTTGGCGACGATTCCTTCATTACGCTGCGGACAGTGGATAATTTTTTGCATGGCTATGGGCTTACCTGGAATACCGATGAGCGCGTTCAGGCTTATACACATCCTCTATGGATGTTCATGCTATCCGCCGTTACATTTATTGTGCATCGGCCTTATATTGCAGCGTTGCTCCTGGGATTTGGCGTTTCCTTTTTAGCGGTCGCTCTGTTTGCATTTCGACTGGCTAAATCCCCTCTATTAGCAATCGCGGGCGTTTTGTGTTTGACAGCGTCAAAGGCTTTTGTGGATTACTCCACCTCGGGACTGGAAAATCCCATGACTCACCTGTTGATCGTGGCCTTCGCGCTGGTCTTTTATCAGTATCGACAGCATAAGTATTATGTGCTCTGGCTTTCACTGCTGGGCATGCTAATGACGCTCAATCGCATGGATACAGTGTTATTGTTTGTTCCGGCATTGCTATATGCGCTCTGGGAGCGCCGCTCCTGGAAAACCTTGCGGACGATGGCGCTGGCTTTTATACCTGTTGTGCTCTGGGAATTATTCTCATTATTTTATTATGGAGCGCTATTTCCCAACACGGCCTACGCCAAACTCAATACCAGCATTTCTAGTTTAAGCCTGATCAAACAAGGGATTGGCTATCTGGTGAGTTCGTTTACGTTCGATCCGATATTGCTGGTTATTATGCTCATAGCGGTATGTATGGTCTGGCTGGCCAAAGACTGGAGAAGCATACCTCTAGTGCTGGGCATGGGACTCTACCTGGCCTATATCGTCAGGATTGGTGGCGATTTTATGGCTGGTCGCTTTCTGACCCCCCCGTTTATTATGGCGGTGATTCTCCTTATGCGAACCATTCGCCCCGGCTTGAATCTGAATGTGGCGTTCTTGCTGGCCTTAGCCCTCTTTTTTGGCCTCGTGACCCCTTTCACACGCTGGTCGTTCGATCCTGTTGTACTCTATGGCTCGGGCACGGACTGGAGGTATGATGCTAGATTCTATGATGATCGCGGGATTACGGACGAGCGTTTTTTCTATGCTTCCGCAGTGAATGTCTTTCGTATCAAACGGGGCCGATCATTCCCAGACTATACTCTGGCACATAATGGATTACAGGCCCGTCTCAATGGAGATCGAGTGAGCGTGGTGAGCGCCATTGGCATGTTTGGATATGAAGCTGGTCCGAATGTCCATGTGGTTGACCAGTTTGCGCTGGCCGATCCTCTGTTAGCCCGTCTGCCGGTTGTAGGAGATCAGTGGTCTGCGGGCCAGTTCGTCCGACCTATGCCGGATGGCTATATAGAGACCTTTACGGTAGGAGCTAATACGATAACAGATCCAGACCTGGCTAAGTACTATGATAAATTGCACCTGGTTATTAGCGGACCCCTTTTCAGTTGGGACCGCATTGTGGCTATCTGGAACCTTAATACGGGAGGCTATAATAGCCTGTTACAGCACTATGAGCAACGCTATAATGCCGCCCATCACATTACCTCCACCCCTCCTGAACATAGCCCCGGCACGCTTCTTCCTGTATGGGTGAGAGACGCGTTCTACGCTGCATAAGCAGAACTAAGGTGGAACAAAGCTATTAAACAGCTTTGTTCCACTTTCTTTTCAAATGGTCCGTCAGGGTTTCTCAAAAGTCGCTGCGTGCTCTGGCTGCTCGCGCCTTCGGCGCTCACAGGGAGAGGAAGGTGCTGGCGGTGGGCGCAGCCCACCGCCAGCACCTTCCTCTCCAGAACGGCTCGCTTGCGAGCCGTTCTGTCTGAAAAAACCACTTTTGAGAAGCCCTGAATGGTCCGTAGGCACGATTTGCCAATGCTGGTAAGCTATATTATTATCATTGGTGGACAGCCAATGGTCATTTACCAGATGAAAGGAAGCATTGTCATCATGCCCGAACAAAACGGACCTGCAAGTACTCCTGCCCCTTCACTTAATCGCCGTAGCAAGGCGATTACGGAGGGAGATGTCCGCGCCCCCAATCGCTCGATGTTGCGCGCTGTGGGCTTGACCGACGATGATTTTACGAAGCCGCTGATCGGTATTGCCAGCACCTGGAGCGAGATTACACCCTGCAACTCGCATATTAATCGTCTCGCCGAGAAGGTGCATGAGGGCGTACGGATCGCAGGCGGCGTGCCACAGATCTTCGGTACCATCACGGTGAGCGATGGCATCTCGATGGGGACCGAAGGAATGAAATTCTCGCTCCCTAGCCGCGAGGTGATTGCCGATTCCATTGAACTGGTGGGAAATGCGCAGTGCTTTGATGGCATCGTTGCCATTGGTGGCTGCGATAAAAATATGCCCGGCTGCTTGATGGCGCTGGCCCGCCTGAATATCCCCAGCCTGTTTGTCTACGGTGGCACCATTCTCCCCGGCGTCTGTCGCGGCCAGGATGTCGATATTGTGAGCGTCTTTGAAGCTGTGGGACAGTATAGTGCCGGTAAAATCACCCGCGAGCAGTTGAAGGAAGTGGAAGAGAGCGCGATCCCTGGCGCTGGCTCGTGTGGCGGCATGTATACCGCCAATACGATGGCCTCCTCGATAGAAGCTCTGGGGATGTCTCTGCCCGGCGGTTCGTCGCTGCCTGCCGTTACCGCTCGCAAGGCGCTGGATTGCTATGAGACCGGTCAGATGGTGGTGCGGCTGATAGAGCGTCAGATCACGCCGCGCCATATCCTTACCAGAGCTGCCTTCGAGAATGCGATTACGGTTGTGATGGCGCTCGGTGGCTCCACTAACGCGGTCCTGCACCTGATCGCTATTGCGCGCCAACTGGATATCCCGCTCTCCATCGACGATTTCACGCGTGTGGGGCGCAAGGTTCCTCACCTGGCTGATCTCAAGCCAGGCGGAAGATATGTGATGGCGGATCTTGATCGCATCGGCGGCGTTCAGGCGGTGATGAAGGTCCTGCTGGACGCTGGCTATCTCAACGGTGATGTGCTGACCGTCACGGGAAAGACGCTGGCGGAAAACCTGCAAGAGGCTCCCGCGCTGGCCGAAGGGCAAAAGATCGTGATGCCGCTTGACCAGCCATTGCATCCGAGTGGCCCGCTGGTCATTCTCAAAGGCAATCTCGCGCCGGAGGGCGCGGTATGTAAGATTGCCGGGCTGAAGACGACGAGCCATCGCGGGCCTGCCAGAGTATTTAATTCTGAGGAAGAGAGCTTTGAGGCGATTATGCATCACCGCATCACTCATGGCGATGTGATGGTGATTCGCTATGAGGGGCCTAAGGGTGGCCCGGGGATGCGCGAGATACTGGCGGTAACTGCCGCGCTGGTGGGCCAGGGCTACGGTGAGACGGTGGGCCTGATTACCGATGGGCGTTTCTCCGGCGGCACTCACGGCATGGTGGTTGGACATATTGCGCCAGAAGCTCAGGTGGGCGGCCCTATCGCTATTGTGCAGGAAGGCGATATGATTACCATCGATGCTGAGCGCAACCTGCTGGCGGTCGATCTCAGCGATGAGGAGATTGCGCGCCGCCTCCAGCAGTGGAACGCGCCCGAATCCAGGTACAAGAAAGGCGTGATGGCAAAGTACGTGAAACTGGTATCATCGGCCTCCGAAGGGGCGATCACCGGTTAAATACTTCTACGAAGAAACGAGAAGAGGGCTGATCACAGCAGGATCAACCCCCTTCT
Organism: Ktedonobacteraceae bacterium; assembly: GCA_035650355.1. Lineage (GTDB taxonomy): Bacteria > Chloroflexota > Ktedonobacteria > Ktedonobacterales > Ktedonobacteraceae > DASRHT01. Next base: position 120,513 of record DASRHT010000056.1, read on the forward strand.
CTAATGCGAACTACTTTTTCTGCATATAGCGTAGCACGATAGCAGCCGTCGATAGGCTGCCGACGATCAGAAAGGGAATGCCCAATCCGAGCCTGAGGCCCTTCTTCTTTTCATCCTTCACCGTGCCAGGCTGCACTTGCCGCTCTAAACGCGAGAGGATGGTGTCATAAATGCGCCGTAGACCCAGAGGGGCGAAAGTGCGCTCGAAGAAGCCTTTGACGCCGTTACCACCCGTCCAATCGCTCTCTACACTTACCTTGCTTTGGCGTCCATCCTTCACCGGCGTGACGCTCCAGGTCGTGACCAGCGACGAATTTGTATCGCGCTCAACGAGAACCTGCCCTTTTACCGGCTCCTGCACGCTGATATGATATGGACGCTCACGCCCTGCCGCCTGTAAGCGATAACGCAGCATTGTGCCGCTACCTCGCCCGCCGCGCTCAATGGTATAATCCAGAAAGTTCGGCGTCAGTACTTGCTTGCGCTGCCCCTTATAGTCCGCCAATGCGTCATAGACCACTTCAGGGCTGGCATCGATGATCCGCTCTTTTTTGACATGAATGTGACTCACACGTTTCCTCACAATCTACTCTATGTATCCGTTCATGAGACATTGATTCCGTCTCTTTTGTCACCCTACTATGTGGACTGTTCCTACTAATTTATGATAGCACCGGGAGGGAAGGGGTAGCCCGTTGTAGGTATGGCACAACGGGCTTAGGAGGCAGAAAGGTTATTGGTACATGACCATTAATGGCGGCGGATCGAGGGCGAGCACGCTGGCAGGCGACATGACCGGAGTATCCAGTTTATAGAACATTTTCATACCAGGATACTGGATCAGTTGTTCTTTATCAAACATACGGTAATCATCGATCTTCTGCCCCGGTGTGCCGAAGCCATCCACGCAGGTGACGACCTGCACGCCTGGCTTGACTTTGATGTTCTGCCAGTCTGGGAGCATCTCTTGCAGAAACTGGTGAATAATCAACACTTTGGGCGGCAAGTGGGCAGACTGGACGAGGGCCGAGAGCTTATCGATCACCCAGTTAATCTCAGCGGCGGTCATGCGGCCAAACACCTGGTCGGGTATAGCGCCGGGAGGCATATCAAACTCGGGATCAAGCGATAGGTCCACGCCGGGCCGTTGCAGATAAGGCCAGAGCAGGTTCACCTCTTTCTGAATCGGGCTATGCCCAATCTGCATATCGAAGAAGAACAGCGCGTGATTGCTATTGGCGAGATCGACATAATGCTCGACAGAAGCATCGGGCATGCGATAGACCCATGAGCCATCATCCATCGGCACCGGTTGCACGATTGGCGTCACATAGTCGAGCGCGGGCACAACCGGATGAGACGGATCGAGATCGGCGTATACCTGCGCCTGCTCGTGTAATTTGCTGATAAGCTCGTCGTCCGAGTATTGCCCGATGGGACCCATTACAGCCGAGAGCGGATTACCGTAGAACGCGACGATCCGGTCCTCCGGCAGGTTGATATGCCATGCCCAACCATCCGAGCCGCGCAGCGTCCGCAGCAGAGCACGTTCGTCCACCGAATCACCTGGCGTTGCGGTATTCCCCTTGATAGCCTGAGGAGTGGTAGATGCATGTCTGGTTAATGGCGTTTTATGGGAAGAAGGTCGCGCTGGAGGTAAAGCAAAACGGGGTAGTAGTACTAATATTGCTAATAACACCAGGATAGCGCTACATATCCCGATCAGTCCGAGTCGTGTTTTTTGATGCATATACGGGTCTTTCCCTCTCTACAAGAGCTATTTCTAATATAGCACTAAATGTTAAATGAATATGGAGGGACATAACTTGTATGGACGAGCCTGACGCGTCAGACAGATCTCTTGCAGCTATTTGCCCTGTATAAGGATATGATAATCGGCGGAGGTTGTGCTGTCAAAGGGATGCCCTCCTCAATTCTCCGTGATAGAGCCGTGAGGCAAGTTTTGCAGGCTGTGATACCTCTGTGACCTGGTAGCTATATACTGTAATCAAGCAGGAATGCAATAGGATTGAGATTTGGCGCAATGCTTCTTCCAGATGCGCGGAATTGAAAGGAGAACAGGCGATGTTCAAACGTATTCTTGTCCCTCTAGATGGATCGAATCGTGCTGAGAGAGCGATACCCGTCGCGGCCCGCATTGCTCGCTCTACCGGCGGATCAGTCATATTGTTACGCATAGTAAGCACATCCATTGAATTCTGGCCTTATATGGCACCACAGCCGACGCTGGCTCAGACAGCCATTGATGCGGACCTTGAGGATGCTTCAAAATACCTTGTGAGCGTCGCCGCTTTGCCTGAACTAAGCGGCGTCTCAACGGAGACAATGACGCTCTACGGCCCCATTGCTGCAACCATTCTTTCCGTCGCGTATTCGCACGATGTAGATATGGTTGTGATATGCAGTCACGGCTATACCGGCGTGACGCGCTGGATCATGGGCAGCGTGGCGGAGAAGATAGCGCGCCATTCCGCAGTGCCTGTGCTTATTCTGCGCGAAGGTGGCCCTATGCCAGCAGATCCGCATATGGATGGTCGTCCATTCCGCGTGCTTGTTCCGCTGGACGGCTCTACCCACGCGAAGGTCGCCATTGAGTCTGCTGCAACGCTGGCGAGTACGCTGGCTATTCCTGGTCAGAGGGCATTGCACCTGGTGAGGGTGGTAAAACCTCGCATCGACGAGACGACGCTGACGCCTGAGCAATGTGGGGGTGAGCAGGAACAGGGAGTGCAGAAGGCCAGGAAATACCTCAGCTCTACCGTGGAGCACATTCGTGAGGGGCTGATAGCGCATTCCGTCAAGGAGCTTGGTTTGACTGTTACCTGGTCGGTCGCTGTTGATACCGATGTGGCCTCGGCAATTGTCCGTGTGGGTGAGAATGGCGAGGATGTGGAAGGGGCCGGCGTTTTTGGAGGCTGCGATGTGATAGCAATAGCTACACATGGCTATGGTGGTCTGCAACGCTGGGTAATGGGCAGCGTCACCGAGCGCGTGCTCAACGCAGCCAGGCTCCCCATGCTCATTGTTCGCCCCTCCGATATGGTGGATAAGAGTCATGTGCAGGAAGAGAAATCGACTGTGGCGATACCTCAATAATCGTAATTTCGAGAGAGCAAGCAAATAGGGCGGATCTTCAGCCGCCCTATTTGCTTGCTCTCTCCATTTTGTGTGTTCGATTATCTTCAGTCAGAGAGATGCTCAATCGCCAGGCTAATAGTCGCGTGTGGGTCAAAATTTTTTCTCCCTGTCGTTGTTCAAAAACACACGAAGTTCTTGTTGAGAAAGCTGCAAACGGCACCTCTCTTGAATTGATTCTGCTTTGCATTGTATCATACCCCAGAAGCATCTGAATCAATCTGTCACCCATAATTATAGTAATATTTGACATCCCCGGAACAGGTGTATATCATACATCAATCAAATCCCATTCCCGAAACTTTAAGCCTGGGGAGGCATTGATGAATCAAGAACGGCTGCAACCGGCGCAGGCTGCGACGAGTGAACGGCCTCTCATTTTAGTCACCGGCATTCAAGCTGCTGGCAAATCGACGGTGGCGCGATTGCTCGCACAGCGATTTGAGCGAGGGGTGCATGTCGAAGGTGACGTATTGCAGCATATGATCGTATCGGGAGGCGAAGGGGTGCAGGAACCTGGTGATCCGCGTGGAGAAGCTGAACGGCAGTATTTGTTGCGCCTCAAACACATGTGTCTTCTCGGAATCTCATTTGTCGAAGCTGGTTTTACGGCTGTGCTTGATGATATTGTTCTCGGGGAAAGCTGGTCGTATGTGCAGGAGCAACTGCGAGGCGCGCCCTTCTCGCTGGTAGTGCTTGCTCCGCGTGTGGAGGTGGTGGCGCAGCAGCGTGATCTCAGCCGCGCAAAACGACCGCTGGGCGTAGCCTGGGCCGTCTATCTCGACCAGGTTCTGCGCACAACTATGGCAGGAGTGGGATGCTGGATTGATAGTTCTGACCAGACGCAGGAAGAAACCGTCACTCAGATTCTACTGCAACTCTCGCTGGATCAATCTGGTTAATATCGTTGCAGAGATGAGATCAAAGCTCATCCCTGCAATGAGTTTTTAGTATTCTGATACAGGCTCGCGCTCCCTTTTACCTTCCAACGCTTCTTCAAGATGCTCGCGCATCTGTATAAAGGCGGCTGTCAGGAAAGGACTTGCTAAGTGATGTATCTGGAAAACTTTCGAAAAGAGGTAGCCAGGCAAATGAATAGCGATGGCTGATCAGGGCTTCTCAAAAGTGGTCTTTTCATCCAGAACGGCTCGCTTGCGAGCCGTTCGAGAGGAAGGTGCTGGCGGTGGGCGCAGCCCACCGCCAGCACCTTCCTCTCCCTGTGAGCGCCGAAGGCGCGAGGAGTCAAAGCGTGCAGCGACGTTTGAGAAACCCTGATGGCTGATAAAGTCGAATTTACAGCAATGAGCCATTCTGATAGGATATATTTACTATCACAAGAAGTTTTTGCAATATATTTGAACAGGAAAAAAGATGTTTAAACTGAATAATGGCGCACGGACGCTTTCCCTGCTGGCGGCGCTTGTTCTGGTGTTGCTGCTTGCAACGGCTTGTAGCGAGCTACAAGATACAACCGGCATAGGTCAGGGGACATCGACCCCTTCGCCTGATACGTCGCTCCCTCCTCCTTCTTCTGATCAGAATGGGACTGTGCAGATGCTACCGGCGCGAGCAGGCAGCAGCATGGCCTATGACCGGAAAAGAGGGGTCGTCATCCTTTTTGGGGGTGATACTGGTATGGATACCTGGGCCTGGAATGGGCAAACCTGGGATCAGCTCTTTCCTGCCTCGTTTCCGCCAGCTCGCTCTGGCGCGAGTATGGCCTATGATGCCGCCAATGACGAGATTGTGCTCTTTGGTGGCATCGGTACAAGCGGCTATCCTTTAAGTGATACCTGGCTATGGGATGGGACGAACTGGCTGCCTGCCAACCCGTCGCTATCGCCAGCGGCGCGTACGCAGGCCAGTATGACTTATGATATCACCCATCAACGCATCGTTCTGTTCGGTGGGATGATTGTTGGCGCCGGTCAGGCAACTTCCACCATTGCCGATACCTGGACATGGGATGGGAGAGACTGGACACAGCTACATCCTGCCGTTTCTCCGTCGGCACGCAGCCAATCGGCTATGACCTATGATGAGCTTCACAAGCAGGTGGTGCTCTTTGGCGGCTTCTCTGGAAATGGCTTTGTGGGCGATACCTGGACGTGGGATGGCAAAAACTGGACGCAGCAGCACCCACATACCAGCCCGGTTGCTCGTGCAGGTGCAAGTCTCGTTTATGATAGCGCCACTGAGCAGTTAGTGTTGTTTGCTGGGGTCGCCGATCCCAAAGTGGGAGACCTCCATGATATGTGGATCTGGAATGGCGACGACTGGAAGCAGCGCGCGGCGCAGAATGTGCCGGGTGGCTTCTATACCGCTGCTACTTATGCTGCCATACAGCAAAGAATAGTAGTGTATGTGGTGCGTGGAGCTGATAGCGTGGCGAGTAATAGCGAGACATGGCTATGGGATGGCAACGCCTGGCTGCAACTGCGATAGTAAGGCGATCAATCGCCCGAAGACGCGCTGTAGCTCCCCGATTCATCCTGGGAAGTTCCTACTAGCGTCGTATGGGGTTAAGATAGTAATCCATGCTTAACCACAGGCTTTTGCTGTGCCGGTAAAAGATGAGCGGCAGCAGAAATGGCAGCGGCAAGCCAATGAGCAAGACCGTTGTCAGCGGGATGCTCAGGTTGGCGGCCAGTGGGATCGCCACCGCCGCGATGATAAGCTCGCTGATGACAAGGTTGATCGCCATCGCGCTGCTAAAGTAGCCTTCCTCTCGTTCAAAGGTCAAGCCGCAAACGGGACATTGCCGGTTCATCTTGAACCAGCTACTAAATAGCTTGCCCTGGCCGCAGACCGGGCAGCGTAGGAGTAATCCTCGCATCAAAAGGAGTGACATTCTGTTCATATAGTAGAGCTTTGCAATTTATCTTCCATCAATACTGATTAATCGGTATCGAGCATGTATGTATACTCGCTTAGTATTATATCACGTATGCGCTGTAACTGATCTGAGCGCAGTTAGCCGCTTCCTGAGATAGTGTTTGGTTCCCATTGCCATCTCGCGGGCCCGTGGCGTGCTCGCACTGCCGTGCTCGCGCTGCTTTTGGGTGGTGCCACAACGGCGCGAAGCGCCGTTGTGGCACCACCCAAAAGCGGTTTGTGAGCGCCGCAGGCGCGAGCACTCATGCAGCAAGCTTGCGGTGGGCACCGCGGCCTTGCATTATCTGAGGGAAAGGTCGCAAATCTCGTCCCCCTATTTTATCTCAGCTCTATATAGTAAAATAGGGGTAAATCAAAAATATAGGTGTTTGACAATGAGATATCGCATACTTATTCTTCTAACGCTAACCCTGGCTATTTGCATCGTTATTGCCAGCACTGTATTCGTGTTGTCACCGCAGGGAAGCGGCATCCTGGTTGCGGTGGGGCTGGAGACGCCCACACCGGCACCGACGCCCATTCCGCCTTCTCCGACGCCCGTCCCTCGACCGATTCTCACCGTGCAGGGTTCTCCCCCTCTTGTGAATGCGACCGCGAGTTACCTGGTCGATATGGATACAGGCCATGTGCTGGAGGATGTCCACGGCGAGCAGATTTTACCGATGGCAAGCACCACCAAGATTATGACTGCCGTGATCGCTATCCAGACCGGCAATCTCGACCAGCCCGTTACGATTCAGCAGGACGCTTTTGACCGCGTCCACCTGGATGGAGGCAGCAGCGCGCAGCTTGTTGTTGGTGATACCCTTCCCCTGCGAGAACTCCTCTATGGGCTGATGCTGCCGTCGGGCGATGATGCCGCTATCGCTATCGCCGATGCCCTGGCAGGCAGCCCCGATAACTTTGCGCAGCGCATGAATCTCTTCGCCTTTCGCTTGCATCTCTTCCAGACCCACTATATCAACCCGGATGGCCTGACTCTGGACGATAATTTCAACAACCTGCAACACTATACGACCGCAGCCGACCTGGTACGCCTGGCTCGCTACGCCATGTCCCTCCCGCTGTTCGCGCAGATTGTGCAGACAAAAACCCATATTCTTCCCGCTAACGGGCAGCATCACAAATATAGCTGGACAAATACCAATACTATGCTCGGAAGTTACACGGGCATGATGGGCATCAAGACAGGCTTCACCTTTGCCGCCGGCTATTGCCTGGTTTTTGCCGCCACGCGCGATGGCTATCATATCATCGGCGCGGTCCTGCACAGCTCAAGTGAGGCGCAACGCGTCCAAGATGTTGCCACGTTGCTCGATTGGGGGTTTGCGCTGCCCCGTAAACTGCCCGGCACGTAACGGGCTGCGATCAATGGCCCAATTCTCCTATGGAGTACCATATTGATGAAAATTAGTACTGGTCAGGTGGTCGCAAACATGGTAGAATAAGCACACTTACCCGTTACCATAATTTGAATAGAGTATAATACATGCGGTACGCTATATTCACTGATATCCACGCAAATCTGGAGGCCCTGGAGGCGGTGTTGGCGAAAATCGATGAGATTGCGCAGGAGGAACCGATTGACGCCCTCTGGTTCCTGGGCGATCTGGTCGGCTACGGTCCCAATCCCAATGAGTGCATTACGACCTTACGCGAACGCACTGAGGTGATTATCGCCGGAAATCATGACTGGGCAGCCGTGGGTAAAATCGATCTGGAAGACTTTAGCGAGGCCGCACGCATCTCCGCGGAGTGGACGGCGGCCCAGCTTACCGACGAGCACCGCGAATTCCTTGCCAACCTGCCCGAACGTATCGATATGCCTGATTGCTTGCTTGTTCACGGCAGCCCTTATGGCCCCCTCTGGGAATACCTCACTTCCGAGATACTGGCTGAGCGCAGCTTTCAACACTTCTATACCCGCTACTGCCTCGTTGGACATACCCACGTTCCGGTGATTTTTCAGCAGGCCGATACCTTCGCCAACACGCCAACGATGCCGCTGAGCGCGCTTGGGCAAAACGGTACGTTGGATGCGCAGAAGGACAAAAAAGACGATCAGGCAAACGAAGCCATGGATAATGACGATGAGACGACCGAGATGGCCACGATCCGGCCAGCAATGCAAACCAGCAAGGCCGAGACGCAAGCAGGCAGCGCGACGATAAATGTGGACCCACTTCAGGCTGCGGCAGAGCTAGTCGATGCCCAGGCAACCGTCCAACAGCATCTCGACGATGACGCCCCTGCACTGCTTGATGAAGCAACGAACCATATGGAAAATGTTCCTCCCACAGATGCCCCTCCCGATGAAGATAGCGAGGAAACCGCAGCAGTGGATACAGCAGCGACAGATAGCGCCTCAGAAAATGTCTCCTCCAGTTCAGAAGACGAGGAGGAGAGTGAAGAGGATGAGGCACAGCCGCAGCAGGCTGTAAGCACGACACCGGAAGAGGTCATTTTGAGCGCCGAAGATCGTATCAACCAGGAAATAGAGGAGCTGCTCTCCCTGCTTGGATTAAGCCAGAGCATGGTGAAGGTCACCAATGAGATGATTATTCCGCCCATAGGAGAATGGCGACCCCCGGATAACTACCGCGCCATCATCAATCCTGGTGGCGTTGGTCAGCCGCGCGATGGAGACCCGCGCGCAGCGTTCATGATCTACGATACAGAGCGCGGCTTTACTTTCTACCGTATCCCCTATGATTTTGAGAAAACACAGGAGAAGATCATTAAAGCGGGCCTGCCGCAATACCTGGCAACGCGCCTGGCTTATGGTCGTTAGCTAACTTTGATGAAACTGATAGTCGGGTTGGGTAATCCAGGTCTTCAATACGAGCAGACACGACATAATATTGGTTTTCGCGTTGTAGACAAGCTGGCGGCAAGGTCGCGCTGGAAGTGGGAGCGGCATGGACGGGCCATGATTGCTGGCGGCACTATTGGCAGCGAAAAAGTGGCGCTGGTCAAACCCATCACTTATATGAATAATAGCGGGGAAGCGGTGGGAGAGCTGGTTCGCTGGTACAAGCTGTCGCCAGAGGATGTGCTCGTGATCTACGATGAGCTTGATCTGCCGGTGGGGAAGATGCGCCTGCGACCGGAGGGCAGCGCCGCCGGACATAACGGCCTCGAAAGCATTATTCACCACCTGCATACCAATAAATTTCCCCGCCTGCGCATTGGCATCGGGCGGCCCACCAGACAAAATTATGTCCTGAGTACGCCATCGATGGAGGAGCGTATTGAACTGGAGACGAGCGAAGATAGGGCCGTTGAGGCCATTCCTCTGATTATCCAGCAGGGCGTTACTGTTGCTATGAATCTCATCAATACCGACCCTGAGGCGCTGCGCAAGGCTGAGGAAAAGCAACGCCTCAAGCGGGAACGGCGCGAGCAGGAACGCCTGCGCAAAGAGGCCGCAGCCCAGGAGCAACAGCCTGAGGCCAATGAAGATACCACGAGCTAACTCCCCCGATCAAGAGGTAGTGATAGAGCCCACGAGCAACTCTACCACTTGACTTTTATTGGGTGAGACGGTATCATTTCAGTATCTGCTGAAATATTGAACTTGCGAGGATTGGGGAAGGTGAGTTTGCTAAATGAGAAGCATATTAAAGCAATATCAGGTCTAAATGTCAAACGGAAGTATCCGGGGAGGGTACGGCATGAGCATTTCTAATGATACAGGGGATAAAATAACGCCCCATCCAGCATTTCGGTCCTCAATTGATCTGTTGATCTGGGCGATTATCGCTATTCAGGTGATCGTGGCGGTGTACGGCTTTGTGGTGTTGCCTGATACTATACCCATTCACTGGGGATTCAATGGTCAGGCGGATGGCTATGGCCCAAAATGGGTGGGCACGTTTCTCCATCCGCTGATCAGCATAGGGATCTATCTGCTCATCCGTGTGTTGATGACGGCTGGCCCACGCCTGGGAGGGCGTGAAAACGTTGCGGCCAATCTTCAGGTTGGGAAGATAGTCCTGGCAAGCGTCATGCTGTTTATGCTGATTATCCAGCTTTCAACCATTGCGCAGGCTATGGGCGTGAGTTTTAATATGTCTATGGTGATAATGCTGGCGGTCTCGGTGCTTTTCATCTTCCTGGGCAACTACACGGGCAAGATGCGCCGCAATTTCTGGATGGGCATTCGCACGCCCTGGACCCTGACCAGCTCAGTTGTATGGGAACGTACTCACCGGCTGGGTGGTTGGCTTTTCGTCGCGGCTGGCCTGCTTGGTATTCCAGCCAGCTTTGTGCCAGCTTTGCGTCTCTGGGGAGTGGTTGTGCCGATTATTGCTGTTTGCATCTTTCTCTATATCTATTCATATATCTGCTACCAACAACAGGTACGGGGCGGGCATGAGCCCTTATCGCCACCATTTGAGGGGGACAACTAAATAACAAGCAATAATCAGAGATCGGAGATGCGCTCGTCTTCTTCTCTGTCAAGAGAAACTCCATTCTCGCCGGAGGAATCATCGATTCCTCCGAACCAGTCCAGAATCTCTGCCATTAAATCCTGAAAAACGGTCGTGTTGAGCGAATAGACCTGGAATTGCCCACGCCGCTCGACGCGCACCAGGTCCGCCAGCTTCAACATCGTCAGGTGATGCGAGAGCGCCGTGCGACTGATGCCCGCGTATTCCGCTAACTCCCCTGCCGTACGCTCTCCTCCGCGCAGATATTTGAGAATACGTCGCCGCGTGGGATCGGCGATGGCTTTATAGGCTTCTTGCATAGTCTACCCAATATCCTGACTCTCTTACAGAGAAGTACTAAAAGGCAGGCGCACGACCTGCCTCCCTACATGTTACAACAAGATCAAAACGCGCGTTATGCTACAGGCGGATTTTCTGCTACTGCCGTCGATGCAGGCGGTTCCGCCGGCGATCCTGCTATCTGCCCGTTATCGCCACGATCACGCAATCGCCAGATGATCCAGAGCGCAATCAGGCCGAAGATTGCTATAATGCCTTCAACCAGCAGAGAGACGCCCAGGCTCGCGCCCAATATTTGCACTACGATCACAGCGGTAAAGTCAACTATCGCATGGGCCAGGATTGCCAGCCAGAGCCAGTTCAGATTATTGCGCCGGAACACCTGAAGCACAATCACCGAGAGCGCGATATGGACCGGCAGCGTCCATAGGCGTTCCCAGGCTCCTAGCAAAGGAGACCAGACTGGCTGCGCATTGAGCGCCGCAAACTGCCGTACCACCTGAGCATGCTGTGCGGCAGGGAGCGCCGCAGGATTTGCATTCAATATATACATCAAGGTGAGTATATTGATCAACGTTAAAAGCTGCTGGCCGCCGACCAGGAGCATCGATTCCAGGCCGCCATGACCAATGCCATACATGACAGCCTTATTCCATGTCTTCTCCTCGCGCCTCATCAAGAAGCGATACCCCACGTAACGACCGACCTCTTCAAACAATCCCGCGGTTAGCGCCAGGATCACCAGCCAGGAGATGCGGAACGTGGCCGATGCCTGCAACTGGCGTGCAAACACGTTTTGCAGGATAACCACAGCAGGCACGCGCGTAATCATCTGGAAGACAAAGAAGATCAGCGCCCCAAAGCCAAAGTAGCGCCAGCCGACCTTGAGCCGCCTGTGGGCAATGATTGCCAGTATGATAGGATAGCCGACACTGAAAATGAAGGCCACTGCCAGACTGGCGACAAAGCCCGGATTGACTTGAATCGCCGATGCCGACATAAAAGTGATTTGAACTGCTAATGGCGACATAAAAGAAGAATCCTTTCTTGCATCTCTCACACTTTCTTGGATAGACAGATCGCTTGAGCAACGTTATTTCCAGCGGGTCAGGATCGTCTCGCGCTGAAAAATCTGCGTCATAACCCAGACGGCGAACAACGCCAGAGCTGCCAGGATCACGGCCACGATCAGCGTAAAGACCGGACCAAGCACCTGGATGCCAGCCGCCTGCCCGAAAAACACGGCGAAGAACGGTACGATAATCCAGACCGATACCTGCTGGGCCGTCCTGGGATCGTTGACGCGCGACGAAATGGCGATCATGACCGCGATAGAGATGAGGCCAATTAATGGCGACCAGACCAGAAACAGGATCAGCCAGCCGGGGCTGACAATCGCGAAGAAGACGCGCTGGCTACTCGTCAATAGCGCCATGCCAATAATAAAAATCAGCCCGCTCAGCCAGGTCACACCAACGCCCGGGATCAGCGCGGCCAGGCTCTTGCCAACCAGCAATTCCCAGGTCCGTGTCGGCGTTGCCAGCAGCGGCTCCAGCGTGCGGCTCGTCTTCTCGCCAACGACGCTATAGGAGGCGACGATGCTGGTGATAATCGATGGCAGCAACAGGAAGAGCACGGAGAGCTGCATACCAACCAGCGCCTGCGCAATCTCGGGGGGAGACATGTGGCCGAGCTGTGAAAGATTGCTGGCCCGCGGTAAATTGAGATTGCCGGTAGAGCCGGTATGCGCGACTCCATAGACGACTACCAGCGGCAACAGCGCGAAGATCAATGGTGGCAGTACCATACTGATAATGAGCATTCGTTGCTGCCTGATTTCCAACCATTCTTTGTACAGAATGACCATAATTTTATGCATTATTTTTGACTCCTCGTATGGGCGTTTAACGTTGTGTAGCCGCCGGTTGCTCGCCTTCGCTTTTGCCGTTCTCGACCAACTCCAGGTAAACATCCTCTAAAGAGTGAGCAATTGGCGCAACTGTGCGGATCTGAGCGCCCGCGTATACCAGAGCGTGGATCAGCGCCGGATTCTGCTTATCGGGATCGTCCAGCCCAATCGAGAGTATGCTCTCCCGAGCGGTGACATTATGCACAAAAGGCAACGCTTTGACCGTCTCGATCCATTGGGAGGCGTCGCCAGCCACCCGCACCTCTGCGCCGCGTCCAAAGAGGCCAACGCGCAGATTCTCCGGCGTATCCAGGCGTACCAGCTTCGTGCGAAAGACAGCGATCAGGTCGCACAGTTCGTCCGCCTCGGGAAGATTATGCGTTGTCAGGAAGATTGTGCGTCCCTCGCTTTTCAGGCTCTTGATGAAGTCGCGTACCACCCGTGAAGCTTCGGGATCGAGTCCGGCGGTTGGCTCATCTAGAAAGACAATTTTCGGCTCATGCAGCAATGCGCGGGCAATTGCCACCTTCTGACGCATGCCCTTCGAGAAGCCGCCAACCTTATCATCGCGCCGATCCCACAGATCGAGCAAGCGTAGGTAGCGCTCGGCATGTTCGGCGGCACGCTGAGCCGGAAGGTTATAGAGCTGACCAAAAAACACCAGATTTTGCAGCGCCGTCAGCCGCTCATACAGCCCTGGCGTCTCCGTCAGAATGCCGACCGACTGGCGAATAACCTCATCGTCGGTGCCCACCTCGTGCCCATTGACAGTAGCCGAGCCGCTCGTCGGAGCAATCAAAGAGGCCAGCATGCGTACCGTCGTCGTCTTGCCCGCGCCGTTCGGTCCCAGGAACCCAAAAACGGTCCCCTCAGGAATAGCGAGCGTCAAGCCATCCACGGCCACCCGCTCCCCGAAGGCCCGCGTCAGTTGATGTGTCTCAATAGCATTCATAACACCCTCTAATAAGACTCGCTTTTCAATATTTCAGCATTTACTGAAATATTAGTATAGAGGGCTGAGATTTGTCAAGGGGAACAAAAAAGTACACGCAGTTTACCACATCGAACTGTTCAGCTTTGCGCGAGGCTTCACGATGACCTCGCTGAGCAGGCGCCTCGCGCAGAGCCTCACAGGCGATCAAAGGTCCAAATCAGGGCAGCACAGGGCCGTATTGACCTTTCTAAAAGAACCTCCCGAAAGTAGCTTCGCGCTATCACTTGCGTGAATTGGCTCGTAATGCTATATTGTAAGGGTGGTAGGCAAAAAGGTAGGAGGAGCCCGGGAGGGATTGGAACTTCTCCTTTCTCCACTCATAGTAATCCTCTACTCACTGTCGAAAAGGAAAGAGGAGCCCGGGAGGGATTGGAACATGTGCAGGGCCGTTAAGAATTTGCACGAGTAATCAAGGCGTCAGAAAGGGTGCGAGGAGCCCGGCAGGGATTGGAACCTCTAAACACGTACATGAGATTCTCTTTTTCTTTTTGACGTCAGAAAGGGTGCAAGGAGCTCGGCAGGGATTGGAACGACATTTGTTGATGAAGCCATGCCAGAGCCTCGTCCGTGGCTGAAAGGGAGGAGGAGCCCGGCAGGGATTGGAACATTGGAAGATCTTTGCGTAACAGCCACCGGCGACCCGCTGAAAGGGAGGAGGAGCCCGGCAGGGATTGGAACATTGATGCCATCGTGCTTAGGCTGTTGCTGCATGGGTCGGCTGAAAGGGAGGAGGAGCCCGGCAGGGATTGGAACAAGATCCCCCACGGCAGAGCACACAAGGAAGCGATGGCTGAAAGGGTGCAAGGAGCCCGGCAGGGATTGGAATCGTCGGATGCCCAACAGTGTACTGCAAGCAAGCAGGGCAAGCGCGAGGCCCCCTCACCACCCATGCCCATCCCCTTGCCCCTACCCACGCCCTCCAACATCGCATCTCATCCAAAAACAAAACCGAACGGGACCTGTTATGTTCGACCGGAGGCGTAGGGGCAAGGGGATGGGCGGAAATGGGGCGGGGGCCTCGCGCTTGCCCTGACAATTACCCACAAGTAAGCCCATCAGCGAGATGAACGCCGTGCAGCAGCAGTTGGAGGGTCTGCCAGCCTCTCCAGAGGGTGAGCCATCCCGGGTCCCCATCGCTCTTGCGACCTAAGAAGCCCCCCAACTTCGCC
>DASRHT010000057.1:0-223647 GCA_035650355.1 Ktedonobacteraceae bacterium
ACCAGGATGCCAAAAAGGTATTGTGAGGTGCCATAAGAAATGATGGTCGTGATCCCCAGCACGACCATCAGCACCCAGCCATAGTAGAGTTTGTTGCTACTCATTTTGTCGCCATGCAAAACTATTTAAATCAAGTATAGGTAATTTCTTGAGTATTGTCGAGGGGGACAAAACCAGGCCAGGGCTTCTCAAACGTTACCTTTTCAGACAGAACAGCGCGCAAGCGAGCCGTTGGGGAGGGGAAGGTGCTGGCGATGGGCCACAGCCCATCGCCAGCACCTTCCCCTCCCAGTGAGCGCCTGAGGCGCGAGCAGTCAGAGCGCGCAACAACTTTTGAGAGGCCCTGTACAAGGCTTCTCTAGCGAATCTGATCCCAGAATTTCTTCTTCCCTTAGCGTTGAATCAACAGTCATTTAGTTTATTAAGGAGAAAGAGATGCAAATATTCGTGAAATGGGACAAAGACGACAAGACAAGAACGATTGAAGTTGATGCAACTGACACTATCGGGCAACTCAAAGAGAAGATCGCTGATAAGATCGAAGTAGAATATGGTTATCGTATTCCGACAAATAGCGATATGCGCCTTCGCTACAGTAGCAAATTGTTGGAAGACGATGCAGCTACTATTGGGCAGATAGGGATTCAGAAGGAAACCACTCTCCAGCTCCATATCAATATGGGCAGTCCTTTTCCCGCCACGTACGATGCCGATGTCAAGCCGATTCTGACTAAGGATCTCCAAAGTCTGGGGGAGACGCAGGCTGCCCTGTTTGTTTTTATTGGCATTGGTAGTTATGACAATGGGCACGATGAAGGTATAGCCTCGATCAAGCGACAACAATGCCCAGATGATCTGCTATTAATGTGTAACAATCTAGGTTATAAATTGCGCGTGCTGCTGATCGATAAAGCTTTTATTAAGTCCCCCTCTTCTGATCCTCCACAGATCTATAAGATTGATCCGAACTGGGAGCGGAAGGAGGATCAAGATGTAGAAGAGGGAAAAGTGAGGCGCTATTACTACAAAGAGCGTGGTTTCCAGCTTTGGACTTATGCAACGAACATCTTTAAATCTGAATATGATGGAAGGGCACTGACTATTGCCGGAGTAGACCTCTCTAAGCTCACCCAGGAAATTGTTAAATATGGCGGCTGTATCGTTATCGGCAATTTCTTCATGAAGAGCGCGAAACCGCATCTTGCTGAGGGAGATGACGCTGTACTCAAAAAACTTGGTTACAAAGAATAATGTATGGTGTATTAGAAAAGCCGAGCTTTCTTTATTGGATAAATAAAGGGGAGAGAGATGCAAATTTTCATTAAAGTGGTCAAAGAAAAAGAGGCAGAGTCTAAAAAATACGAACTGAATATCCATCCAGGCGCAACTATTGCGCAGCTAAAGCAACAAATAGTCTCTGATTTAGATAATAGCATTTCAGTGGAGCAAATCAATCTCTTTGGTCGCTCTAACAAACCTCTGACAAAAGATGAGGCAACGCTGCAAGATTATAACGTCCAGGCGGGTGAAACGTTAGAGGCTCAAATCAGTGGAGGACCATCGTATAATCCACAGGTAGAGCCGGTATTAAAGCAGGATATCCTTAACCTGGCGAAAGAGAAGGCTCCGCAACTGGTCTTTATCACGCTTGGCTGCTATGATAATGGTCATCCTGATGGCGTCGCCTCGATTAAGCGGCAGCAATGCCCTGACGCGCTTCTGCAGATGTGTACCCAAAAAGGATGGAAGTTACGCATCCTCTTGATCGACGATGGTTTTGTTGTTCCTTCAGCATCGCCCAAGGCCAAGCCTCAGATTTATGACGTTGATCAAGAGTGGCAACTGACGGAGGAAATGGGCAAAGGATTAGTAAGGCGCTATCAGCATAAAGGCGGCGATTTTCAGCTTTGTACCTACGCGACCAAAGTGCTTGATCTGGAATATGGCGGGGTAGCGAAGACGCTTGCAGGTTTGGATATGGAAGAGATTGCGCCCAAGATTGTGCAAGGTGGTGGTTGTATCATTGTGGGCAACTTTTATTCAACTACTGCCAGGCCGCATCTTGTGGCCGGGGACAAAGTGGCCTTACAAAAACTGGACTACCTTTAACCTGTCATCACCATCAAATTTTCTTGTAGCCATAGATGGAGCTTTGCTGAGCATAGCAAAGCTCCATCGCACTCTTTCTAACTTTACAGGCTCAAGCTGTGGCGGGTACAGCCGCTACGGGGCGCACCAGCGAGCCCGTTGCTCCTTGCATCTTCAGAGGGAGGCAGATGAAGAGAAATTCGTATTGCTTCTGCCGCGCAAGCTCCTCTAAATAGAGGTTTTCCAGGATGTAGATGCCGTGGCGTACTAGCATAATGACATGGCCGGGCAGGCTCACGCCCAGATCGGGATCGACCTGGCCGATGATATCCCACGCCATATTGTCGGCTCCAACCGCGCGAACCTGCTGGTTTGCCAGCCAGTGGGAGCCGCTGGCATCAACCCCCGTAGCTTTAAGATAGGCTTCCGGCTGCTGCCAGCGCGCTCCATTGCCAATGCGTACCAGCACAACATCGCCTGCCCGTATTGTCACTCCCTGGCTCCGCGCCGTCTCTTCGAGATCAGCGCGGGTGATAGGGCGCTCATCTGCGAGGCAGTCAACGCCGTAATGAGCGGCCACGTCGAGCAGAATGCCGCGCGTCAGCAAGGGCGGGATCGTCTCCGCGCCCAGTTCCGTAAAGCCGGTCGAGGTTTGCAGGTGGGGTGTGATTGCTCTTCCACCATAGAGGGAGAGGTTCTCCGCCTGGTGGCAGAGGGCATCGATATGCGTGCCTGAGTGCTCGGTGGCGAAAATAAAGCCGGAGGCGCCGGTGCGAGCTTCCCCTTGCTCCGGTTCGTGCCTTCGGTGCAGCTTATAGACAAATCCGGGCTCATGCACCGGCATCGTGGGAGCGCCGAAATAACGCGGCTGTTCAAGGTCGTAGATCCGTAACTGAGGAAGCAGGTCGAAAAGCTGTTCTTTTTCCACGGTAGCAATCCTTTCAATTAGTCCTTCAATCCCCATGATCGCGCGCGGCGGCGGGCTTTTTGCGCTTCTGCCAGATTGCCGAGGGCTTCGTGGACTTCGGCTTTGAGCGCCCAGGCGCGAGTATAGTTCTTGTCCATTTCGGTCGCCTCGTTCAGGGCTTCCAGCGCGGCGCGGTTATGTCCAAGATGAACCAGCGCCTCGGCCTTATTACACCAGGCAACGGCGCTGCGTGAATTGATCAGTAACGCCTGCGTATAGGCTTCGACAGCTCCCACGAAGTCGCGCAGAGAGGAGCGAGCATTGCCGAGTCCGTTCCATGCCTGGAAGCTGCGGGGATCGTAGATCAGGGCTTGTTCGTACGAATTGAGTGCCTCCTCCGGCATGTTCAGGTCCAGTTGTGCGTCAGCTTTCCCGTTCCAGGCGGCGACGTAATGCGGGTCGAGGCTGAGCGCACGCTCAAAATGCACCAGCGCCTGCTGGTAACGCTGGAGGCGGTTCAGGACCAGCCCGGCGCTGACCCAGGCGATGGCGTTGGCTGGATCGATGCTGGTGGCGTACTGGAATGCTTCCAGGGCTCTACGGTAATTTCCCTGGTTATAGAGCGCGGTCCCTTTACCATTCCAGGCGTAGAAGTTATCTGCGTCCAGGCGTAGGGCCTCTTCATATGCTTGCAGCGCCTGCGTATATTGTTGCTGCTTCAAGAATTGATCTCCCTCGCGGCACTTCTCGTTGATGTTAGCTGTAACGGGGGCGGAGCGAGAAGGAGGCGTATGCTGATGATTGACGCCGCTGCCGCTATTTTTTGCTGCGCCGCCCACGCTATTCTTGCCGGGTCGAGTGGAGATAACTGGAGGTGTGCCTTCTGTCGCTCTTCGGGGGGAGGTGGAGCGGGGTTCTGGCGTACTACCTGAATTATGCTGAAGCTGGGCCACGCGAATCTTCGCCGTTGGGCGAAAGGCGAAGTCGAAGGCGCGCATAAAGTCCAGCATATCTGTGAAGCGGTCTTCCGGTCGTGGCGCGAGCGCGCGCTGAAGCACAGGATCGAGCGCGGGGGGAAGCTCAAGGTTGAGCGAAGATACAGGCGGAATTGTTCCACCGAGTGGGTCGAGCGGATGATAGCCCGTGAGCATCTCGTAGAGCACGATGGCGCTGCCGTATTGATCGCTGCGCGGATCAACAATTCCGCTGGTCTGCTCGGGAGCCATATATCCCACGGTTCCACGCACCGTTACCGTCTTGCCCACGAGCGCCCCCGGCTCCAGTGAGCGCGCAATGCCGAAGTCGGTAATCACCAGGCGGTGGTCCTCCTGATGAATTAAAATATTTTCGGGCTTGATATCCCGGTGGATCACAGGGCGCGGACGCGTATGGGCATAGTGCAAGGCATGAACGAGCTGATGAAAGCTATGGATGGTCTCCTGCGTGAGCAGCGGACCATTCGCCTGAGCCAGCTTTGTACGCAAAGAGCCAGCCGTATAAAGCGGCATGACCAGAAAAACGCAGGGACCATCTTTACCATAATCGAGAATGGGCGCGATATTAGGATGATCCAGCGCGGCTGCTATACGCGCCTCGCGTAGAAAATGTTCGCGTTCGCTTGTCGTAGTTTTACTAGGAAGTAGCACCTTGATCGCCACGCGGCGCGACAAGTTCTGATCTATTCCACGAAATACCGCCGCGTATCCACCTTTACTGATTAATGCTTCCACCACATAACGTCTCGCCAGCACAGTGTTCAGCAATGGCAGCGCACACGCTCGACAAAACAAATCGCTGTCCCGATTATCATAGCCACAATCAATTTGATCGGCGCAGCGTCGCATTCCTCCTCCGAGTCGTAGAGGCACCTCTCGCAGGTACCATGTTAGGGGTACCCTCTGGCACCCGCCTGTTGTCCATAGCGATTAATCTCGGGTTATCCCTTTTCTTTCCATTTGACATTTGCATGTAATACGTATATGCTGTCTTATGGGAGGCGGAGGAAGCTTATGACTGCTCGATCCGCTTGAGGATACTGAAATACTCCTGGCTCGATGCTGCCTCCTGTTTTCTGCCCAACTTTTCCAGCACAATTGCCTTGTTATACCACGCATCCGGCTCCTCTGGTGCAAATGAGGTTGCCTGATCGAATGCGGCCAGGGCTTCATCCAACCGTCCCAGCGCGAAGAGAGACAGTCCTTTGTTGTTCCAGGCCGCGATATAATGGGGGTCAAGGGCCAGCGCATGGTCGAATGCAATCAGGGCCTCCTCATGCCGTTTTAGTTCGTGCAGCAAGCTCCCTTTATTATACCAGGCTGAGATCAGACCGCTATCATATTCAAGGGCTTGATTATATGATGCTAGAGCGTCTTCGTACATTCGTAACGCTGCCAGTACGTTGCCTCGATTATACCACGCACCTGCCAGAGATGAATCGAGCGTGAGCGCATGATCGTAATTCTGAAGGGCTTCGGGAAAGCGGCGTAAATCGCGCAGGTCGTTGGCTTTATCAAACCAGAACATGGCGTTTTGTGGTGCCAGTTTGATCGCCTGCTCATGCAGGTGCAGGGCCTCCTCCGGCTTTTTCAGGCGGCGCAGGATGTTGCCCTTCGTGTCCCATAATGAACCCTCGTGGTCGTCGATTTCGAAGGCGCGGTCGATGGCGATCAGCGCCTCGTCATAGCGATGCAGGCTGAACAGGGTGTCGCTCATAGCCTGCCAGATAGTGCTTTGCTGGGGATCAAGCATGAGCGCCTTATCGAAGGCGACCAGCGCCTCCTCCGGCTGGTCGCGCTCAGCCAGGGACATGCCGCGTCCGCTCCAGGCGTAGACATAGTTGGGATCACAGGCTAGCGCCTGTTCGTAGCAGTACATCTCCTCATCGAATTGGCGCAGTTCGTGGAGCGCGCTGGCCCGCGAAGTCCATAGCTCTGGATCATCGGGACGCAGGGTGAGGGCCTGCTCGTAGGCGGTAAGCGCCTCCGCGGCTCGTCCCAGGTGTAGCAGCGCGATCCCTTTGCCGCTCCAGGCTTCAACTGAGCGCACATCTTGTTTGATGGCTTTTTCGTAAGCGGCCAATGCCTCTAAATAGTTGCCCTGTTCGTAAGCTATATTGCCTGCCGTGAGCCAGGAAACTGGCTGTGACGTGGTGCGAGGCTGGGATGGCAATTGTTTGAGGAGAGCTGGCAGGCCAATCTGCGTGGCGGCATCTTCGTCGATATCGTCGTCTATGCTGGCTGCCATATGAGCAAGTCCCGCGTGTTGATCCGCGGGACTTGCTTGCAGCGCGGATTTCACCAGGAAGGCAACCGGTCCATCCTGCCCAAAATCGGTGACGCGAATGCTGCCGGGATCGGTGACGCGGGCGGAGAGCGAGGCCGCCATCTCGGCGTCTTCCAAGAAGTCTGCCCGTTCCCCCTCGCTGATTACCTTAGGAATGATCGTGCGGGCGATGACCAGACGGCCCCCGTGCCGGTCGATTGCTCGCAGGGTAACGGTGGTGCGATCCCTGGCGATAAGGTCCTGTATTTCGTAACGTCCCTGTAGAAATGTTCCGCGTAGAGGTATGCCACAATTGGCGCAAAAACGCGCTCTTTCACGATTATCAAATCCGCAGCTCTCTAAATCTAAACACTTCCCCATAACCGTCCGTCCTTCCTCCCTGGCCTCCATATATTTTGTACGTTTTTCCATCATTGTTTCCTCTACTGTAGCGAAAGTGCTGCTACTTTGTCAATATCGCGTGTGTATGGGAATTGTTCTTGAAAGATTGCTCTTTAGATAACAACGTTGCAACGATGCAAAATCTTCTGTCTAGCAATTCCTTGCAGACGACCTGAGCGCTCCCACGATGAATCGGGGAGCTACAAGGTGAGCGTTGGTCGTCTGGATAACAAGCCCTGCAAAATATGCTATACTGAACCTGCTTCGATCTACGCTCCTGAATCTCTGTCCTGTTGGAGCGATGTACCTTCTGAGCGGTTATGTTTATATTATTCAGCCCAAAGGGAGGAATTATGGTCGCTACCTCATCTCCTGGCACCACCCGCGTTGCTGGCTGGCTTTCAGCCGAAGAATTCGCCGTTCTAGAAGCCGTGTGTGATACCTTCGTGCCCGCGCTCGAACCGCCTGAAGACAGCTCTGATGCGCTGACAGCCTTCTATCGCCGGCGCGCGAGCGACCTCAACGTCGCTTTGCGTATCGCGGAAACCCTCTCGCTCGAAGATGCTGCCACGCATGGCGAGTTTCGCCAGTTGCTAGGCTTGATAGCGAACCCTATCAGCGCGCTACTGCTGATTGGCGCTTTTAGGCCCTTTATGTCCCTCTCGTTCGAGCAGCGCGAAAAGTATTTACAGGCGATGGCCAATAGCCCGATAGCGGCTCTGCGTCAGGGCTACCAGTCGATTAAGCGCCTGACCGGATTTATTTTCTTTTCCGTCCCAGATGAGCATGGAGTCAATCCTAACTGGGCAGTGCTCGACTATACAGGCCCCGCGCCAGCCCCGAGCGATGTTGCGCGCCCGATTACCCCGCTTGCTATTAGTGAAGATACGACGCTGGACTGTGATGCCGTCGTCATCGGTTCCGGCGCCGGCGGGGGCGTGGTCGCGGGCGAGCTGGCTGTGGCAGGCAAAAGCGTGGTGGTATTGGAGAAGGGTGGTTACTATGCCGATGGCGATTTTACGCTGCAAGAAGCCCAGGCGATGCCCGAACTCTATCTCAAGCGCGGCCTGCTGGCCTCAAAGGATCTGGGCACGATTGTGCTCGCGGGCAGCGTGCTTGGCGGAGGCACGGTCGTGAACTGGAATACCTCGTTCCGCACGCCCGATGATGTGCTGGAGGAATGGGCCACGCTCTCCGGCCTGCCCGCTTTTACCGATTCCTCGCTGCAAAATAGCTTCGCAGCGGTCGAGCAGCGCATCAGCATCAATACCGAGAATAGTGCCCATAATAAGCAGAATCAACTGCTGTACGATGGAGCGAAGGCGGCTGGCTATCACGCGGGCATCCTGCGACGCAACGCGGTTGGCTGCGAGCAACGCTGCGGTACCTGCGGCTTCGGCTGTCGCTATGGTTGCAAGCAATCGACTACCAAAACATATCTCCAGGACGCCTATGATCGCGGCGCGCTCATGATCGTGCGCTGTAGCGCCGATAGAGTCCTGATCGAGAACGGCAAAGCCGTCGGTGTGGAAGCCAGAGTCACCGATACCGAGACGGGGAAGAGCTATAAAGTGACGGTGCGGGCGAAGGCGGTGATTGTCGCGGCGGGCGCAATCAACTCGCCCGCGGTACTGCTGCGTTCCGGCCTGGAAAATAGGCATATCGGCATGCATTTGCACCTGCATCCTACCTCGACCATTGGCGGACTCTATCCCGAGAAGGTCCACGCCTGGCAGGGCGTGATGCAATCGGCCTACTCCGATTTTGGGCATGTCACGGGCAACTATGGCTATAAGCTGGAAGTGCCGCCCGCGCACCCCGGATTGATCGGCCTCTCATCGCCCTGGTATTCTGCGCGTGAAACTAAAGATCAGGCCACCAGGATGTCGCACCTTGCCACTTTCATCGTACTAACCCGCGATAAGGGCGAGGGAAGCGTCACCCTGGACCGCAATGGCGAGCCGGTGATCAACTATGTCACCTCAGTCTATGACCGCAAGCATCTGCTGCATGGCTTGCGTAAGGCGGCCCGCGCCCATGTCGCCGCCGGGGCACAGACGCTCTTCTCCCTGCACACGAAGAAGACGCGTCTGGATGTTGCCGACGATAAAGCGGTGACGGAGCAGCGCCTGCGCGAGTTCGATGTCCTGCTGGAGCGCAATGGCCTGGGGGTCAATCGCATCATGATGTTCTCTGCGCACCAGATGAGCACCTGCCGCATGGGGGCCGATCCCGATAAATCGGTGGTTGATGGCAACTGCGAAGTACACAACGTCAAGGGACTTTTTGTCTGCGACGGCAGCGTCTTCCCAGCCTCTTCCGGCGTCAACCCGATGCTCTCAATTATGGGACTGGCGCATCGGGCCAGCCAGTACATTAAGACAGTTGTATAGAAAGTATGAGCAAATATCATGGCCGAGGCTGCGCGCCTGATCCCCAAATGCCGCTTAGTGACAATTGAGGGCAGCGGGCATGCGGTCCACCAGAACAGCCCTTCGGAATACAAGGAGCTACTGCGAGAATTCCTTTTTTAGTAGGTTGAGGGGTTAGAGCTGTAAAAAAACGGCTCTAACCTGCATTAAGATTCAATAGGTTAACGACAATATTGACAAAGGTTGTCATCTTTCACGCGCTACACTTGATAATATCCAAAAGTGGATGAAGTCACCCAGTTGATCAGCAATTTGCAACGTTGCGCGCGCTTTTCGAGCAGACGGACTATGGACAGGCCGTGCGTCGAGAACTGGTGGCGGTCCTGTAAGCATGTTCGACATTGAGGTCGGTAGGGGCAATCCCTTGCGGTTGCCCTGTGGGGGATGGTATGACCTGAGGATAAGGATGGCAATAAATTGGACGCGCTCAAGCTGGTCGCTACGACAGTGTGAGCGTGTTGGAGGTCGGTAGGGGCAACCCCTGGCGGTTGCCTGTTTGCGATCCCGCGGGAAAAAACAAGCGTGAAAAGGATGCAATTTGTTGTAGTTCAGGTTATACTGTAATTTTAGTACCCTCAAACGGGTCGAGGTAGCCATAAGCCCCTGCCGCCTCCCGCGAAGAGGAGTATATACATCAAACTCTAAGATGTCAAGTGGAAAATGCCCTAAAAATTGTTCCTCCAAACAAGTAGAAGGGGAAGGCCAGAAAATTCTATGAGTATGCATCGCGTGCGGGCGGCGCGGGGACGGACGCCTGAAGATCAGGAATTTAAAATTAGTAAGGTTTTTACCGTCTTTACCAGCTTGCCACGCGTTTTAAGGCTGGTATGGACAACGCATGCGCCGCTAACGGCTGCGATGGCGTTTATCAGCATCCTGCGCGGCATTACGCCGGCGGCCTCGGTGACGATATCGCAGCTAGTAATAGATGGGGTCCTGCGCGGCATTCGCATTCATTCGGTCAGCCCCATCTGGCTGCCTGTCGGCTTACAACTGGGCGTCGCCCTACTTGATCGTCTGCTGGGTACGCTGAGCAACATAGTGCAGCAATTGTTACAGGAACAGGTTTCTAATAAAGTGCAGCTATTGGTGCTGGAAAAGTCTAATACGCTGGACCTCTCCTTTTTCGAAAATCCTGAGTTCTATGATAAGCTCCGTAACGTAGCGGATGAATCAACATACAAGCCGGTGACGATGATCTCGCAGTCCTTTGACCTGGCGCGCACGGTCATCACCATGCTCTCTATGATATTCATCTTGCTGCAACTGGCCTGGTGGCTGGCGATAATCGCGCTAGTCGTTCCTGTCCCCTCATTCATCGCCAGCACGCGCTACGGCTGGCTCGGCTATATGCGCATGCGCCGCCAGTCGCCGGAGCGCCGCAAGCTTTCTTACTTCAATCGCGTCATGACCATTGATGACTTCAATAAAGAGATCAAGCTATTCAATCTGGGTGATTTCTTTATCAACCAGTACCGGTACCTGGCGGAGAAGTTTTATGATGAAGGGAAGGAGGAAGTGGTACAGCGTTACATGACAGGATTTTTCTGGGCGTCGCTCACGGTCGTCGCCAACTCCGGCATCTATCTCTATGTAGCTTTACGGGCTGTGCAGGGCTTCATCACACTGGGCGCTTTAACAAAATACACACAATCAGCCGTCCAGGTGGGCCAGAGTTTTCAGGGGGTGTTAGATGGAGTCTCGAATACTTACGAGAATAATCTCTTTGTCAACACCTTATTCGAATTTCTCGAATACGAGCCGCATATTATCTCGCCGGAGGAGCCGCAGCCGGTTGAGCCACCGGAGGGAGTGCCGGGGCTGGATATCGAGTTTCGCAACGTCAGCTTTACCTATCCAGGCAAAGACCCTGAGACGCAGGCGGCCCTGAAAAATGTGAGTTTTTCCATTCTGGCAGGCGAGGCCATTGCGCTGGTTGGGCGCAACGGAGCTGGCAAGACCACGCTCGTCAAGCTGCTGACGCGCCTCTATGATCCTGATGAGGGCGAAATTCTGATCGGCGGACGCAATATCAAGGAGTATGATCTGAAGGAGTTACGCGAGCAGGTTGGAGTCATCTTCCAGGACTATATTCACTACCATATGAATGCGCGCGAGAATATTGGGATGGGGCAGGTTGACGAGATAGAGAATATCGAACTGGTCAACAGCGCGGCCCTCAAGAGCGGGGCTAATGCCGTGATCGAGCGTTTGCCGGATGGCTATGAGACGATGCTTGGCCGCTGGTTTGATGAGGGGGTGCAGTTGAGCGGGGGCGAGTGGCAGAAGGTGGCGCTGGCGCGTGCCTTTATGCGCGATGCTCGCATTCTGATGCTTGATGAGCCAACCAGCTCGCTCGATGCTCAGGCTGAATACGATGTCTTCGCTCGCTTCCGCGTCCTGACTGAGGGTAAAACCGCCATTTTCATCAGCCACCGCTTCAGCACAGTCCGCCTGGCGGATCGCATTTTCGTGCTGGAGCATGGAAAAATCATCGAGAATGGCTCGCACCATGAATTAATGGCGCATAATGGCCACTACGCCGAACTATTCAATCTCCAGGCTTCCGCCTATCGGTAGGGGCAACGCCTTGCGGTTGCTCATCCCCTACCATAGATTGTTCACCTGTATCGCAGGCGACAACCCCATAGGGCAATCCCTGCGGTTGCCCTATGGGGTGGGCGACAATCCCCTGTAGGGGCAACGCTGGTGGTTGCCCAACGCGGTTGTCCGGCAAGCCCGTTCAGCCGGTAAAGGGCGGGGGCAAGCCCCGCCCCTACAAAAGTACTACCCCGAAATTTATCAGAAATGTGCATATTTTATAATTATAAGGCTGTTCTTAACATAATGTGAAATTATGTTTAACAGAGATTTATTTTTCTCCGTCCGGCCTTATCTCTCTATGTTTCAGGAGGGAATGTATGCACGGTTTAATCTTTATGACGTGGGAAAAGTATCTTGGAGATCGCTTTGGCAAAAGATTTCTGGATGCTTACCGGAATGCTATTGGAGAGACAGCCGCCAATTTGCCACTGGCGAACCGTCTCTATGATGACGAGACGCTGCTGGTGGGGGTGGGCGCGGCTAGCCGGTTAGCATCAATGGCGCCACAAGTGCTCTTACGCGAGTACGGGCGCTATTTTATCATCAATGGCCTCACCGGTCACTTGTGTTTGTACATTCTGGCCCAGGTGCATAACGGTTGTGATCTTTTGCTCACCATGCGCAATGCGCATGCCCGCCTGCGTACGACTTTAGAAGGCTTACAACCCCCCCTTTTTGAGTATGAACCCTCACCACTCCCCAATGAAGTGATCCTGCGTTATGATAGTCCGCGCAAATTATGCGATGTGCTGTTGGGCGCGATAGAGGGAGCGGCGGAACGCTTTGGTGAGACGGTGCAGGTCCAGGAGCACGCTTGCATGAAGTCTGGAGCGCCGTTTTGCCGTATTTCGGCCCGTTTTTTGGCTCCTAAGGATGATCCTGATCGCTACCGGCGTGGCGCGACCGATACGAGCCAGCAGCGCATTCATGCCCCGTTGCTTGATCTGGTCTGGGATGCCTTGCCTGATGCTGGAAGATCGGAGGGGATCAGACTATCAGAGCTGCAAGCAACGTTGCAGCGGCGTCATCGCGTCCCTACGTACCACCTCCGCCCAGCAATATTACTTGAGGCCTTGCACCAGTTGCAGTTCGCAGGTTACGTCATGAGCACGGCTCACCAGCCACGGGATAATTTTATGGACCGGCGTTACTGGCGCGTCAATAAACATCTGTG
Organism: Ktedonobacteraceae bacterium; assembly: GCA_035650355.1. Taxonomy (GTDB): domain Bacteria; phylum Chloroflexota; class Ktedonobacteria; order Ktedonobacterales; family Ktedonobacteraceae; genus DASRHT01. Next base: position 12,869 of record DASRHT010000057.1, read on the forward strand.
ATTGCTATTTAAGCTCGATCCCCAGTCCGCTTTTGACATTGGACACGTCGTAGATGCCCCCGCGCTGCTCATAGCCGCCGGTAAACGGATCTTCGGCCAGCAGCATGGGGGTATCGAGATCAACGAAGCGAAAGCCGCCCTGGCCCGCCACAAAATGCGCTGCTGCGCTGATTGCGAGGCGCGATTCCATCATTGCCCCGACCATCAATTGGATATTATTGGCGCGGCAGAGGGCCGCGATATCCAGCGCATCTACAAATCCCGACTTCATCAGCTTGATGTTGATCACATTGACCGCACGCATCGCGATCAGGCGGGCAACGGCAGTGGAGCTGGATGCGCTCTCGTCGGCGGCGATGGGGACGGTCGTATGCTGGGTAATATAATGCAGCCCATCAAAATCGTCTTTGTGAACGGGCTGCTCCATCAGCAGCGGGCGAATGCCACGGTCGTCCAGCGCCTCCAGGCAGAGCAGGGCTTCATTGGGAGTGTAGCCCTGATTGGCGTCAAGGATCAGCGCGAGATGAGGCGCGCCGTTGCGGATGGCTTCGACGCGGAAGACATCCTCACGCAGATCGCTGCCGACCTTGATTTTGATGCTGGAGATGCCGCGCGCCACAATTGCTTTAGCCAGCTCATAACCATGCTCCGGCGTCACCAGGGGAATGCTCATATCGGTTTCTACGAAGGTCCCTGCACCCCCAAAAAAGACGTAGAGCGGGATGCCATACGAACGGGCGAGGGCATCGAGAAATGCCATCTCCATGCCTGCGCAGACGGTCGCCTGAGCGTAGTAGACGCTATGGAGCAGCCGCGAGAGGACGCGCCAGTGGGCGGCATCGCGTCCCTCTAATAGCTTAATGCAGCCTCTGGCGGCGGCGAGCGCGGTTTCTTGCGATTCACCTGTGCTTGGTGGAAAGGGGGCGCACTCTCCATAGCCGGTGCTGCCATCGCTCAGTGTGACGGTGATCAGAACGTTGCGCGCCTCAGAGACGCTGCCGGTCGAGATGGTGAACGGCTCTAACAGGGGGATGGTTAGAGGCTCAACTTTAATAGATTGAATGGTTGTACGTGGCATGGGGGCAGCCTTTCCACCGGTGTGGCGCATTGGACTAATACAATACTTCCATTACATACTCGTCCTGTTCCGTTGCCGATCCTCATAACGTTCAATCGCCAACTCGATCAGGCGATCCGCCAGTTCAGCGTAGGGGACGCCGCTGGCCTCCCAGAGTTTGGAATACATGCTGATCTGGGTAAAGCCGGGGAGGGTGTTGACCTCGTTGAGGTAGATCTTGTTGGTTTCCTTCTCTAAGAAGAAATCGACGCGGGCCAGGCCGCTCAGATCGAGGGCGGTGAACGCCTGGACGGCCTGGCGGCGCACCTCTTCTGCTATGGCCTGGGGAATGTTGGCGGGGATGATGACCTGTGATTTGTTGTCGATATATTTGGCGCTGTAGTCATAAAATTCGTTGCTGGCAATGACTTCGCCGACGACGGAGGCAAGGGGTTCGTCGTTGCCCAGGATGGCGCATTCCAGTTCGCGACAGTTGACGCCGTGCTCAATGATGATTTTGCGGTCGTACTCGGCGGCGAGCCGCATCGCGTGGTCCAGCTCTTCGCGATTATGCGCCTTGCTGATACCCACGCTCGATCCCAGGTTGACCGGTTTGACAAAGCAGGGATAGCCGAGACGCTGCTCAATGGCTGCTGTGATCGTCTCCGGTGAGCGTTCCCACTCGTTACGCCGGTAGACCAGGTAGTCAACGATAGGCAGACCAACGGACTGGAAGATCAGCTTCATCTTCTCTTTGTCCATGCCCAGGGCTGAGCCAAGCACGCCACAGCCAACGTAGGGCACGTTCGCCATGTCGAGCAGCCCCTGGAGCGCGCCATCTTCGCCATAGGGGCCGTGCATCACGGGAAAAATGACATCAATTGCGCCGTTATCGCTCAGTTGTTCGTTTCCCTGGACGGGAATGAGGCGGCGCAGGTTGGGATCGCCTGTGAGCGTGACGGCGGTGGTTGCCTCTAAGTCGGAGGCATCCAGGCGTTGTTCGGCAGCTTGCAACCGTACCGGTTCCACGCCGAGCAGCCAGGAACCGGATTTATCGATGGCGATTGGCACGACATCATATTTGTTGCGGTCCAGATTCGCCATGACGGACTGCGCCGAGGCGAGCGAAACTTCATGCTCGCCTGAACGACCACCGAATATCAGGCCGATACGCAACTTTTTCTGAGTCATTTCGCCGGTTCCTTTCTTGGTTGGGAATGGTTACAGCATGTCCAGTATCGTTTCCATGCGCATCCCGCGCGAGCCTTTGAGCAGCACGAGATCATCCGCATGGACTTCGCGTTTGAGCAGTTCAGCCGTGGCAGCTTTGGCGCTTTCCAGTGCTGCACTATTATCTACATCGGCAGGAAAATAGTAGGCGTTCTTTTCTGAGAAGCCTGCCTCGATTGCGCCCTCAACATAGAAGCGAGCCTGCTCTCCCACCGCGATGAGGTAATCTATCGTGCCTGCCAGCGCGGCCCCACTGGCGCGATGTTCAGCAGGCGCGAAGCTGCCCAGCTCGAAGATATCGCCGAGTACTGCCCAGCGTTTTCCCTCTGGCGCCAGAGAGCTAGCGTGCATGGCCTGGGTGATGGCAATGATCGACTGGCGATTGGCGTTATAAGTATCGTCGATCAACGTGCTGCCATTGGGGCCGGGCTTGATCTCGCAGCGACCTCTGGCCGGGGCAAGTGCCTCTAAAGCAGCCACAATATCGTCCAGGGACATCTCTGCCGCGCATCCCGCTGCCGCTGCCGCCAGGGCGATGGCAACGCCGTGTGCGCCGGGCAGGTGCAATTGTACGGGCCGTTGCGTCCCATGATAGCTGAGCGTAAAGCTGTGCCCTTGCAAGGTATCGCCCTTGATATCGCTGCCGCGCACCTCAGCTTCGTCAGCCTGCCCATAATAGAGCAGGCGGGCCTGAGTTTTTGTGCCCATGCCGCGCACGTTGAGATCATCGTAGTTGAGGATCGCGATACCATCCGGCAAAAGAGCCTGTACCAGTTCGCTTTTAGCGATGACGACGCGCTCCTGCGATTTGAAAAATTCCAGGTGCGCGGCTCCGACATTAGTGACCATCGACCAGTCTGGCCGCGCGATGGTGCGGCAGAGCCAGGCCAGTTCTCCCACCCATTGCGCTCCCATTTCCAGCACGGCATAGCGATGCTGCGGCTCCAGGCGCAGCAGTGTCAGTGGATAGCCAATCTCGTTATTATAGGATGCCTGCGTCTTGAGTGTGGGAGCCTTGCGACTGAGAACGGCGGCGACGGCCTCTTTGGTGCTGGTCTTGCCATTGCTCCCGGTGATGCCAATCAGCGTAGTGTTTTGCTGGCGCGCCGTGCGCACGCGAGCTGTAGCGTGCAGAGCTGCAACCACGTCGGGAACGATAATTTGTAGAAAGCCGGGAGGAACGTCTTCAGCCGGCTCGGTACAGAGCGCGCCGAGCGCCCCTGCACGGGCGACCGCATGAATGAAGCGATGACCATCAACCTTTGCGCCTTTGATGGCAATAAAGAGATCGCCAGGCTCAATCTGGCGGCTATCGTGGTGCGCGGAGCGAAAAACTAGCTGCGGATCAGACGGAGCGTTGCTATGTATCCGAACCCCATTGGTATTGCCCTGTAGTATATCGTCGAGGGTAAACATTGTCTGCTTGAGCCTCCGCCTCTCTACTATTCTCTGAGCAAATTATATCATGTCTGACCATTTTCGTCTGCTCGCCCCATTATAATAAATCTGAAATGACCTCAACTATGTAGGGGCAGGGCTAGCCCCTGCCCTGTTGCGCCTGGAAGGGCAGGAGCTAGCCCTGCCCCCATAAACTAATATTTTGTAAGTAACTTGACAAAAGAAAGTTTGTGTGGTATTGTTATTTCAGTTAGTAAAACAGCTAACGCATCAAATAATAAAAAAATCATCTGGAGGTTATTTTCATGGCATGGGAAATTGATGCCAACCATTCGCAAGCAACATTCGCTGTCAAGCATATGATGGTAACAACGGTGCGAGGACAGTTTAAAGTGCTAAGGGGCAAGCTTAACATTGACGAGCAGAACCCCGCCAACTCGTGGGTTGAGGCCGAAGTCGATGCTGCCAGTATTGATACGCGCGAACCCAACCGCGACGGTCACCTGCGTTCCCCTGATTTCTTCGATGTTGAGAACTATCCCAAGATTACATTCAAAAGTACAAAAGTTGAGCACGTTGGTGGCGACGAGTACAAAGTAAGCGGCGACCTGAGCATGCACGGGGTTACAAAGCCGGTTGTCTTTAAGGCCGAATACGCCGGTCAAGCAAAGGATGCTTACGGATTGCAGCGGGCAGGTTTGAGTGCAAGAGCCACGATCAACCGTAAAGATTTTGGGCTGACCTGGAACCGGGCGATTGAGACTGGCGGGGTCGCAGTGAGCGAAGATGTGAAGATCGAGATTGATCTGGCGGCGGTGAATAAAGGCTAAATCCTATACTCTTATCGGGGGTACCTACACGGGTACCCCTTTTGATTCGCGGCAGTTAGTCCAAGCCGGCAATTCGAGGGATTGGAGCTTCCAGCAGGTTCTTGGCGGCGCGTCCACCTTTGAGCACCAGCCTGACATTCTTCGGCTCGGCTATCGTGCTGATGGTCTCCAGGACATTGCCGTTGACGAGGATCGCATCGGCCAGTTTCCCCACTTCAAGCGTGCCGATGCTTTTGTCCATGTGGAGGAGCCTGGCGGCGTGCTGGGTGCTGGCCTGGATAGCCTGCATTGGCGTCATGCCATTTTCGACCATCAGTTGCAGCTCTTTGCCGTTTGTGCCGTGGCGACCCACGCCCGAATCGGTGCCCATCGCGATTTTCACGCCCGCCTCGACCGCGCGGCGGAAGCTCTGGCGGTGGATCTCGATCACATCGAGAGCTTTAGCCGCCATCATGGGTGGGAGAATATCGGGATGCATCTCCGAGAACTCGATCACGGCCATCGGAGCCACCAGCGTCGGCACAAGATACGCGTCCCGTTCGAGCATCAGGCTGATGGCTTCATCATCCAGATAGATGCCATGCTCGATAGAGACGACGCCAGCCAGCAAAGCATGTTTGATGCCCTGCGTACCCTGAGCGTGAGCCATGCAGCGTTTCTCCTGTGCGGCAGCCTCGTAGACAGCAGTGGCGATCTCTTCGAGCGTGAATTGCGACGAGGTGGGGGCATCGGCAGTTGAGAGCACGCCGCCGGTGGTGGCTATCTTGATCCAGTCGGCCCCGGCGCGCAGGATTTCGCGTGTAGCCTTGCGCACCTCTTCGATCCCATCCACCACGCCGTTGGGCATATCGGGGAAATTCAGGCCGAAGAAGCCAATATCGGCGCAGCAGGGATAATGGCCGTCGCCGTGTCCGCCGGTCTGAGAGAGGATGGAAACGGCAACCTGCATGCGTGGTCCGGCGATAATGCCACGCTCAACTGCCATCTTGACGCCCGCTGGCGTCCCGGCGGCATCGCGAACGGTAGTCACGCCGGCGTTGAGCGTTGCGCGCATGCGTGGAAGCATCTGAAAGAGAGTCAGGCTGGGCGGCGTGAGCAGAGAGCGCACAAGATCGGGATACTCCATCGCGAAATGGACGTGCGTATCGATCAGGCCGGGCAGCACCTGGCCTCCTCCTGCATCGACGACGGTCGCGTCACGCGGGATATCAATGCGATTCTGGCTGCCAACGGCAACGATGCGTTCCTCGTCAATGAGGATAGCGCCATGCTCAACCGGCTCGTTTCCGGTACCATCGACGATGGTGGCATTAGTGATTGCTAGCATGCTTTATCGAGGCTCCTTCTCTTTGTGGTTATGTAAAGCTGTGATTGTATCATACAACATCTCTTTACTGTTGTAGTGTCCATCCTTCCCCAATCACAACCATCGCCGCACCTGCTGTAGAGACGTGCTTGAGCGCGTCCGCTTCAGCGCCTATTCTTCCAGAGAAAGAGCCATGCAGCGAAGACGTCGATGCTGGTCCGCTGGACGATGGCGAGGCGGATATGCAGACGGGACAGGCGCTAAAGCGGACGTGATGGAATCCCGTCTCTACAGAGGGGACATTACGTCGTACAATAGAGATGTAGCTCAGGCTAACGATTATTTGAAACGAAGGAGTAGCATGTATGCGAGCAGCAATAATTACCAGGCCGGGAGGGCCAGAAGTATTGGAGATACAGGACGTTGAGATGCCGCAGCCGGTGGGGGATCAGGTGCGTGTGAGGGTGCGCGCGTCGGGCATTAACCGGGCGGATTTGTTGCAGCGGGCAGGAGGGTATCCCGCGCCTCCTGGTTCGCCCTCGAATATTCCTGGACTCGAGTTCGCGGGCGAGGTCGAGGCCGTGGGGCCATTGGCGCGCTCCTGGAAAGTGGGCCAGCGCGTCATGGGGATCGCAGGCGGCGGCGGGCAGGCAGAATATATCCTTTCGCACGAAGGATTGCTGGTAGAGATCCCCGAGAATCTGGATTTTGTGCAGGCGGCAGGCGTGCCCGAAGTCTTTATGACCGCCCACGATGCCCTGTTTACCCAGGCCGGTTTGCGCATGGGCGAGCGGGTATTGATTCATGCGGCGGGCAGCGGTGTTGGCACAGCAGCAATCCAGCTCGCTCATGCCGTGGGTGCAACCACCTTTGGTACCTCGCGTACGGCTAGCAAGTTGGAGCGCGCGAAAGAACTTGGACTGGATGTTGGTCTCTCGGATCAGAATTTTGCCGCCGAGGTCAACCGCTTGACAAATGGGGGAGGCGTGCATGTTGCGCTGGATTTCATGGGCGCGTCCTATCTGGCCCAGAACCTGGAAGCCCTGACCACCTGGGGGCGTCTCGTCTTTCTGGCGACGATGGGAGGGGCGCAGGCCAATGTGAACCTGGCGATGCTGATGGGCAAGCGTATTCAGATGCGCGGCTGCACCCTGCGCACGCGCACGCTAGAGGAGAAGCTGACGGTGACGCGCCTCTTTGCCACTCAGGTAGTCCCCCTGCTGGCAAAAGGGATCGTGAAGCCGATTGTCGAGCAGACCTATCCTTTGCATGAGATTGCAGCCGCCCATGCCGCGATGGGCGAAAATAAAAATTTCGGCAAATTGATCATGGTGATGGACTGAAAATATTTTCAGGAGAAGGTGATACGTTAGGTAGGGGCAATCCCTCGCGGTTGCCCTGTGCCCACTCCCCAATTAGTCCGCCATATGAGCAAAGGAAACGCACCTGGAACGTGTCTAAGTATAGCACCCAATATCTGGGTGACTGCTTTATTTTTTCGTTCCAATGGAGGCAACACGCGTGAATCCTTTGACTCATAATTCTGCTGACATACCTATTCTTGCGCATAAATATTACGAAGCTCCGTCGGTTTTTATCGCGGAAAACTTGCTACGGGGGGCGCGGCGGCAGAAATCGCTCTCTGCCGGCACAGTGCCAGCCATCTGCGTGCTGGACCCTGATGGCGACCTGGTTGATTACCTGCGCGCCACCGATCAGGCTCACCTTCATCGGAGCTGGGCCTGTTATCATACTGTGCTCGAAACATTTATGCATGAAGAGGTCGAGTATGGGATCGTTGGTCGCGTGGTGGGCGCCCCTTTCGCGGTCCTGGTAGCCGAGGAACTTTTCGCTTGCGGCTGCCAGTTGCTCATCAGCATCACGTCAGCGGGCCAGATCATGCCAACGAGCCAGCCGCCGTATGTGGTGCTGATCGAGCGGGCGCTGCGTGATGAGGGGACAAGTTACCATTATCTGCCCCCATCGCCTTATAGTCATCTGGCCCCAACGCTCAAAGCCATGCTCTGCCCTGCCTGGGACCATAGCCGCGTGCCGCTTCTCATCGGAGCGAGCTGGACCACAGATGCGCCATTCCGCGAAACGGAGCAGGCCATTGCTGCCAGGCGGGCGATGGGCATCCTGGCGGTTGAGATGGAAGCGGCAGCGCTCTATGCTATGGGCTGCGCGATGCAGAAAAATGTCATCTGTTTTGCCCTGGTGACCAATCGCATGGGTCAGATTGAAGGAGATTTCGAAAAAGGTCACGCGCAAGGAAGCCTTACCGCCCTGCAAGTGCTGCGCCAGACGGTGAGCGCCTGGCAGGAAAATAGATAGAATATTTCCGATATTGCTCTTTCGATGAGCAGGAGCATCCCAGGGCTTTTCCGTGTTCGTCATGCTCGCAGGGCGAAACCCTGCTCGCAAGGGGAGAGAGGTGCAGGCAACGCCGCGACGCAGCGTTGCCTGCACCTCTCTCCCCTTGCCCAGCGCCCCGTTGGGGGCGCGAATCCCGTCGGCAGGAGTCAGAGGAGAGGAACACGGAAAAGCCCTGAGGAGCATCCGTAGAGCCAGCGCAATGCGTCTGGCTCTACGGTATAATACGAGATGGAAAGATAGAGAAGGGGAGTTTGCCTGAGGGGAAGGAGAAAGCATATTTTTAGCAAGGCAGAAGAGAGAACGGGAAAGGCCGGGCCAGTATCGTATGCAACAAACAACAAAGGTAGCTCCGCCTAAAAGAGGTTGCATCTCACGTCTAGCTATAGTTGTGGCGGGCATCGTCTGGATCGTGCTGATTGGCTCTATAGCAGTGATTGTAAATCAAGCGATGCAACTTCAAGGAACAACGCCTGGACGCCGCGATATTCCATCGTTACCCGCTATTTGTACATCGCCATCCCCCGCATTACCGGTTAATGGAAGAGGGACCGTGACTGCGCAGCCGTTTGATTGCGCTACCGCAACGCCATCGCCAATCCAACAGCCAACGCCTGCTCCGCCGACACCAGCGCCAACCCGACCAGCATTGCGGACACCAGTGCCAACGCGACCGCCAGCATCACCGACGCCTTTACCGAGACGAACGCCAACGCCGACGCCACAGCAATTGTGAAAGATAGGCAGCATCGTCAGAGAATAGTGTGTGCCGAGATAAGTATGGCTCACCTTTCAATGGTGGGCCATAAAATAAGTATTGGTCAGCGTGAAAATTGCTCGACATCGTCGCGATACACGTCGTATGCCTTCGCATATTCCATCGTGCGAGCGACTTCGGCGATAAAGTGGGCGTCGTAGCCGGCGCGCCGTAAGAGATAGAAGCCCATCTCCATGCCGGAGGAGATACCGCCTGCGGTCAAAATCCGCCCCGCGTCCACCACTCGCGCGCGACTGATGCGACAGGTGGGGGCGAGTTCTGCCAGGCGATCTATCGGCACTTTCCCCATCTCGGAAGCCTCCAACCGGTCCGGCTCCTTACGATTGGTCGCGGGCAGGCCGTCGAGCAGCCCCATTTTGGCATAGATCCAGGAGCCGGTACAGACACTTACCAGCAGCGTTGTTTCGGGCAGGGATCGGATAAACTCCTGCAAGCGGCGGTTGTGCATCTCCTGGCGCGTGCCGAAGCCGCCTGGGATCAGAAAGGCATCCATCGCGGGCCGGTCGAGGAAGCTATAGTTCGGCAGCACGGTAAAGCCCGCCTGTGTCTGCACCGGACGCATGGCATCAGCAATCAAGAAGGCGTCTAACTCGGGATCAAAGCGGCGCGCCACCGAAAAGACGCCATAGGGTGCGGCAAAGTCAACAATTTCGGCATCCTTGAAGACGTAGATGCCCAGTCGAAACCCGGCAATGCGCTTTGTAGACATAACTAATCCTCTCTTTGTTCTGTAATAGCTCCAGCATGAAGGCTGAGTTTGTGACCGAAACGCTCAAGGCGCTCGATGGTTCCCTCAAGGTCCTGCTCGCTCGTGCGCGGATTGATGATGCAGAGCCGCAAAGCTGTTTTGCCTCGTAGCGTTGTTGAGCTGAGAGCCGCGAAGCCATCCTCCATCATTGCATGGATCAGTTGCTGGTTAATGGCATTGGCTGCCTGCTCCGAGCCATCAGCGGGCAGGTAGCGGAAAGAGACGATCCCGAGCTGCGCCGCAGTTACGACTTCCCAGCAGGGTGAGCGGCGCAGAACCCGCTCGGCATGCTCTGCCAGCATAATGCCGCGATTGACGGCGTGGCGAAACGCCTCAAGCCCGAAGACTTTCAGCGACATCCAGAGTTTGAGCGCACGGAAGCTGCGTGTGAGCTGGATACCGTAATCGCGGAAGTTGACCTCTTCTTCGATGCCCGCGACGTCTTTTAAATACTCGGGCAGGACGCTGAAAGTCTGCCTGAGCCAGCGAGCCTCGCGCACGAGTACGCAGCCCATTTCATAGGGCTGGAAGAGCCACTTGTGCGGATCTAATACTAGTGAGTCCGCTAACTCCAGTCCTTGCAGCGCCGAACGGCCTCGCTCGCAGAGAACAGCCCCGCCCCCATAGGCCGCGTCGGCATGCAGCCAGAGGTCTTGCTGACGACAAAAATCCGCCAGTTCCGGCAGGGGATCGACCGCGCCGGTATTGGTGGTGCCAGCGTTAGCGATGACACAGAATGGGATGCGCCCGGCGGCCCGATCTTCCGCGACGGCGCTTTGCAGCGTTGGCAGTGGCAGGCGAAAATCCTGATCTGAAGGAAGCTTGCGCAGTTGCTCCGCGCCAAAACCAAGCACTTTCAATGCGCGATCAGTGGCCGAGTGCGTCTGGTCTGAGCAATAGACAACGGCATCATGCAATGTGTCGCGCAACTTGACATGCCGCGCCGCTGCCAATGCAGTCAGGGTTGCGACGGAGCCGCCACTGACGAAGAGGCCGCCCGCGGATGTGGGTAGACCGCAGAGCTGCCGCAGCCAGTCGATGGTCACAAGCTCTATCTCGGCGGGACCGGAGGCGACCGCCCAGGAGCCCACAAATGGGTTGAAGCCGGCTACCAGCGCATCAGCCAGAACGGAGACGAAGTTATTAGGATTGGGGACAAAGGAAAAGAAGCGCGGATGCGATACCGAGAGGAAATTGCTGAAAACATCCTGCTGCACCTGTTGCAAGATGGCCTCGACAGGCGTTCCCTGTTCCGGTAACGGCTCGCGCAACTGCTTCTCCAGTGTGGGTCGGTCAGCTCTGCGAGTCAAAAGCTCATCGGGGAGGCGCTCAAAATGCTCCACCAGCATATCAACGACGCGATATCCTAGCTGCTGCATCTGTTCGCGCGATAATTGCAACGCGTCATTGCGTGGGGTATGCTCCATCAGATACAACCTCTTCCTAAAAATAAGTATGATAAAACCTGTTCAAAATAGTTATATCATAACAGGATAACAAAGGAGGTTGCCATTTGAGCAAGCTCAGTCCCCTACTGGCAAAGCCTCCGCGTGTTCTTGCAGCTCAAAGCCGAGGTCCTCAATCATCTGCCAGGTATCCTTATAATCCTGTCCGGCGGTGGTCAGATAGCCGGAGACAAAGACCGAGTTCGCGGGATACAGGGCCAGCGGCTGCAACGAGCGCAGATGTACTTCGCGCCCGGCGGAGACGCGGATCTCCTGATGAGGATTGAGGAAACGCATCAGGCAGAGGATGCGCAGGCAATCGTACGGCTTGAGGTAATTTACCCCCTCCAGCGGCGTGCCGGGAATGGCAAGCAGGAAGTTCACCGGAATGGACTGCGGGTCTAGCTCGCGCAAGGCCTGCGCAACATCGATAATATCTTCCTCTGTCTCGCCCTGCCCAAATATCGCGCCTGTGCAAAGTTTGAGTCCCGCTCGACGTGCAGCCAGCAAGGTATCGACGCGGTCCTGATAAGTGTGGGTGGTGCAAATCTGCGGATAGTAGCGCTCGCTGGTATTAAGATTGTGGTTGAGCTGCTCCACGCCGGCATCGTACAGGCGTCGCGCTTTTTCCTCCGAAATAATACCGACCGTGCAGCAGATAGCAATATCAACCTCTTCCTTAATGCTGCGCACGGCATCGGCGATATAGTCGATTTCGCGATCAGTTGCGCCGCGCGTACTGATCGCGATGCAATAGCGCAGGCTGCGCGAGGCTTTAGCCCGCCTGGCGCCCTCTAAAAGCTGCTGCCGACCCACCAGGGGATATCTGGCAATCTGGGCGCTAGAGATTTTCGATTGCGAGCAATAGTGGCAATCCTCTGGACACAGCCCGCTTTTGGCGTTGATGAGCATATGCAGATGGACGCTTTTGCCACAGAAGCGATAGCGCACCTGGTAAGCGGCATCCAGCAGCTCTAAAATACGCTGATCGGGGCAGTGCAGCACGGCAGCGCACTCTTCACGCGCAAGCGCCTCTCCGGCAATAGCCTTATCCGCGAACGTTTGAAATCTCATAGCGCCTCTCCTTCGCAATCGTGTTCCAGCTTCACGATTCAATGTTAAGCAAGCGGGAAGCCTTGCACATATGGATCGTTTTTCTCTAAATGCCACTCGGGGTTAGAAAAATCGTATCACATATCTTATGCGAAATCAAAGGAGGGGCGCGCTGACTCGCAATACGGAGGATAGCGAAAACGCCGTACCGACCCGCTTCAGCGCGTCCAATTTATTGCCGTCCGTCCCCACCATCGGTCAGCCAGCTCCAGGGCAAGCGCAAGGCCCCCGCCCCTCTCCACGCCGCCCCTTGCCCCTACGCCTCCGGTCCAACATCATGCATACCGTTTGGATTTGTTTCCTGGGAAAATACGATGTTGAGCGGTAGCGTCGGTGAGGGCAAGGGGGTCTGGCGCTTGCCCTTTCTTGCCCTTTCGGGACTTTCCTATGCTTTTTTGAAGGGCGAGGCTGGATCATGTCTCATCAGATTCATCAGTTTTGGACTGGGCTGTTCGGACGATTCGTTGATGCTGTTGAAAATCTCCTCGATCTGTGCCGGGGTGAGGTCGCGTGATGGGTCCCAGCCATAACGTTTCAGGTCCACGCGGCCATCGTCGCTGAAGGTAATGCCCTCGGCTTCCAATAACTGGCGCATTCTATCTGGTGAGCCAAAGGCCCAGCTTCCGCTTAGCTCGCCTTTGCTATTGATCACCCGTTGCGCCGGAACGCCAGGACTGGATTCATTCATGATCCACCCAACCATCCTGGCACCTCGCGGATAGCCAGCGCATTTTGCCAGCCAGCCATAGGTTGTCACCCTACCTACCGGGCAGGCACGGACTAACGCAAAAATACGCGCCTTGAGTCCAGCTATTTGATTATCGGCAGGAAGTGATTCATCACTCATTCTATTCCCCTTATTCTAGCGTATCCTGCATTCTAGCGAAGCGTTGATAGTTTGCCTGGTGGAGAAAGTGAAATAGTTCATCACCATCCCGGTGCATAAGCGAGTATATCATATCTGCTATGCAACTCAAGGCGTCATATTAACCACGGGTTGCGCAACGAGATGCCACATGAAAGAGCAGAGACCTTCCTGTGAGGAAAACAGCGTTGTAGAGGCTCCATTGCGGCCAGGCTCACCCATGACGCGAGAGGCGCATGAGGGCCTGGCCCGCGAGACATCTTTGAGAGACCTCATCGACGCCACAGATGCTACGCCCGAGGAAGAGGGCCAATCAAGATCTGCGCAGCCTGCACCGTGCCGCCGGGGGAAGAGCCTGGGACGACAACTATCATCTGGCCCGCTTGTAAATCGCTCGCTATCCCTTCCGTCTGAGCAATCAGCGCAGTGGTTCCACTCAGCTTCACGGTGATGGGAGCATGTCCGTTCGTATCCTCTGCTAGCAGCTCATTATTCTTCAACTGGGTATGCAGCAGGAACACTCTGTTGTTCCCAAGACGGGTGGTATTCTGAGGAGCAGTACTGGCGCCCATGGTCAAAGACACGACGACCACTTGAGCATTATAGGTCCCGTCGCTGGTCTTGGGACCTATCTCGAAGACCACGATACCACTCTTGTTCAACATCTCCCCCAATTGCTGCTGCGTCACCTTCTGGTCTTCAACGATTCTGGCATGGGTGGTCTGGAAGGTCTGCGTTGATCCGTTAGGCAGTTTCAAGATGAGCGATTGTGTTGAAGCATTGTAGGCGTCAACAGTGCCAGTCACCGCTCCCGCGCGAGCAGTAGCAGATGGGGTGGCCTTTGCAGCCGTCCCTGTGCTTGCCGAGGTGGAGCTAGATGCAGTGCCTCCACAAGCAGTAAGCAGACCCGTCACAGTCAAAAGCAAGAAAGCGGTTAACGCCCATGTGGTGAAAGATCTTCGTAAAAGCATGTGTCTGTTTCCTTCCTATGCTTTAAGGAGCAAATACCTCGATACCTTCGTGCATCGGTTGCTCTCTACAGGTATTCGAGACGTTCTCTCTTCTTCTTCTTCTTCTATTGGACACCTACTTTACCAAAAAAGTATCAGAGAAGCATCAAAAATATGTAAAGTATCCTGGCTCTTCCGCAATGTTGATAACCCTGAAAAATACTGGTTTGCTTGTTGACAAAAAATGCGAACTCGCCTATAAAATAGGGCTCAGGGCTTTTCCGTGTTCGTCATGCTCACAGGGCGAAGCCCTGCTCGCAAGAGGAGAGAGGTGCAGGCAACCCCGCGTCGCGGGGTTGCCTGCACCTCTCTCCTCTTGCCCAGCACCCCGTTGGGGGCGCGAACCCAGGTGGCAGGAGTCAGAGGAGAGGAAAACTAAAAAGCCCTGAATAGGGCTCAGGGCTTCGCAAACGTCGCTGCACGCTCTGACTGCTCGCGCCAAAGGCGCTCACAGGGAGAGAAAGGTGCTGGCTGTGGGCACAGCCCACAGCCAGCACCTTTCTCTCTCCAACGGCTCGCTTGCGAGCCGTTCAGGATGAAAAGACAACTTTTGCGAAGCCCTGGAATAGGGCTTTCTCTGGCTGGTAGCTCAGCAGAGAATATGGTATACTTGTTACATCTCATTATCCTCTGGATCTTCCTGATCGCTCCATTGTACATTGACCTGCGTAGATATTCCCAACTTTAGACAATGTAGTATGGGCGTTTGGGCGTTGTCATTATTGTTCCTGGAACATCTGATATCTCAGGGCCTGTCTCAGGTTCGACCGGATCTAGTAGGAATGTTCAACCTAGTCTTTATTAAAGGAGACCAGAGCATGAGCGTTGACACCGTTACTATACCAGAGGAAAGTGGTATAGAAACACACGGTATCGAACGGGTCTCGCCAAAAACGCGCACCCACGTTCGCATCTTTGACAATTTTACTATGTGGCTCTCCGCCAACCTGGTAATCTCGACCGTTGTTCTCGGAGCGTTAGCAACCAACCTGTTTCAACTTGGATTCTGGGATAGTATTGCCGCCATTATTATTTTTAATGTCCTCGGCGTTCTTCCTGTAGCCTTCTTTTCGACGCTTGGCCCTAAGCTCGGATTGCGCCAGATGACCATTTCCCGCTTCTCCTTCGGCTGGATCGGCGGCATAATCATGGGACTGGTGAATGTCGCGGCCTGTATTGGCTGGTCGGTGGTCAACGTGATCGTCGGTGGTCAGCTCGCCGCAGCTCTGGCCTGTGGTAATACGCCAATTGATAAATGTACCACTCAGGTGGCCGGTCTGGCGCTGAGCGGCATTACGCTGCGCGACATCGGAATTCTGGTGCTTGCC
This sequence comes from Ktedonobacteraceae bacterium, assembly GCA_035650355.1. GTDB lineage: Bacteria > Chloroflexota > Ktedonobacteria > Ktedonobacterales > Ktedonobacteraceae > DASRHT01. The sequence goes on from DASRHT010000057.1 coordinate 28,350, forward strand.
CTGGTCACGACTCTGGTCAGCATCTATGGCTATCGCTATGTTCATCGCTACGAACGCTATGCCTGGATTCCGATGGCGATCATCTTCGTCATCATGCTGATCGTAGCGGGACCGCATATGCACATTATTCCTACGCCTGTATGGAATGCCGCCCATATCGCCTCGTTCGTTTCCTTCGGTGGAGCGGTTTATGGTTTCGCTACGGGCTGGAGTTCGTACGCAGCCGATTACAATGTGAACCAGCCGGAGAATACATCATCGGCTCGTATCTTCTGGCTGACCTTTCTGGGCGTCTTCATCCCCTGCGTCCTGCTGGAGATTCTGGGCATGTCTCTGACCTCCTGGAAGCTGCTGGGGGGCGGCGAACTGCTGGCGGCGGTCCTGAACCCGCTGGGCGGCTTCGGCTCTTTCCTGATCGTGCTGCTGGCGCTGAGCGTCATCGCCAATAACATTCCCAATGATTACAGCCTCGGCCTCTCCGTGCAGGTGGTCGGGAAAACCTTCCAGCGCATCCCACGCTGGATCTGGACGCTGATCGGTGCGGTTATCTATGTGGCAATCGCCCTGCCCGCTGCGGCAAACTTCAACGCAACGCTGGAGAACTTCCTGCTGCTAATCGCCTACTGGCTTGGTCCCTGGGCCATCGTCCTGATCCTGGAGCACTTCGTTTTCCGGCGCGGCCAGTATAATGTCGAGGACTGGAACACGCCGAGCAAACTGCCCATCGGCTGGGCGGCCATCGTCTCCCTGGCTATCGGCCTGGTCGGCGTGGTGCTGGGAGCTTCGCAGGCGTACTACGTTGGGCCGATTGCTAAACTGGTCAATCCGCCCTTCGGCATCGATGTTGGCTTCGAGCTTGGGATCGTCCTGACAGCTATCGCCTACCTGATCTTGAGGCGCGTCGAGCTCAGTACGAGCAGCCGTTAGCAATCGTCGCAGCACGAAACAAGAAAGCGTCTGGATTAACCATCCAGGCGTTTTCTTTTCATCATGCGCAACATGTGTTGAGCGCGTTTCCTGCGTGAGTTAATTTCTCCGGGGGAGATACAGACAGGACAGGTACACCATGCGCGTTGGCGCGCTCCCGGCAGGTAACGCCAGCCGACTACCTGTGAAACGACATAATAGCTCTGTAAAACAGGCAGGCAATAGACGCCGCGCCCTTTGTGTATACCTGCGTGCAATATACGTTTTACGTTTTTCTCCGGTGTCAGATGAACCAGAACTGGCATCGTTGTCCTTACCTAAAACATCGTATTGTCGTTGGCTGAGTGCTCGGGGATGCGCTGGAGAACATCCCAGTGTTCAACGACTTTGCCGTGGTCATCGAGGCGAAAAATATCGATGCCAGCCCAATCGCTGTCCCCCGGCCACTGCTGATAACAATGCAAGACGACATAGTTTCCTTCAGCAATGACCCGTTTGAAGTGGACGCGCTTTCCTGGATACTCCTGAGCCATGCGGGTGAAGTAGTCAATGAAAGCCTGCTTGCCATCAGCCACGGCTGGATTATGCTGGATGTAGACATCGCCTGCATAACGCTCCATCGCAAGAGCAGGCTGGCATTGATTGAACATCAGATCATAGAAGGCCATCACGGTTTGTTTGTTGCGTTCCAGTTGCTCGCTCATGTGCTATGCTCCTTCAATACGTGTTACTTTATCTATCAGAAAACCGGATTTAAGCTCCTCGCGGAGGAGGCGCATCACAGCTTCGGCCATGGCCTTGTGGGTGAGACATGGGAACTGCTGCTGTCCGATACTCATTAAGAAATTATACCAGTCATGCTCGTCGCTACCGAGCATGACTGGTATAATTTCTTAATGAGCAGCATAATCTTGCACATAGGGGTAGTTAAAGAGCAAGATCGAGTAAAATCACGAGGAGCAACATCATGGCACGAATCGATGGAGTTGATCCTGAGCAGACGGAAGACTATGTCAGGAGGGTATTAGACGCGCAGGCCAAGAAGTGGGGAGCGCCACTGCTGAATCACCTGGTCTATGCTCGCCGACCCGCGATTTTTCGCGGCGTGCGCGGAATGTGGGGTGGCATCGCGGCTTCGGGATTGATCGATGAGAAGCTTCAGGCGCTGGTCAATCGGCGCGTGGCCTCACTGAACGGCTGCGCGTTTTGACAGGATATCAACGCTGCCGTGGGCAGCGAGCTTGGCATATCAGACGAAAAGATCCTCGCGCTGGCAGACTACGCCACCAGCCCTCTTTACGACGAGGTCGAGCGGGTGACGCTAGAGTATGCTGATAGTATGACGATTACCGGGCGCGAGGTCAGCGACGAACTTTTCTCGCGGCTGCGCCAGTTCTACAGCGATGACGAGCTGGTGGAACTCACCGAGATTATCGCCTGGGAGAATGCATCCAGCAAGTTTAATCGCGCGTTGCGCATCCCGTCACAAAATTTATGGAAGCGAAAGTAAGAGCTTTTTGAGTCCGAAAACGCTGCTGATCCGTCTCTACAATAGATAACTTTTTGTAGAGTCGGCGAATATGAGCAGACAAAAACATTTCACGGAACTCTGGCGAGCAAGAGGCGATATGCCCATGCGGCATACCGCCCATGTGGCTTTTCTGATCGATGGGCGTACGACAATGCTGGAGCTGTGCGTCCATTTTTTACGCGCGCAACGCTCAATCTATATCACCGCCTGGGGATTGACCCCCGAACTGTTGCTGGTACGTGGCAAACACAACCGCGCCGGACCCGATGGCTCGCCTGAACAGGAAGAGTTGCTGGCATGGTTGCGGCAGAGGGGGCTGTCGGATGAGGATCTGCTTTTCTGGCAGCTTTGCGAAGAGATGAGCGTTGTCAATGTGCTGAGCTATGCCGCGAGCAAAGGCGTCGATGTCAGAATTTTGCTCTGGGATACCTATACACTGCCATTTACGGCTGGCCCTAAGCAAATCCAGGAGGTTCTGGAGTCGCGTGGTATACGCTGCCTGCTCGACGATAGCCATAAGGGGCTGCTCAACAATCCAATTGCGTCGCATCATCAGAAAACCGCTGTGGTCGATAGTCGCTGGGCCTTCGTCGGCGGCATTGATATGATGGCGGAAGGCAATGGCGAGCGGGACCGCTGGGATACCAAAGGTCATCCCTATCACACGCTGCTGCGCAAAGATGGCGCTGGCAAAACGCCTGTGAACTGGCATGATGTGCATATCATGTTTGAGGGTCCTGCCGTCGCCGACGTTGAGCGAAACTTTCGCCAGCGCTGGAACGCGGTAGTCGAACTCCATCAAGACGACGCGGCTCTCTGCCTGCCCGATCCTGCTCCCCAGCCAACAGCCAGCACCACCGCGCCGCTGCATAAAGATAGCAGTACCCAGATCCAGGTAGTGCGCACAATCCCTAAAGGCTTTTATAACTTTGCCGCAGAAGAAGAGATTACCACAATTCTAGAGAGCTACCTGCGCGCCTTTTCCAGGGCCAGGCGGCATATCTATATCGAAAATCAATATTTCTGGCGACGCGCCTTTTTCGGTATGGAGAATCCCATGTTAGGCGTTCCACATGCCGAAATGGACCAGATAATACAATCATTGGCTGATGCCCTCTTACGCGGCGTGATGGTCTCGCTTGTGCTCCCCGATAACCCCAATGTGGGGCGAGAGTTTACCGACGAAGGTTTGCAGTATCTGTGCGAACTGGCGCCACAGGCCATTGAACGCGGTTTGTTGCATCTCTATACGCTTGGCTGTTCGTACCGGCAGGATGGCGACGATCATGCTGTCTATCGCGCCATTTACGTTCATGCCAAAGTTGCTGTGGTGGACGACCTCTGGCTCACCATCGGGTCGGCCAATCTGAATAATCGGGGGATGTGCGATGATACTGAGGCTAACGTGGTCGTCATGCATCCCGAAATCGCGCAGGGCCTGCGCATGCTTCTGATGGCCGAACACCTGGGCTTCTACGACGAGGATACACTCTTTCGCATCATTGAAACGATGGGGCAGGCGCAGTTTTCACAAGCGCGGCAAGCCTCTCACTTCCCGCAGTTTTTCTCACGCGTGCGCTCAAAGCTGCGTTCGGGCAAATTTCCCTCCGCTGAAGCAGTGCCGTCGGTCTACGCAGAATGCATGCACGACGAGCTGGGCGAGCTATGGACAAAATTGCAGGCTCAGTTGGGCGATGCACGCAGAGCTTCAGAGTTGCTGGCCTGGCAGGCAAAAGAAAATCTGTCGGCAGTCAAGACGGGCCAGTTGATGAACGGGCACCTGCTCCCCTATATCCCAAGCTTCCTGGCAGAGGACTACAAGGTGCAAGTTGATAAGGTCAACGGCTGGCTTGACATCCTGGCGCCGGTTGAACCGGCGTAGGCTTGTTTTTCTCACGCAAAGGGCGTATCCTCTGTGGGGAACGGTTTGCTAATAAGAAAAACGGCCACTTTATCGAGGAAAATCCATGACTATCATTATGTGCCCTTATATGCCAGCAACGGATACACAGCGTATCCTTGACTTTCGTCGTGCCTGCACCACGCGCGAAAATATCAACGATTATCCCACAATCGCAGACCTCTACGAGATTTTGAGTAGAATATCTGCCAGCAGCCAGGAGCGTATTGAGTTATGGGAGGATGAGCACGGAGCGATTGTCGCCTATGCGATTGTTGCTCTACGATACTGCAACCTCTATTTTCTGCTTCATCCTCACGTTCAAAATAGCGAGATTGCCGCGCAAGTGCTTGAGTGGGGTTGGGACCGGATAAGGGGCGCTGATACCTGTACGGCGGTAGACACACCTTGTCGTGATACTGACCAGAGGCGAGTAGCTCTCCTGGAGCAGCACGGGTTTACCTGTTCAGACATGCAAACGCTGTATATGGCTCGCTCCCTTGCTGAAGCGATTCCTCCTCCTCAGTTTCCTGCGGGCTTTACGTTGCGACACGTTGCAGGTGAAAATGAGGTGGAAGAGGTTGTCGTACTACATCAGGATGCCTTCGGGACGCGCAATATGACGCGGGATGGGCGGCTCTCAATCATGCGCAACCCTGAGTACATACCAGAGCTGGACCTGCTGCTGGTCGCACCTGACGGCAGGCTGGCAGCGTTTTGTTATTGCGCCATTCCCAAAGAGGCGAATGCGCAAAACGGGCACAACGAGGGGGAGGTCGCCATCATCGGCACAGCCGCAGCATATAAAAACAGGGGATTGGGGCGCGCTATGCTGCTGGCAGGGCTGCGGAGCCTGAAGCAATTTGGTATCGAAACCGCAACGCTCGGCACGAGCAGCGAGAATGTCAAAGCTCAATCAGTGTTTACAGCGGCTGGCTTTCACACGGTATATAAAACGCTCTGGTATTCAAAGGGCGTTTAGCCAGTGAGAGACGCGATACGAAGTTTACAGCTACCACACTTGTTGCGGCTATGTGGTAAGTGTGTTGTAAAATACAAACAGTCGTGATATCCAGGCTGTCTTTTGCCTGAGAGATTGGAGGTTCTTGATGGATAACATGAGCACAGGGGCTTTTTGTGTCTTTTCAACTCCAACTTTCAGAAAGGATTGTTATGGTATCTGCAGATCGAACATTGCTACGCCTGCACGTAGAGGCCGTCTGGGGCGTACAACTTTCCCCCTTCACCTCGAATGACCTTGAGCTTGCGCCGCAAAGCGCGCGACCGGCTTGGAAGCTATGCGTCGCGGCAATAGCTACGGGGCGCGTCCATATCTGGCGACCAGATGTCAACATCGCGGAACGCGAAGATCTGCGCCTGCGGGCCGATGAGGCGCTGGTTTTTCCTCCAATCGCACCCATACCAGGCGTTAGCCGCGAGGTTGCGCTTTCCCAGATCGCCGCTCCACGACTCGATATCGCGACTGCTCGTGGCATCGCCCGCCCTCTAACGCTTAATGACCGCGAGTTGATCGAGCGATTCTTCGCACCTGGTGACTCCCTCGAAGACAACACGCATCCCCATATCGGCGTTGTTGTTGCTGGGCGCTTGCTCTGCCTGGCCCATAGCTCACGGCGCACGCCAGAAGCCTGCGAGCTGGGCATTGAAACGCTGCCGGAGGCTCGTCGCAAAGGCTACGCGCTCGCAGCTACGATCCTCTGGGCGCATGCGGTGGCGCAGGAGGGACTTGTGCCGATTTACAGCGCCTTTGCCGAGAATACTGCCTCCCTGCGCCTGGCGGATGCAGCCGGATATCGTGCCTTTGCGCGCATAGCTGTTTTTGAGGGGTAAAATATGACCTCAGGAGGGCAATGCTTGGCGCTCCCGCTGCCCTCCTCCGTAGGGACCTCCTACGATGAAGCGGGGAGCTACGGCGCGTCCGGTTTACCGCCACCCCTTGCCCCAGGTTCTCTGCCCTGGCAAAAAAGGCGTGTGAGCACAGGGCACCTCGCCCTTTCGTAGAGACCAGATTTATCGCGTCCGGTTCACCGCCACCCCTTGCCCCAGTATTAATGTGGCTCCAACGCGAAGTCAACGAGCGATGATGTGCAATACTTTCATCCTTATTGCAATTACGTTCTTGGGGTAATATGGAAATGAGATGTATAACAGGCGATAAATCGGACGCGCTAAAGCTGGTCTCTACGACAAATCGGACATTTCTGTATATGAAGGGGGTTATGCTTTCTCCCGCTAAACCATAACCTTTCATTGTTCTATTAATGGAAGAGTTTGGTATATTGCTTTAGAATATATTATGATGCTATCAATAAGATATGCTAATTGTTGAGTATGTTTTCAATCGAGATATGTAGAATAGCAAAGATGGGCAAACGGGTTACAAGTCGCAAAAATTCTACATAAACTCTACTTTAGAAATTCCGCCTGTCAGGAAGATATTGGAGGAATGCCGATGTATACGCTTGGGATCAATGCCGTCTATCACGATCCCGCTGCCTGCCTGGTCGTTGATGGAGAGGTGATCGCGGCAGCCGAAGAAGAACGTTTCACGCATATCAAGCACGGAAAGCGTCCCATCCCCTTCTCAACGTACGAATTACCCTTCCACGCCATTGACTATTGCCTGCGCGCTGGCGGCATCAACCTTGCCGATGTCGATCATGTCGCCTATTCGTACGATCCCTATCTCTTCCCAGGCTGGGATCATAAAGATACGCTCGTGACGCTCCCCCTGGAGCCGAGCGCGCATGACGTCTCCGGCAAGTGGGAAGCGCCGTGGGACCCACTCTTCTTATCCTCTATTCTGAATGCTCCGCGTCACCTGGCGAGCGGCGCGCCGCATCATTTGCAGGCTCGTTTCCGTGGCGTACGTTACGATGGGCCTTTTCGCTGGCATTTTGTGGAGCATCATCTGGCTCATGCCGCCAGCGCCTTTCTTCCCTCACCATTCCAGGAGGCGGCGATCATGACGCTGGATGGTCGCGGCGAGCAGGCGACAACGAGCTATAGCATCGGCAGTGGCAACGAGCTGCATTGGCTGGGGCAGGTGACGATGCCGCACTCGCTCGGCATCCTTTACGAGCAGGTAACGGAATATCTGGGCTTCCTGCATTCCTCCGACGAATATAAAGTCATGGCTCTGGCCTCCTTTGGTCAACCGAGCTATATAAAAGAGTTTCGGCAGATCATTCAATTGGGAGAGAACGGGCAATATACCATTCAGCCTCCGTGCCTGGAAGAACGCTTCGGCCCTCGCCGTTTCAAGGGCGGACCGTTGGAGCAGCGCCACTATGATGTTGCGCACTCGCTGCAAGTTGTGCTGGAAGAGGTGGTGCTGGCGCTGGCCTCCTGGCTGCATGCTGCGTCGGGACTGGATGAGCTGTGCCTGGCGGGCGGCGTGGCGCTTAACTGCGTGATGAATGCGCGCCTGCGAGATCGTGGTCCGTTTAAGCGCATCTGGGTGCAGCCCGCAGCCGGTGACGCGGGTACCGCGCTGGGCGCAGCTCTCTGGACCGACGCGCTGGAACGTGAGAGCCGCACGCGCTCGTATCGCATGGAGCACGCCTTTTTGGGACCTGGCTATAGCGACGATGAGATCGAACAATTCCTGCGCTGGTCGAAGCTGCCCTATCGCCGCCTGACCGATATTGCACAGACGGCGGCGGACCTGCTGGCAGAGGATAAAGTAATTGGTTGGTTTCAGCATCGCATGGAGTTTGGCCCTCGTGCCCTGGGCGCTCGCTCAATTCTGGCCTCGCCGCTCCACGCCTCGATGCAAAGCAAGCTGAACGAGATCAAGGACCGCGAGGATTTCCGTCCGGTGGCTCCGGTAGTACTGGAAGAGGATGCGGCAAACTGGTTCGCTCACGGGGCGCAATCGCCGTTTATGCTCTTTGTCTACGATGTGTTGCCCGATAAAGCCGAGCAAATTCCGGCGGTGCGCCACGTTGACGGCACTGCGCGCATCCAGACGATCAACCGCGAGCAGCATCTCCTATACTATGACCTGCTCAAAGCCTTTCAGCAGCGCACGGGCGTGCCGGTGCTGGTCAATACCTCGTTCAATACGCGTGGCGAGCCGATAGTATGTACGCCGCGCGATGCCGTTGAATGCTTCTGGACCTCGCCGCTGGATGCCCTGGTGATTGGCTCGTTTCTGTTAGAAAAAGTGCAGGGTGAGCGATGAGTGTGCTTGTTTCTGTGGTGGTACCAACCTTCAAACGGCGCGACCTTCTCGACCGCTGCATTATCGCCCTTGTGGCCCAATCCTTTGATCCGGCGGCGTACGAAATTGTGATTGTTGACGATGCCGCCTGCGCTGAAACCAGGCAGCAGGTCGAGCATTGGGCTAAACGAGTGGCCCATTGCGGTCATTGCGTGCGTTATCTTCCTGTATGCGACGCTTGCACGCCTCACGGACCCGCTACCGCGCGCAATCTTGGCTGGCGTGCGGCGCGAGGCGAGATCATTGCTTTTACTGATGACGATTGCATCCCCGCGCCAGGATGGTTGAAGGCCGGTGTGGCTGCCTTTAGCGGCGACATTATGGCGGTCTCCGGTCGCATCGTGATCCCACTGGCCAATAATCCCACCGATTATGAGTACAACGCCTCCCACCTGGCAAATAGCGAGTTCGTGACCGCGAACTGCTTCTACCGACGCGAGGCTCTGGCGCTGGCGGGCGGCTTCGATGAACGCTTTACCGCGCCCTGGCGCGAGGATAGCGATCTCTTCTTCACCCTGCTGGAAAATAATGTGCAATATACCTGCTCTCCTGATGCCGTGGTGGTTCATCCCGTCCGCCCAGCTCGCTGGGGCATCAGCCTGAGCCAGCAGCGCAAAAGTATGTTCAATGCGCTGCTGTTCAAGAAGCACCCCAGACTCTACTGGCAGAAAATTCAGCCCAGCCCGCCCTGGCACTACTACGGCATCGTGGGCGCGCTGCTCTTGATGCTGACGGCGACCTTGCTGGGTTCGCGCTTCTTTGCCTTCTGCGGCCTGGGCCTGTGGGGATGGATGACGGCTCGCTTCTGCGCGCAACGCCTGAGCCGGACGAGCCGCGCGCCAGCTCATGTGGCGGAGATGCTGCTCACGTCGATGCTGATCCCGCCGCTGGCTGTGTTCTGGCGGCTGCGTGGCGTGATCCGCTTTCGCGTGCTGTTCCTGTGATTGTACGGACGAGAGGAGGCAAACGCTGTGATGAAGTTGCCAGGCTATATCCAGATTGAACCTGTTGGGCAATGCAACCTGCGCTGTCAGATGTGTTCCATCCAGTTTCGCCAGGACGGCCCTCCCTATGGCCCGCCCGCATTTATGGAGTTCGAAACCTATGCCCGCATTATTGATCAATTTGACGGCTTACAGGAGCTTCATCTGCAAGGTCTGGGCGAGCCGATGATGCATCCACGCTTCTTCGATATGGTCACGTATGCCGCCGAGAAAGGCGTCAAGGTTTCGACCAACTCGAATCTGACGCTATTGAACGATAAAAGGGCGGACCGCTGCGTGACGAGCGGGCTGGATTGCGTCCATGTCTCGATTGACGCAGCAACCGCCGAGACGTACGAGCGCATTCGCGTGCGTGCCCACTTTGAGCGCGTGGTGCATAATCTTGAACGTCTGCTAGCTGCTCGCCAGCGTCATGGCAGCGCACTACCGCATTTGCGTCTGGTGATGGTGATTATGCGCCAGAACTTACAGGAGCTACCGGAGCTGGTGCGGCTGGCTCATCGCTGGTCGATGGAGAGCATCTTTGTGCAGCACCTCTGTCACGACTTTGGCGAGTCCAGCCTGCCCGAACGCTATCTCCCCATGCGCGACTTTGTGCAGCAGGAGACGCTGCTTGAGGAAGATCCCGCGCGCGTGGAGCATTATTTTGCCGAAGCGCGGACTGTGGCGCGTGAGTTGGGCATAGAGTTGCGCCTGCCGCATACGCGCATGCGTCTGCATCCGCCTGGCACGCCAGGCCCGCAGCGTTGCGACTGGCCCTGGCGCGGAGCCTACTTCAGCTATCAGGGCTACTCCATGCCCTGCTGCATGGTCTCCACGCCGGACCGCATTAACTTCGGCACAATCAACGGGCGCGGGGCCGAGCAGCTCTGGAACAGTTCCGCCTATCAATCGTTTCGCGACCAGCTCTCATCCGACGAGCCGCCGGAGGTCTGCCGCTCATGCTCAATCTATTCGGGAACGTTTTGAATACCTCACACCGCTGTGATCGCCGTAGGGGTGAGGGTGATTGGGAGAACGAATGGGTAGGGCAGCAGGGCAACCGCGAGGGATTGCCCCTACCCATCTATTCATCGGTGGGGCTAGGGCGTGGCAGGGCAAGCGCCAGGGATGGTCCAACATCGTGCCAATCCTGTAGGGACAATGCCTTGCGCTTGCCCTGGGGGCCACGATGTTGGGGAGACGGCAGGGCGATAAATTGGACGCGATCAATCGGGTCGGCGGGGGTGTGGGATTGCTGGACAGAATGGGTAGGGGCAATGCCTTGCGCTTGCCCTGCTAGCTGACGGGCTGAAACGCATCCTACGGTGGGGGCGGCATTGTAAAGAGCGTATCAAGAGGAGGGATTTTTCTATATGGCTAAGAGAGCCGCTGTTGATATCCTGCTGCCGACGTGCAATCGGCTCGGTTCGTTGATTATGACGCTTGCGGGGGTGGCGGCGCAGACGTTGCGGGACGTGCGGGTGATAGTGGCCGACCAGAGCGAGCCTGCGGTCAAAGATGAGCAGGAGATTCAGACATTACGAAGGGTGATTGAGGCGCGCGGCGGTTCGGTCGAATGGCATGATCGCGGCCCCGTCTATGGCATCGCCGAGCAGCGAGATTTTTTGCTCAGGCGCGCGACTGCTGAGACGGTATTGTATCTCGATGACGATGTGCTGATGGAGCCGTGGGTGGTGGAACGGCTGCTGGCGACGTTGCGCGACGAACGATGCGGCTTCGTGGGCGCGTTTCCGGCTGGCCTATCGCATCGCGATGATGTGCGACCGCAGCAGCAGCAGATCGAATATTGGGATGGACCGGTACGCCCTGAAGTCGTTGCGCCTGGTACGCCACAATGGGAACGCTGGCAGTTGCATCGTGCCGCCAATCTCTATCACGTCGGTCTGTCATTGCCGCCTGGGGAGACGCGTCGTTATAAGGTGGCCTGGATTGCTTCGTGCATCCTCTATGATCGCGCCAAACTACTGGCCGTGGGCGGCTTCTCCTTCTGGTCGCGCCTACCGCGCTACCACTCGGGCGAAGAGGTGCTGGTGCAGAACCTGCTGATGCGGTGCTGGGGCGGTTGTGCCCTCGTCCCATCCGGCACCTACTATTCCCAGGCTCCGACAACCGTGCTGAACGAGGCCGGCACGGTGGACGGGCACGCGCTCGACCTGTTGGACGAGATGATCGAACGCTATGCCTCTCAATCTGCTATCACGCATGTCGAGGCGCTATGAACGATCCCTTTACGCCTGGATTGCTGACACGACTGGAGGAGAGGCCGCGCAAAATAGCTCTGCTGCGCGCCTCGCGCGTCGGCGATTTCCTCTGCGCAACGCCCGCCTTCCGAGCGTTACGCGTGACGCTGCCTGATGCCGCGATCACGCTGATAACACTGCCGATGCTGCGGGAGATCGCGCAACGCCTGCCCTACGTAGACCGCGTCGTCGAATTCCCAGGCTATCCAGGGATCGCGGAGCAGCTCTTTGACGCTCGTCGGACTACGCATTTCTTGCGTGAGATGCAGGACGAGCAGTTTGATCTTGCCATCCAGATGCAGGGCACCGGCGTCAATTCGAATCCGTTCATGCTGCTGCTCGGTGCGCGCACGACCGCTGGCTTTGTGCGTCCAGGCGAAGGAGCAGGATTGTTGGACGCGGCCTTGCCCTATCCTAAGCACTTGCACGAGGTTCGCTGTGTCCTCGCCCTGACCAGCTTTCTAGGCATACCGGACCAGGGTGAAGATATCCTGTTCCCCTTGCACGCTGAGGATCTCCAGCAGGCAGAATGCTTGCTGAAGGATGCAGCGCCTCCACTCATAGGGTTGCATCCGTCGGCAAGGGACGAGGCCAGAAGATGGTCCCCTGATCGCTTCGCGGCTGCCTGCTCCATGCTTTTGCAGCAATACGGGGGAACGGTAATTCTGGTGGGTGAGGGACAGGAGCGCGAACTGGGCGATATGATAGCGCGACAAATAGGCGGCGCATGTCGCAATCTGATGGGCCAGACATCGCTGCTGACGCTTGGCGGCGTGCTTGCCCAACTTTCGGTCCTGCTCACCAACGATAGCGGTCCCGCGCACATAGCGTACGCGCTCGGCACGCCCACCGTGACCATCTTCGGCGCCAGCAGCCCCGTCCTCAACGGTCCGCTGCATGCCGGTCCATTCCGCGCCGTAATATATGAAGTCCCCTGTCGGCCCTGCGGTTATGGCGTCTGCCCCATCGGCAATCCCTGCCTGAAAGGCGTGAGTGTGGAGCAAGTGGTTGAGGCGGCGAAGGAGGTAATCTCTCTCCAATAGGTAGGGGCAATCCCTTGCGGTTGCCCAGGTCCCGACAGATAGCGGTGTGACCCTGGTGGTAGGGGCAATCCCTTGCGGTTGCCCTGGCCCTACTGGTTATGTGACAGGTAACAGCCCAGGGCAGGGGCGAGCCCTGCCCCTACCATTCAGGTGACAGGGAGAAGGCAGGGTAGGGGCAAGCCCTGCCCCTACAGTGATGCGCTCAGGTGACGGGGAGAAGCTTGCCGCTTTTCACATCGTAAATATAGCCACTGACGGTGATGCTGTCGGGAACGAAGGGGGAAGCTTTGATGGTGGCGATGTCGTCGCGTACGGATTGTGCCAGGTCTTTGAAGGGCAGGAAGTCGATGTGATCAGCGCTGGTCCCGAAATCCTGCTTGAGCTTGCCACGCAGATCTTCGTTGCTGAAGGTGAGCATGCCGCAATCAACATGGTGAATCACCACGACTTCGTTCGTGCCAAGCAGTTGCTCGGAAATGACCAGAGAGCGGATCGCATCTTCGGTGGCGCGTCCGCCCGCGTTACGGATAACATGAGCGTCGCCTTCCTCCAAACCAAGAAAGCGGGCCGGGTCCAGTCGGGCATCCATGCAGGTCAGAATCACCGCCTTACGAGCAGGTGGCATCGGCAAATTCCCCTTCTGGAAGCTGGCTGCATACCGCTCGTTGGCCTTTAGGAACTCCTGAACCGTTGACGTCATAGACTCCTCCTTGATTCTTGACTAAGTAGATCAATATTAACAGCTTCATTGTAGGAGGTGAGCAATGGGAGTGTCAAGTTAGTTTCAGTATCCTCAAGCGGATCGAGCTAGCCTCGCCTTCTCGCCGCCTCCCTTGAGGGACACTGTACATGCATCCCCAAAAATGTCAAGTGGAAATGCATTAGAAATAATCTCACACATTTCTTTCCCTTGCCGGTCATTGAATTCTCCCCCTTGACCAGCACACTCTGTTATATAATAGGGCCAGTAACTACGGCGAAGAAAAGGATTGACTCTCGCACCCTCCTGGTGCTGTTGCCATCCTCAATCAGGACGAATTCCGTTAAAAGGACGTGTATAGGACTATGTACAGAGATGTGTTTGGTGCGCGTGCAGCTTTGAAGAGCGATTACGGCACCGTCAACTACTATCGTTTGAGCGCACTCACTCAGCGCGGCGTGGAAAATCTCAGCAGTCTCCCGATTACGGTGAAGATCGTGCTGGAGAACCTGCTGCGCCATGTCGGAGGCGAGATCGTCTCCGAAGAAGATGTGCTCTCGCTGGCACGCTGGACTCCTGGGCACGCCGCCACTAGCGAAGCAGAATACCCCTTTATGCCTGGTCGTGTCCTCCTACAAGATTTCACCGGCGTACCGGCTGTGGCGGATCTGGCAGCCATGCGCTCGGCGGTCGCGCGCATGCACGGCGATCCGCAGAAGATCAATCCCCTCGTGCCCGCCGATCTGGTGATCGATCATTCCGTCCAGGTCGATACCTTTGGCACGACCCTGGCCTTTAACCGCAACGTCACCCGCGAATACGAGCGCAATAGCGAACGCTACGCTCTGCTGCGCTGGGGCCAGCAGGCGTTCAGCAATTTCCGCGTCGTGCCTCCTGGAACGGGCATCGTCCACCAGGTCAATCTGGAATATCTGGCCTCCGTCGTCATGACGAAGACCGAGGATGGGGAACGTGTGGCCTTCCCCGATACGCTCGTCGGCACCGATTCGCATACGACGATGATCAACGGTTTGGGAGTGCTCGGCTGGGGCGTCGGCGGCATCGAAGCCGAGGCGGTGCTGCTTGGTCAGCCGCTTTATTTATTGACGCCAGAAGTTATCGGCATGCGCCTTGTCGGAGCCTTGCCGGAAGGGGCGACTGCGACCGATCTTGTGCTCACAGTAACACAAATGCTGCGCAAGCGCGGCGTAGTCGGCAAATTCGTCGAGTTCACCGGCCCTGGCCTGAGCCAGCTCCCCCTGGCGGACCGCGCCACCATCTCCAATATGTCGCCCGAATTTGGCGCGACCGCGACCCTCTTCCCCGTTGACGCCGAAACCCTGCGCTATTTACGCGACACCGGACGCGATCCCAAGCTGGTTGACCTGGTTGAACGCTACACGAAGGAGCAGGGTCTCTTCCGCACCGACGAAGCGCCGGAGCCAGTCTTTGACGACCTGCTTGAACTCGATCTTGGCACGATTGAGCCAAGCCTAGCCGGACCGCGCCGCCCGCAGGACCGCGTCCCGATGGGCAAGCTCGGCCAGGTCTTCCGCGAATCTTATAAAGATCGCTTTGCCGCCAATAGTACTAATGGACAGAACGGGCATCACGATGTGCAGGTCAATATGGCAGGCGTGCAATCGCATATGACCGATGGCTCGGTAGCTATCGCCGCCATCACAAGCTGCACCAACACGTCGAACCCCTCGGTAATGATCGCGGCTGCCCTGGTGGCGAAGCACGCGGTCGAGCGCGGCCTCTCCGTCAAGCCCACAGTAAAAACCAGCCTCGCCCCTGGCTCGCGCGCCGTCATCGACTATTTAAACAACGCCGACCTGCTGCCCTTCCTGGAGGCGCTGCGCTTCCATCTTGTGGGCTATGGTTGCACAACTTGCATCGGTAATAGCGGCCCGCTTGCTGATCCGGTGGCGGAGGCGGTGCAGGAGAACGATCTGATCGTGGCGGCAGTGCTGAGCGGCAACCGCAACTTTGAGGGGCGCATTCATCCGCAGGTGCGCGCCAGCTTCCTGGCTTCCCCGCCGCTAGTCGTGGCTTACGCATTGGCGGGCACCGTCGATATCGATCTGACCAAAGATCCGGTCGGCGTCGATGTCAACGGCGAGAACGTCTACCTGCGCGACATCTGGCCCACTCAGGAAGAGGTGCGCGACGTTGTACGCAAGGCGGTGACGCCGGAAGTCTTCTCGAAGAATTACGCCCACGTCTTTGAGGGCGACGAGCACTGGCGCTCGCTCTCGAACTCAAGCGGTGACCTCTTCGAGTGGGACCCCAGCTCGACCTATATCCAGGAGCCACCGTTCTTTAACGATATGTCGCCCGAACCCGCTCCGGTCAAGGATATTCACGGCGCGCGCGTGCTGGCGATGCTGGACGATTCGATCACGACCGATCACATCTCGCCTGCCGGCAGCTTTGCTCCATCCAGTCCCGCCGGTCGCTACCTGATTGAGCACGGCGTCGAGCGGCGCGACTTCAATACCTACGGTGCGCGTCGCGGCAATCACGAAGTCATGGTGCGCGGCACGTTCGGCAATATCCGCCTGCGCAACCGCCTGACGCCCGATAAGGAAGGCTACTACACCGTTCACCTGCCCGACGGTGAGGAGACAACGATCTACGAAGCGTCGCAACGCTACCTGCAAGAAGGCGTGCCGCTACTGATCATCGCCGGCAAAGAGTATGGCTCCGGCAGTTCGCGCGACTGGGCCGCGAAGGGACCGCAACTGCTCGGCGTGCGCGCTGCCATTGCTGAGAGCTTCGAGCGTATCCACCGCAGCAACCTGGTGGGCATGGGAATCTTGCCCTTGCAGTTCCGCCAGGGCGAGAGCAAGGAATCGCTCGGCCTCACGGGACGCGAGGTCTATGATATCGTCGGCATTGAGCAGGGCCTCAAGCCGCGCCAGGAGGTCACGGTCACGGTCACGCGTGAAGACGGCTCGACCTTCTCATTCCAGACGCTCGCTCGCCTGGACAGCCCTATCGACGTAACGTACTACGAAAACGGCGGCATCCTGCTGACCGTGCTGCGCCGTCTGATGAAAGCTTGAGTAGGGGCAGGGCTAGCCCCTGCCCAGCTTGCTTGCATTGTGTATACCTACGTCTCATTGTGTATGCTGTAGGGGCAGGGGCTAGCCCTGCCCCTGCGTCTCATTTTGTGTCATTGCTCCTACTTTTTATTTTCGCTGTTTCTCCACGTCTATACTTATGCGAACAGTAATTGTATTTTGTACACTATGCACATTGACAGCTCATATTCGCGCCTGTTAATATGGTTCGTACGTACGTGCTAGAATTGCGCAGGGAAACAGATGTTAAAGGGGTGGATTATGGAACTAGAAGACAAATACATCGGTAAACAGATTGGGAATTACCGCATCACCGCAGCCCTGAATAGCGGCGCTTTTGGACGTATCTATCAGGGTGTGCATCTCTACCTCACCAATCGTATTGTTGCTATTAAGCTGCTGCACCTCACCTATCTGGGATCGCAGGAGGAGCGGGAGAGTTTTTTGCAGGAGGCGCAGTTTCTTGAAATCTTGAAGCATCCGCACATCCTCCCGATCTACGATGTGGGGATCGATGAGGGCTTCCCTTACCTGATTGCCGAGTTCGCGTCCAATGGTTCACTGCGTGACCGCCTGCAACATAGCCCGGCAGGGCTTTTGCCGCTCGATGAGTCGTTGCGCATCCTGGCGCAGGTGGGGCAGGCGCTGCAATTTGTCCATGAGCAGAACATCGTCCACCGCGATCTCAAGCCGGAGAACATCCTTTTCAATGCGAAGGGCGACGCGATGATCGCCGATTTCGGCATCGCCGTCTTCCTGGACAACACCAAAACCAAGTATGTTGACGTGATTGGCTCCCCGTTATATATGGCACCGGAGCAGTTTGAGGGCGTTGCCAGCCGTCGCAGCGACCAGTATGCCCTGGCCTGCATCGCCTACGAACTGCTGACCGGAGAGCCGCCCTTCGTTGCTGCCCATGCCGTGACTATTGGCCTGAAGCACCAGAAGGAGGCGCCGCGTCCCCTCTCCGATCTCAATCCCGATATCCCTGACCATATCGAGCAGGCTGTTCTCAAGGCGCTGGCGAAAGATCGCGCGGACCGCTATGCCGACACCGCCTCCTTTATCACGGCCCTGCTCACCATTCCGACTGGCCCCGTCCACAAAACGAAAGAACAGCTCTTGAAAGAAGGCAATCGCCTGTTTAACGGCAGCCGCTACTCAGAGGCGCTGGTGGCCTTTGAACGCGCCATCCAGCTCTCTCCCTCGTTTGTTGACGCGCATGAAGGTCGGGGCAGCGCACTCTATGCGCTGGGTCGCACCTCGGAGGCGTTAGAAGCTTACGAACAGGCGCTGCAACTGGACCTTAACTATATCCCCGCGCACATGGGCAGGGGCAATATTCTGTACGATCTCAATCAGTACGAGGATGCGTTCGCCTGCTACGAACAGGCTTCGCAGCTCAATCCGACCCTGGTTGATGCCTATGTTGGCCTGGGCAATACGCTCTACTACCTGGGCGAGTACGATCAGGCTATTGCTGCCTACAAGCAAGCTATCGATCTTGACCACGGCTGCGTTGCGGCATACGATGGCAGAGGCTGGGCACTGCTGCACCTCAAGCATTATAAAGAGGCCACGGTCTCCTTTGAGCGCGCCACCCATCTTGACCATAACAATCCATCTCCCTATGTGGGCAAAGGCAAGGCGCTCTACGCCCTCGCTCATTTCGAGGAGGCGCTGTTCAGCTTTAATCAGGCCATCATCATCGATCCCAACCATATCCAGGCGCACGAGGGCAAGGCTGACGCGCTTTACCATCTGAAGCACTACGTCGACGCGCTTGCCGCCTATGAGCAGGTGCTCGCGCTCGCACCCGACTTTGCCTATGCGCACGACCGGATGGGCTGGACGCTCTGGCACCTGCACCGTTACCAGGAGGCGCTGGAGCCATTCGAGCGCGCCATTGAGCTTGATCCGCAACTGGCCTCGCCCCATAACGGCAAGGGACGCGTCTACTACGACCTCAAACGCTACAACGAGGCGCTGGCCTCATACGAAGATGCGCTCGCGCTCAATCCCAACCTCGCCACTGCGCACAATGGTAAGGGCAACGTCCTGGCCGACCTGCACCGTTACGAGGAAGCCCTGGACGCCTACAACCAGGCCATCCACCTGCAACCGCGCACAGCCGCCTTTCACCAGAACAAAGGCGACGTCCTCAAGCAGTTTGGACGCTTGCAAGAAGCGCAAAAGGAGTACGAGCTGGTGCAGCATTTGAATATGCACGATTAGACTAGTATGCACGCCCAAATTGCATAGATAGTAGCAGAGTTTTCTGGTGTTGAAAAGAGCAAAGCTGACAATATCGTAAGCACTTATGGCTACATAATGGACCTCTTGCATAAAAAAGCGTATGCTGTATAAAGACATAGAATTGCGGGTGATTGAGAACAACACAGTAATCACATCCTCTTTTTTAGGAAGCTTGCGCAAGTAAGCTGTGAGGTGCTCTTATGCGTCGGACCAATGTAGCATCGACCCTTTTTTATCAGATAGCGGGCGTGGTATTATTTTTCTTTCTCCTGATGAGCTGCGTCCTGGTTGGCCGTCCTGGAACGGCTGTACGTGCGCAGGCTCAAGGCGCTCCCAGCGTTGGCGGCTGCCCGCTCTATCCCGCCGACAATATCTGGAACCGCGATATTTCAACCCTGCCGGTGCATCCCAACTCCGCGAATTTCATCAACAGCATCGGGCTTACCGGCCACGTTCACGCCGATTTTGGCTCCGGCCTCTTTAATGGCGAGCCCATTGGCATTCCCTTCGCCGTTGTTTCCGGCAATCAGCCAACCGTACCCGTGAGCTTCAGCGATAGCGACGAGAGCGACCCTGGTCCCTACCCTATTCCTGCCAACGCGCCCATTGAGGGTGGAGCGCAGAGTACCGGCGACCGCCATGTGATCGTGGTCGATAGCGCGACCTGCAAGCTTTACGAGATGTTTAACAGCTTTCCCCAGTCAAACGGGAGCTGGAAAGCTGACAGCGGCGCCGTCTGGAATTTGAACTCGAACGCGCTGCGCCCCAAGAAGTGGACCTCCGCCGATGCCGCCGGTTTACCTATCCTGGCCGGTCTGGCGCGCTATGATGAGGTCGCGGCTGGCGCCATCGATCACGCCCTGCGCTTTACCGTGAGCAAGAGCCAGCGCGCCTTCCTCTGGCCTGGCCGCCATGATGCCTCGTCGAGTACTAATCCGAATCTGCCGCCGATGGGCCTGCGCCTGCGCCTCAAGGCCAGCGTGAACGTCGCCGCCTACCCGCCGCAGAGCCGTGTCATCCTGACCGCGCTGCAACACTACGGTATGATCGTAGCCGATAACGGCAGTAGCTGGTTCATCTCCGGCGCCCCCGACAATCGCTGGAACAACGACGATCTGGCACAGTTAAAGAACATCCACGGCTCCGACTTCGAAGTGGTCGATGAATCGAAGCTCCAGGTCAGCGCCAACTCCGCCCAATCCTTTCCGGCGAACTACAGCAGCATGACCATTCCTCCGCTGGCCGATCCCACTAGCGTATCCCTCGTCGCTCCTCTGCCAACGGCAACCCCGCTCGATACGAGAAAGGGGAGCGTGATTTTGTATAATAATACAAATGGTGGAGCAAGCACAAATGCTCTGTTCTTCTCCATCCTGACAACGGTCGCAGTCGTAATATTAAGCGGAGCCGCCCTGATAGTATTTCTCGCGCCCCGCTACAAACTGCGTAAATAACGCATATTAACGGGATGTCATATGGGAGGAATGCCGTATGGGAGGATGTCGTAGGGACCCGGTTTACCGCGTCCTGCGCGATTGATCGCGTTCCCAAAGTCGCTCCTCAACGCGGCTCCGCCATCGAAAACAACAGACGCGGCAGAATCATCTTGCTCTCCCCAAGAAATAGATGGCCTGTTGCCCCTCAGGCAATGTGATAGCGGCGATGTGGCTGTCCGAGAATGCGGATGCGATGTCCCTCCCTGCTCACTGTCTCTCGGTGACGTTTCGTTGTGGAGGGTGAGGGAACGCAAGGGGAACGCGATCAATCGCGGACGGACGCGCTGAAGCGGGTCCCTACGGAGGTTCGTGATGGTTTATTTTTCTACCAGGACAATTCAGAGGTTCAGGCGCGTGCAGAGGTTGCTGGACCGGCTTCAGGGCGAGGCTGAGCCGATGGCGCTTGTGCTGCCAGGGTCGCCGTATCCGCGCGGGGATGTGATGGTGTTCGCGGGCTCGTTCAATCCGCCCACGGTCGCGCACCTGGCGCTGCTCAAACAGGCCTGGCGCTACGCTCGTCTCCATGAACCGATGCAGCTCTATGCCGCTTTTAGCAGACATACAGTCGATAAGGAGACGGTGGAGCGGCCTTTGTTGCTTGACCGCGTTGTGCTGTTGCAAAAGCTGCTGCAACGGCGCATCCCACGGGCGGGGATTATGCTGTTCAATCGCGGCCTGTACCTGGAGCAGGCGGAGGCGATCCGGCGGTCGTTTCCAAAGGTGCAACGCATCTATTTTGTGCTCGGCTTCGATAAGATCGTGCAAATCTTCGATCCGCGCTATTATGATGATCGCGATGCCGCCCTCGTCGAACTATTCAGCCAGGCGGAACTGCTGGTCGCGCCACGCGGCAACCAGGATGAGGATGATCTCAACGCGCTCCTGCACCAGCCACAGAACGAACGTTTCGCCCGTTATGTCCATCCTCTGCCGTTCGATCCCGCGTATCGCCAGATCTCCTCTACCCATGTGCGCCAGGGGATAGGCGACGTCGCGCATGCGGTGCCGCAGGAGGTGCGGCAATTTATGCGTGAGACGCGAGCGTATGCTCCTCCGTTGCATAAAGGCGCTGCTCACAAGCTTGATTA
This sequence comes from Ktedonobacteraceae bacterium, assembly GCA_035650355.1. Lineage (GTDB taxonomy): Bacteria > Chloroflexota > Ktedonobacteria > Ktedonobacterales > Ktedonobacteraceae > DASRHT01. The sequence continues at coordinate 49,873 of DASRHT010000057.1, forward strand.
CTATGGGGAGCGAGTGAAGCTGTTATTTCAGTATCCTCAAAGCGGATCGAGCTAGTCACGCCTTCTCGCCGCCTCCCTTGAGGGACACTATACATGCATCCCCAAAAATGTCAAGTGGAGATGCATATAGGGATGCCGCTGTCATGAACGAGCAAGGGTAAAGGTGAACTTGTTGGACCCGATCTGCACGATATCCCCTTCGCGTAACAGGCAGCGCGTGATTGCCTGCCCATTGACGTAGGTGCCGGTCGCGGAACGATTGTCCACCAGCTCATAGGCTCCGCCTGGCAGCTCGCGAATGGTCGCGTGCAACCGGCTCACCGCCAGATCCTCCAGGAAAATATTGCACGAGCGGCTGCGTCCAATCGTCATCTCCGGCATCAGCTCAATGCTGCGAATGACATCATTGCTGCGCAGGCTTGAGAGCTTCAGACGTGCGATCACGGAGGATTGAGGATCGGTCGTCTTGCCAATATAGAGCTCGCGACCACGCGAGGAGGGAAGCTGGAATGGGCGTGTGCCTTCATTGGCGAAGAACGTCATCTCCGTATTGCCAAAGTGCAGCTTATCGCCATTGTTCAGCAGTTGTTCGCTCACGGGACGCCCGTTGACCAGGCTATCGCCGCTGCCATGATCGTCGCGCAGGATAAAGCCCGCGCCAATGCGCAGAATGCTGGCCTGCTTACGATGAACCGCAATATCTTCCAGGAAAATATCGCTATCACGGCTGCGCCCGATGGTAGTACAATCTTTCCACAATTCAACACGCTTGCCTGCCAGCGTCTGCGATCCTTGCTGGATGACAAGATATGCGCCCGATACCTGCTCTTGTACCATGTAGCCCTACTCTATTCAATGCCAGGATATTACTGCTGCGAGGTGAAATGGCATTCTGTCTCTGGAGTGAGTATAACGAATTGGAAGGAAACGTGTCAAGCCGGAACAGGGAAGCAAGACTGGTAAGGCGTACCTTGACGCGCATATCAGCCATATTTTATACTACATATAAATTTGTATGTAGTATAAAATATGGCTGGTTGATGACCATCAACTATGCTTAATTTAGACAGTCCTTCCAGGCAATATGAGGAGATATTTTGATGAGTACTGAGCATGCTGACGCAGCGGCAACGAGAGCAAATCCATTCATCTTTTTAAATCGTCAATTCTCGTCGGAGAATCCATTCCCTATGCTCGCACAATTGCGTACGATGGGGGCGCTTATTCCCATTCCCTTGCCGACCGGCACGGACCAGATGGTATGGCTGGTGACGCACATGGAAGAGGCGGTCGAGGTGTTAAAAGATCACAAACGTTTCACCGTGGACAGCAGGGTATCTTCCATGCATGACCTCTTCCAGCAGCGAAGGGGCGCTGGCAATATTTTCATAGGTCGCTCCATGATCAACGTTGATGAGCCAGATCATCGACGCTTACGCGGGCTCGTTTCGAAGGCTTTCACTCCTAAATATATTGCCAGCCTGCGCCCCAGCATTCAGCAAATTGCCAACGAACTGCTCGACCGCGTTCAGGCTCAGGGCGAGATGGATGTGGTGCGTGATTACGGCTATCCGTTGCCAATCACCGTCATCTCTGATATGCTCGGCGTGCCCCATCAGTTGCGTGACAGCATTCGGCAATGGTCCGAAGGACTGGTCAGTGGCGAGTTTAGTGAAGACCGCGTCCATCGTGCCAATGCTTTCTCCGAATATATCAAAGAGCTGGTAGCTGAAAAGCGACGGCATCCTGGAGACGACCTGACAAGCCAGTTGATTCAGTTGGAAAGCGAAGGCGATCATCTTGACGAAACCGAGCTCTTATCGATGATCGGACTGCTGATTTTCGCCGGACATGAAACGACCTCAAATCTCATCAGTATCGGCACCCTGGTGCTGCTCGATCAGCCAGAGCAGTTCAAGCGGTTGAAAGCTGATCCGACGCTGGTCCCCTCTGCCGTTGAAGAACTGCTGCGTATCAACGGTCCTGTATTTGCGCCCGCGCCGCGCTTTGTAACGGAAGATACTGATTTTGCTGGACAACACCTCACAAAAGGCGATATGATTATGATAGTCCTCTCATCAGCCGACCGCGATGAGAGGCAGTTTACCGATCCCGATGACCTGGATATTGCCCGTAGCCTCAATCGCCATATCGCTTTCGGGCAAGGCATCCATATCTGCCTGGGTGCTCCGCTGGCACGCCTGGAAGGTGATATTGCTTTCACGACCCTGCTGCAACGCATGCCCAACCTCAAACTCGCAATTCCTCGCGAAGAGGTGCAATGGCGTAGCAATGTCACCCTGCGCGGCCTGAAGAGCCTCCCCGTCGCATTTTAAGCTGGGTGGAGATGAGAGGGTCAAGCGGACAAAAAACAGTGCGAGGAACGTCGCGTGGATGAAATAGAACCGGGAGCCGGTCGAGTCTCCTTGCGGGAACGGAACCGGCAACGCCTGACAAAGCGCATCGTAGGAGCTGCTACCGAGCTGTTTCGCACCGTTGGCTACGAGCAGACCACGATGGATGCAATCGCTGAGAAGGCTGAGGTGAGTCGCGGCACATTGTTCAATTACTTTCCCGCGAAAGACGCGTTGCTGGTCCCTTACGCGAAGGAGCTATACCAGCAACATATTCAGCCTGCAATGCGCTCGTATTTAGAGACGCAACCAACGACGCTGCAAGCTTTGCAATTTTTCCTGGTGAACATCCACGAGCAGATTTTGATGGTGCCAGGCATGGATCGAGCGTTTCAGCAAGAGCTTGTGCATTCTCATTCTCACAAGAAGGTATCCAAAAACGGCACCGGTTTTCTGGAGAATATGAGCACGATTTTAGCCTATGGACAGCGGCGCGGAGAGGTGCGTACCGACATCCCCCTGGAAAAGCTTGCGCGCTACGTGGGAGCATTATGCGCCTCGCTACTGTTTAGCTTGATGGAACCGACAATTTCCACAGAGTATAAGGCTGAAATCGCCATCTTACTCACCTTCATGAAAACCGGATTGGCACCCGATTAAGTATCGTTTATGTTATTCAGGAGGTATTGATGCTACAGATCGATTTCGCGGCAGTACGAGCAGGAACAAAGACCCTGGCAGAGCAGACAAAGGGATTTACCCTCGCAGATTTACAGGCAGCAACCAGAGAGTTATTTGATGGCCTGCAATCGGCGGTCGCGGGCGCAACCAATCAGGCAATAGTGTTCGTGCCCCACGATGCGGAAGCCACATCCGGCGATGAACAGGGATGGACCGTTGCCCACGTCGTGGCCCATCTAACCGCGACGCTGGAAGAGATTTGCGCTATTGCTGCTCAACTGACGCGCAACGTCGAATTGGATGACCAGCTAAGGCTGCGCTACGAGACGCCCTGGGAGAGCATTCAGACGGTAGAGCAGGTCAAGGCGCGCCTGGCAGAAAGCCGCCGCATCTCCCTCGCCTTCCTCGACGCCTGGCCGGACGAACCCAACTTGCAGGCAACGATCACGCGCATTCCCGCCTTTGGCCCGTTAAACGCGGTTGCCCTCTGCTCGCTCGGCATTTTCCACGGCGTGCTCCACCAGCAGCAGATCGCGGAGGCGCTGAACCAGTACAACAAACAGGCATAGTTGCCTGTAGGGGCAATCCCTTGCGGTTGCCCTGTCGCCTTTAGGGAGATGGTAGGGGCAATCCCTCGCGGTTGCCCAGCCCCTACTAATTGTGTCGTCACTATCAAGGATGAAGAGGAGAGTTTGCCAATGGCAATGCAAATGGGCCAACAGATCACAATCGATTTTGATGTTCCCGCGAAGATGAGAGATGGCACAACCCTGCGTGCCAACATCTATCGCCCGGTTGGCGAGGGCCGGTGGCCTGTGCTGCTCACGCGCTTGCCATACGGCAAAGATTTCCCCATCGGAGGCTCCGTCCTGGACCCTGCCCAGGTGGCACGACGCGGCTACGTCGTCATTGTGCAGGATACGCGGGGCCGTTTCGCCTCCGAGGGCGCGTGGGACCCCATGCGCAACGAGGCGCTGGACGGCGTTGATACCATTGCATGGGCGGCGCAACTGCCCTATAGCGATGGCAACGTTGGCATGTACGGGGCCTCGTATTTCGGCTTTACCCAGTGGTCCGCCGCCGTTCACCAGCCGCCCGCGCTCAAAGCGATGGTTCCGTTCATCACCTGGAACGATCCCTTCAATGGCATCCTGTTCCGTGGTGGCGCGTTCGAACTGGGCACGTCGGGAAACTGGCAACTCTCAATGGGGCTGAACGTGCTGATGCGTCGTCACGCGGGCGATCCCGATCCGCGCAACCTGGGGCGAGCCATCTATATGATGGTCAAAGACGTCGATGCCCTGGGCACTCAAGGGTACTGGTCTTTGCCGCTCAAAGACTTTGCTCCCTTGAAGCGCCATGATGTCGCGCCCGCCTTCTTCGAAACCTTCGAGCATCCGATGGACCGCGAACACGCGGCACCCCTGACGATTCTCGGCAAGCACGAGAATGTAACGGTTCCCACCTTCAATGTGGGCGGCTGGTACGATATCTTCCTGAAAGATACCATCGGGAACTTTAAGATTATGCGCGAGCAGGGGACGACGCCAGAAGCGCGCCAGAGCAAACTGCTCATCGGTCCCTGGATACATGGTGGCAGCAATAACCCCGTGGGCGAAATGAACTTTGGCTTCGGGTCAACCGTCGCCTTCATCGACCTGAAGATAGACTTTGTGAGCTTGCAATTGCGCTGGTTCGACCAGTTCTTGAAGGGCGTCGATACCGGCATCCTGCAAGAGGCTCCGATCAAGCTCTTTGTGATGGGGGCAAATGTCTGGCGCGACGAACAGGAATGGCCGCTGGCCCGCGCCGTCGATACGCGCTTCTATCTGCGCAGTCACGGGCATGCCAACACGCTCAACGGCGATGGCGTTCTCAGCACGACGCCGCCCGAAGCGGAGACCGCTGACCGCTACGATTACGATCCCGCTCATCCTGTCATGACCCGTGGCGGCGCGCTGCTGATGACGCCGGAGTTCCCCGGCGGCCCCTTCGATCAGCGCCCAACGGAGAGCCGCGAGGATGTCCTGGTCTACTCTACGCCTCCCCTGGAGCAGGATACAGAGGTGACCGGTCCTATCATGGTTCACCTGTGGGCCATATCGAGCGCGCCCGATACCGACTTCGTGGCGCGCCTGGTCGATGTCCACCCCGACGGCTATGCCCGCAACCTGACCGACGGCATCATTCGCGCGCGCTATCGCAACTTCTCGCAGGGAGAAGCGCCAACGCTGATCGAGCCTGGCAAGCCCTACGAGTATGCAATCGACCTGTGGGCCACCAGCAACGTCTTTCTGAAGGGTCATCGTATCCGCCTGGACATCACCAGCAGCAACTTCCCGCGCTGGGACCGCAACCCCAACACGGGCCACGACTTCGGCGCCGACGACGAGCTTGCCGTCGCCCACCAATCAATCCTGCACGATGCCGAGCACCCATCCCATGTTATCCTGCCCATCGTGCCACCCGCATCCTAGCTATCTACACTGGAAGGGGTCGGTTTTGCTGCTGAACGGAGGCAGAACCGACCCCTTCACAGGCATATATCTGCATAAAGCGGCTTGCTGTGTTTTCACTCCTCTTGACAAATTTCTAAAAAACTAGTAATCTAGTTTTATGGAGAAAAGTAAGAGCGCAGAAGGAGCACACGTATGGCCGGCTTACAGGACCGCCTGACGGCTTTGGAAGAACAGGTCGCCATTCTTCGGACCCGCCTGACGGCTTTGGAAGAACAGATGTCCGCAGATGATTCGGCTGGCATCCCCCGAGCCTCGTTCCAGGCAAAAACTGCTGTCTCGCCACCAGAAGGTGAAGCCTCCACCGCACAGGAGATGACGATCCAGGGCACACTCAACTACGCCGGAACCATCCAGCTTGCTGGACGACCGTTCCGTTTCCAGCAACGCGTTCCAGTCCAGTCACTCTTTGAGGTGGCTCCTGACCTGCTTGCACAGATTTTTTCGGCACTTGCCAGCCCACACCGGGTCATCATTCTGCGTACCTTATGTGAGCGTCCCTGCACCGCTCAGCAGTTGCAAGAGGTTTTGGGGATGGGATCAGCCGGACAACTCTACCATCACTTGAAAGAGTTGCTGGCGGCAGGTCTTATTACGCAACGTGAGCGCAGTAGTGCTTACACAATTGAGCCAGCGAAAGTGATCCCAGTCTGCGCGGCCCTTATGGTGGCCTTCTCCCTGGCGACCTTTCCCGTGGGAACAGGCCCAGGCGCGTCCGCACCATCGCCTGATCAAGAGGATGAGCGTGGGGGCGAGACCTGAGAACCCTGCCTGTCTCACGCTTTTCTCTGAAATCCTGTTGTCCGCTTGACAGCAGGTCCTGTCTTCTTTTGAAGCTTTCCGCCTGGGCGAAGAGCACAGGCAAAATGGACATCCCATGAGCCTGCAACAGTTCAGCAGCGTCAAACACTTTGTCATGAAAGGATAGAACTACTTGTATGGATACTTCATCGTCACCTCAGTCGCTTCTTTCTGAGCCAACGGTCAAGAGCAAGCAAGCCATCGGTGCCAACTCGCGCCCCTTGCGCTTTCTGATCGTCACCCTCGTAGTGGCTATCTATATCTTCCTGGGGTTCGCGCTCCATTTCACCGGTGCGCAATATCAGTTGCTAGGTCTTCCTATTCTGCTTCTCTTTCAGGTGGGCATCCATCGGCAGCCGCTGCGCACTTTGTGGGTGCGTGCTGGGTCACCGCTTTCATTAGATGGCTGGTTCTTCGTCCTCTGGGGGTTGCTTGCGCTCTTTCCCGCCTATGCGGCAGTCAGGGCCGCTATGGATCTGCAATTCGCCAATGCTGCGGAATATGGCCTTGCAATAGTCGGTGCCTTTGGCATGGCCTATGCGCTCAGGGCGATGCGAGCCACCACCTGGCGGTCTCTGGGCCTATGTATCTTGACAGTTGGTATCATCGGTCTGTTGCCCCAATTCTTGTCGCTGCTCTTGCCTCACGTCTTGCATTTGCACATTGCTCGTCAGGGGACGACACCGCCTCCCTTCCTGCAAAGTTTAACTATCACCATACAATGGGTCCTCATGGCTCCACTCGGGTTCATGGTAGAGGAAGTGTTCTTCCGCGGTGCCCTGGATACCTACCTGCATGCCGGTGAGCAAGGTACCGGTTGGCTCTCGGCGGTCGTTGTCTCCGCGCTGTGGGGTCTGTGGCATTTGCCGGGTCAGGTCATCGCGGCAGGGCAGCTTCTCCCCACAGTGATAGGGTTGCTCGCCGCTCAGATTCTCGTCGGCGTTCCCCTCTCGCTGTGGTGGCGTAAGAGCGGCAACATGGTGGTCAACGACACTGCTCATGCTCTACTGGATGCGATCCGCAACGGCCTGGCAGGCGTTGGCCCGTTCTAAAGATCGAAAGGATTGCCCTTATGTCAGAACCGCAGAGTGATTTCGGATTCATCCAGCGTCATCCTTTGTTCTGCTACTTTTTCCTGGCCTATGCCATCAGTTGGCTTGGTTGGCTGCCTTCTGTGCTAGCTCAAAATGGCCTGGGTCTCTTGCCGATTCGCTTACCTGCCGCTGCCATCGCGGCAGGCTCTCTAGGGCCAGTTGGCGCGGGCTTTCTTCTCACGGCGCTGACGTCGGGCAAAGCTGGTCTACGCCGCCTGCTACACCGCTTTCTCCTCTGGCGGGTGGGCATCCAGTGGTATGGATTTGCGCTCTGTGGTTTGCCTGCCCTGTTGTGTCTGGGAGCGCTGATCATCGTTCCAGAAGCTCTGACGACCTTTCCCCTTTCCGTTCTCTCCTCCGTCTTGCTCCTGTATGCCGTTCGCTTCTTGTTCCAATTGTTTATGAGTCCACTCTTTGAGGAGCCAGGGTGGCGTGGGTTTGCCCTACCACGTTTACAAGCGTCCAAAGGTGCTCTCAAAGGTTCCTTGATCCTGGGCGTCTTCTGGGCAGGCTGGCACTTCCCTCTCTTCTTGATTCCAACATACAGCAGACAGGTTTCCTATGGAACTGGTCCCGGCTTTTTCGGTATTGCCATTCCTTTTGGCCTCTTCGCGCTGGGGATCGTGGCGGCCACGCTCATTATTACCTGGGCGTTCAATCACACCAAAGGAAGCATGCTGCTTGTGATGTTGATCCACGCGTCCAATGATAGCTTTCCTCTGGCCTCTCTCTTTCCCCAGATGGCTACCGGTGATCAGAGAAGGCTGGCGATGCTGCTTGGATATGGAGCCCTGGCCCTGGTGCTTCTCGCCATCAGCCGAGGAAAGCTTGGTTATCAGCTCTCTCATACCATGCAAGAAAGGGGCGAGGAGGAATAGTTTCGGGGATATGATATGCTGCTTATCCGGTAAATGTTGCGCGTGGGCGGTGAAGCGCGTGGGTATTCGTGATATGATACAGAGAGGAGAAGAGTTGCCGAACAGCGTTGTTGGTGCGACAATGCTGCTTTCAGTACCCTCAAGCGGGTCGTGATCGCCACTGGCTCCCGTCGCCCCTCTTGAGGAGCAGTATACCATCGAGTCCGAAAACGTCAAGTGGAAATGCAGTAAGGAGACTGTAAGATTATGACCACATCCAGAACTCCGCATATGCTCGATTACGAAGCCGAACGGCGCAATTTTCATCTTGAGGTGCCCGAATATTTTAACTTCGCGACCGATGTGATGGGCAAGTGGGCCAGCGACCCCGGGAAACTGGCAATGCTGTGGGTGGGACAGGACGGCGAAGAACGCTCCCTCACCTTCGCCCATTTCTCCACAGCTTCCAGCCGGGCCGCCAACGCCTTTGCAAAGCTTGGTATCAAGAAGGGGGATCGCGTGCTGGTGATGCTGCCGCGCTTTCCTGAATGGTGGGAGAGCGTGCTGGGGCTGATGAAGCTGGGCGCTATTCCCATTCCCTGTACGACCCTGCTCACGCCTAAGGATATCCAGTTCCGGGCCGAAGTGGCGGAGGCGCAGGGCTTTATTACCGATGCTGAAGGCGCGCCCAAATTCGATCAGGTGCGCAACGAATGTCCCACCATCAAATACGCGATCCTGGTCGATCAGAGCAACACAGAACGCGCAGGCTGGACCAATTATCATCAGATCGTCGAACGGGCTCCTGCCGAATTCACCGGCCCTAAAACCAGAAGCGACGATCCCTGCCTGGTCTATTTCACCTCCGGCACCGTCGGCTACCCCAAAATGGTGCTGCATACACACGCCAGCTATCCCATAGGCCATACTATCACCGGCAAATACTGGCTCGACTTGCACGAAGACGACCTGCACTGGAATTTGAGCGAGATGGGGTGGGCAAAGGCCGCATGGAGCAATCTTTTTGGCCCGTGGATTATGGGCGCGGCCATGTTTATCCAGGATGCGCGCGGCAAGTTTAACGCCATTGAGACGCTGGAGATGCTCAATAAGTATCCCATCACGACCCTGTGCGCGCCTCCGACTGCCTATCGCATGCTCGTGCTTGATGAGCCGATGGCGTACATGAAGGCGCATCCCCCTAAAGCCCTGCGACACTGCGTCGGTGCGGGCGAGCCTTTGAATCCAGAAGTCATAAAAGTGTGGGAAGAGGCCACCGGCATGACCATTCGCGATGGCTACGGTCAGACCGAGACGGTGCTGCTCTGTGCCAATTTCCCCCCGCTGCAAGTCAAGCCTGGCTCGATGGGCAAGCCTTCGCCCGGCTTTGATGTCAGTGTGATTGACCACGATGGCAGCGAGCTTCCGCCCGATAAAGAAGGCGATATCGCCGTACGCGTCAAGCCTCACCGCCCCACCTGGATGTTCAAAGAGTACTGGCGCAACCCCGAGGCCAGCGCGGCCTGCATTCGCGGCGACTGGTATATCACGGGTGACCGCGCCTATAAAGATAAGGATGGCTATTTCTGGTTCGTGGGCCGCGCCGATGATGTGATTATCAGCGCTGGCTATCGCATCGGTCCCTTTGAGGTCGAGAGCGCGCTCAAGGAACATCCGGCGGTGGCCGAATCGGCGGTGATCGCCAGCCCCGACGAGATGCGCGGCGAGATCGTCAAAGCCTATATCATCCTCGCCCCCGGCTACAAGCCCTCCGACGAACTGGCGGGTGAGATACAGGAGCACGTCAAACGCGTCACGGCTCCGTACAAGTATCCGCGCGAGATCGAGTTCGTCGATAGCCTGCCCAAGACGATATCGGGCAAGATCCGCCGCGTCGAACTGCGCGAGATGGAGCGAGCCAAGAAGCAAGGAAAATAATGTGCGACTGAACGTGTTCTTTACGCCCTCGGAACTGGCGGCTACTAACGCGTCCGCGGATGATATCTACATCGTGATCGATGTGATTCGCGCCACCACTTCGCTCGTGGTCATCTTTGATCGCGGAGCGAGGCGCGTCTTCGCCGCCGATACTATCGAGCAGGCACAGGAGGCGGCAGCAAAAGCTCCCGGTCGCCTGCTCTGTGGGGAGCGCAACGCCAGCCAGATCCCCGGCTTTGATTACGGCAATTCGCCCGTTCAGTTTGCCGAGGCCGATCTGAGCGGGCGCGACCTGATCCTGACCACGACCAATGGTACCCGCGCTTTCTTCGCCTGCCCGCTCCAGAGCGTCCGCCTCGCGGGCTGCTTCTACAATGCCCAGGCCGTCACAGCGCGAGCACTCGCACTGGCGCAGGAGCGTGGAAGCAATATCGCGCTGGTCTGCGCGGGTGTGGGAGGCTACTTCGCCCTTGATGACGCAACCTGCGCCGGCTATCTTGCCCTTGAGATCCAGCGCCAGTCCCCAGACATACGCGTTCGTGAAAGCGTCCACGCCGCGACGACGCTCTATCAGACCTATGCGCCACCGCGACTGCTTGATCATTGTGTTTCCGCTCGCGCCGTTACCAAAGCAGGATTAGAGCTGGATCTGATGCTCTGTATGACGGCTAATGCCAGCGCCAGCGTGCCGATGGTGGCGGGGCGAGAAGAGGAGACGGGATTGCTGATGCTCTTGCAGTATCCTCAAGCGGATCGAGATAGCCACACCTTCTCGCCGCCTCCCTTAGGAATCACTATACATGCCCTACCCGAGGAGGTCAAGCAGAAATGCACTTTAGGAGGAGATGCGGATGAACTATCAGGATAGTGTGAGCCAGGCCGATGAGCAGGCTTTGATTCTCTATCCTTCTCGCCAGAAGGTATTGCTGCTGCTCATAGGATCGTTGATATTTGTCGGCATTGGCATTTTTCTCTTCCCAAACGCTAGCAATCCATTGAATGCAGGTTTAGAAGTCTTTGTTATAGTGTTTTTCGGCCTGTGCGCTCTGGCGAGCATCTTTATGCTGGTAAAACCTTTTCCTCTCCTTCAAGCGAGCAATGAGGGACTTCGTTCAGGGACTTTTTTTGGAGATTATCTCATCTCCTGGGGGGAGATCGACTTCATCTTTTTCAGCAAGACGCGGGGGATATCCACGCTGAATGTTTATCTCTCTGAAACCGGGCTACAAACATTTTCTGTGCGCTATCCCCGGCGGGGACGTCTGCGCCGTCTTTTCGGAGGACCAGCAGCGGCTGTCCCTCTCACGCTATTACCTCTGCCGGCACAACAGATTTTTGATACTATTCAAGAAAGATATCAAAAGCAAATAGAGCAATATAATATCTATGTGCGTTGATCCTGCTAGCATGGATGCGCTGGAGAACAGGCATGATACCGATTCGCGAAGCCGACACCGCAGAACTTTACTGGGTTCATCCGCACTTGATGAAGCGCCGGTACGAGCTGTACGGGGGCAATGAACTGCTGGCAACGTTGCGCTGGAAAAATCTCATCGGTTCGCTTGCGACCGCCGCTGCCGCCGATGGAAGCTGGACGTTTCAGCGCGAGAACATCTTTCAGAAGCACGTTGTCGTACGCCTTGCAGCTTCGGGCGAAGCGGTGGCGCGGCTCAAACGCAACCCTGGCGGGAGCGGCGTGCTCCTCTTCGACGATGCGCGCCAATATAAATGGGCCAATACGAGCTACTGGCGCAATGAATGGGTCTGGCGTACCGACAAAGACATTCCTCTGATCTATTTCAAGAAGGCAAAAGAGCTTGAACTCTCCCCTCTGGCGCTCTCGCAACCTTCTCTCTCATTATTGGCTGCGCTTGGATGGTATCTGCTCAAGCTCCAGCAGGAGGAGGCGCGCGCCTTCAGGGGATAGCAGTGGCTACGTCCCCACAAACAGGAACTCTTTGACCTCGTTCTGATTATCATGGATTTTATGATGGTGATTGCCCAGAGAGTAGCGATGATCGCACTCATACACCGTCACCTTGCTTTTATAGCGCGCTAGTATCTCCAAAAGCTCTTCTTTAGCCGGTATGCCGTTGGAGGAATACGATACGACGATGGTGGCATCGCTGTATCTTTCAAAGAATTGGTGGAATGCCTGGTAGATTGTTTTCTTGCTATCAAACAGGCTGGGGATGCGGCGGAACTTTTTGGTCGTGGTATGTTCGAGGATCTCTAGGCCCTGCCAGTAGCGCGCAAGTCCCTCGATAAAATGATAGCGGCGCGTGTAGTCATTGTCGCTATGAGGCGAGACATAGGGCGGATCGAGATAGACGAGATCAAAACGCGGCTGCTGCGGAATCTCGAAAAGATCGCAGTTGAGGACACTATTCGCCTGCCCATTGTCAAACACCGCTCGATTCATCACGTTGACGGCGAGGCGAAAGTGTTCCTGGAGGGGAATTTTCAGATCGGGCCTGCCATCGTTGTATCTGACGCCAGTGTAAGTAAAGATGCCGCGCGGCCTGCGACGAAGGCATGCCCGGACGGCTGCCGCGAACGCAATAGACTGCCTGTACGGGTTCTCTATTTCGAGGATATGCGAGACCAGATGATCGAGCAGTTGATTTTCAGTCGCCGTGAAATAGAGGTCCTGGAAGGTGCGAGCGATAAAGTCACGAGGGGCTGGATGGGGAGATAAGAGCCGTTCAACCTCCTCATCAGACAGGCGTTCAGCATTATTCGCAATGGTGGCTTGAGCGGTATGGTAGCAGAAGCGCAAGAAGTCGTTGCTGGTAACGGCCTTCCCCATTGATTTAAAGAGGTAGCTGACGGCGCCGCTGCCGCTACAGGCGTCCAGCGCCGTTTGAAAGTCCAGCTCTTGCACCACATCGTAAATAAAGCGCAAAATTGCATGTTTGCTGCCCATATAACGGGAGCTGGGGAAACAGGCCAGTTGAGTGTTTACTTGCCTGTATTGGCTGGCAGGATAATCAATAAATACCATCGCTACAACCTCGGCTTGACAAGAATTTCGGGTACAGGTTCCCTGCCTGCACCCTGATGGTTAATAGTGCGGCTGGCCTGGATCACCTGAATGTGGTGTTTTGCGTACAGTGCCAGCGTCAATGCAGAGTACGAGTTGCTCAACACCGGAAAAGCGCCCAGCGCAACCAGCTCGTCGTACAGTTGCGCAAGCGCATATTGATCCTGCTCGCGAAACTGCTCTTTTGTGTACCGTTTAAAGTCCGAATACCGGCTCACGGGCACATAAGGCGGATCAAGATAGATGAAATCGCCCGCGCGGCTATGCTGCTTGAGAAAGGTCGTGTAGTCTTCGGCGAACAGTTCTGCTCGTTGCAATACGGCGGAAGCTTGCCGGATCTCTGCTAAATTATAGAGCAACGGGTTGTGGTAGCGTCCAAAAGGCACATTAAACTCCCCCTGTCTGTTCACGCGGTAGAGTCCATTGAAACAGGTTTTGTTCAGATACATAAGGCGAGCGGCCTGCTCCACTAGATGGAGATCAGCCGCTTTTTGCGCCCTTACCGTATAGAAATGCGCTTTAGAATTCTGCTGCCGGTGAGCATCAAGCAGGGGGAGCAACTCCTCTAGCTGGTCGCGCACAACGCGATAGACATTGATCAGTTCGGTATTGGCATCGTTGAGTAACATCGTGTGATGATTGAGAGCAAACGCAACCGCCCCTGCGCCGACAAAAGGCTCTACATAGCGGTGAAACGATGCGGGAGTAGCACCAATAATAACATCCACAAGTTTCCGTTTGCCCCCGGCCCATTTTAAGAACGACGGCACCTCTGTCCCTCCAAAAAACAAACTTCGCTGCTCTTCTGTATAAAGAAAGCAAATCTCCCCCATCCTATCACATTTTACCGCCTGATTGGGAACATCGGGTTTAGCGCGTTCTAGCTACTTTTAGGAGATATACTTTAGATATAAACATAGGTATTGACATTTTGCGGCATATCTGTTGATATACAATATTATTGAGGATAGATTATTAAGTTTGTCGATATATTAAGTTTTAATAGCGCGTAGAAGTATGTAATTTGGGGAAGAGCCTCTCTGTGGCGGATCTCTCCGTGGGTGTGTATTGAATTGAGAGGAGCGGCGATATGGAACAAGATCTTCAGCATGCACCTGACCAGATGGGGGATGTGGCGAATACGTCTGTCAACGGTGCTCCTGTGGCATCTGCCGAAAAAATCGTATCCCAATCCCAACGTGAAGTGGAGGCGGCGAGTGAGCGATTTCGCTCTATAGTGGAGGCAGCGGGCGATATGCTCTGGATCACCAGCTCCACCGGGGTGATCCTGGAAGAAAGATCTTTGCCTGGTAGTAACGACTTGAAGGGTAAAAGTTTTCTGGAACTATTTCGTCCCGCTGATCGAGAGAAAGTCGCTACCATCTGGCAGGATGCGCTGGCTCATGGACGAGCATACGAACTGGAGGGTCATGTGCAGCATGGAGGCGAATATTGTCTTTTTTTGGTCCGTGGGGCGCCCGTGCGTGGAGTTGACGGTCATATTCGCGAATGGGTCAATATTGGCTTCGATATCACGCATACTCAGCAGATGCGTGACTCCGAGCGCCAGTTGCGAGAGCATGTCAGCCGACAGGAAGCGGTCTTCAAGGCCATCACCGCCGGAGTTTTCGTCGGTGATCGGGAGGGAAAGATCATCCAGACGAACCCGATGGCCGATACCCTTTTTGCTATGCAGGAACGCTGGCATAATATAACGGTGGAGGAGCGCAACGGGTTATTCCAATTTTATGATGAGAACGACCAGCTTATTGCGCTGGACCAATGGCCCATGCAGCGCCTTCTTCGCGGCGAGGTGCTGGTAGGACAGAATGTACTAGAAACCCTTATGACGGGCCCCGGTGGGGAAAGCCGAGATTTGTATATTACCGGCGCCCCCATTCGAGACGAGCAGAATCAAATTGCTGGGGCGGTGGTGGTATTTCATGATGTCACCGAACGACGGCAATTGCAGCGTCGTATCCAGAAGGCGCTTGATTCTCTGCTCACACTAGCCGAACTGCTTGTGCGTATCCCGACGAAACTTGCCACGCAGCCGGTCGGCGAGGTCATGGATCTTTCAACGATTATCTCTGCCGTGGGGCAGCACCTATCCACGTTGATTTGCCGGGTGCTGGAAAGTGAATGTGCAGGTATTGCTTTGCTGGATTCCGAGACCAGCCAGATGCAACTGATCGCGATTGACGCGCCCACCTCCGAAGATGTTGCGATGTGGCGGGAGGCTATTCAGGTGTCTTTACTGGCTGAGCACTTCAATGGCGAAGCTATCTCCCGTCTTTATACCAACAAAGTGGTGACGTGTGATCTGGCGTCGATGCCCACCCTGCCTCATGAAGACCACTCTCACAAGATCTTGCTGGTCGCGCCAATGATCATTGGCGATCATCTAATCGGCGTCTTAGGCCTGGGTAAAAAACTTTCCGATGACGCCTATACGCACGAGGAGATACTGCTATTAAAGGCCGTCGCGAAGCTTGCCGGACTGATGATAGAGCGTGAGCGACTACAGTATGAATGGACCAGAACCTACGCGAACGAGCGAGCGCTCCTGGAAACTAACCGTCGCTTTGATGCCTTTCTCAGCCTTGCCAGCCACGAATTGCGCTCTCCGCTTACCACTATCCTCGGCAATATCCAGCTTGCGCAGCGTCGTCTCAGAACCCTGAGACGTCAGGCATCCGAGCAACTAGAGTCGCTTGATAGCAAGCTCGAACGCGTCCATCAACCGTTAGAATATGCGGTCCACCGCGGCAATGTCCAGATGCGCATGATTGGCGATTTATTGGATGTCTCCCGCATCCAGGCCAATAAGCTGGAGCTGCGTATGAGGCCATGTGATCTGGCTGCGATTGTACGTCAAACGGTTGAGGATCAACGCCAGGTCAATCCCGAACGCACGATCTCGCTGATAGGGCCAGGCGAAGCTGTGCTTATTATCGCTGACAGAGATCGTATCGGGCAGGTGGTGCATAACTATCTGACAAATGCGCTCAAGTACTCTCCGAGGGATAGCCCCATCATCGTTCGTGTTGCAGTGGAAGAGCCTGGCGCGCGCGTCTCTGTCAGCGATAAAGGGCCTGGCATTCCGGCGGAAGAGCATGAACACGTCTGGGACCGTTTCTATCGTGTCAAAGGTATTGAGGTGCAATCCGGCTATGACATCAGTCTGGGTCTCGGCTTGCACATCTGTAACACTATCATTGAGCGCCATCACGGCCAGGTTGGTTTAGAAAGTGCAAGCGGCAGAGGCTCCACTTTCTGGTTCACCCTGCCGCTTGCACCCCAGACGTGGGGTGGATGATTGATGATGAAGCACTAGCCTTTCGGCATACGATTGTAGACTGCGAGCCAGTTGGTGGCGATTTCGATCTGCGCTTCCTTCAAGGACATTGCCCCGGAACATACCTGGTCGTGCAGGTAATTTTCGACCTGGTCCTTTTCGTGAAATCCTGGTTTGGGGCTGGCGCTCTCCGGCCAGAGGTTCGCGATACTATTCGAGCCACCCAGTTCCAGGCTGACGAGGTGGTCAACTTCGTACTGGCCAGACGAGTGGTGGGTGATACCATAGGAGGCGTACACCTGATCTTTTTCACTGACGGGGACATCGCGTACCGAGCGCGAATATCCTGATGTGCAGATCTGATCTTTTGTGGCATTGGGGAAAATGTCGCCGGGCGTACATGCCGCATCCTGGAGCGCGCCCTGGACGACGCATCCTGAGGTTTTGGTCTGCACTCCCCAATGCGGCTCGTTACCGGTCGGGATTGTTGTTCCTGCCGTGCCCGTCGGTACTGTTATGGTAAAGTTACCGTTACTACTACACCCAACCAGCGCCAATGCTAAAACTATAATGATACCTGGTGAATAAAGATGTTTTATCATAGTTTCTGCTCCCGAATAAGCAATTGACGTATTATTCTATGACGAACAGACGCTCTCATTCTGATTGTAATACGAGCCACGCACGCTCAAAGTGTCGTGTTTGCAGGTCGGCCCGTTTCAGCCAGTAGTAGAGCATCCCGCTGTTGCCCCAGCGCATTCCAGCCTGCTCATCAGAGTCGATCTGAAGGAGAAGCTGCCAGTCCGTTGCTCCCTTCGTCAGCGCCGCTGCGCGCGGATCATCGGAATTCGTTACTCCGTTGGAGACGAGCTGGCATTGCACACGCATATCGTCCTGGATAGTATCGGGAAAGCCTAGCAAGCGGTGATGGGCCTTTGTCCGGTCATCCGCACTGGGAAAGGTCGAGAGCAGCGCATCGTATTGTTTCTGCTGCGCCTCGCTCCAGTTCAGATGCGGAATTTCAAGCTCCGGTTGCTGCGTGAGCGTCATCTCACTGGCAAACTTGATGGAACATGGCTTGAAGCGACTCTCGGTCGGCAGTTGCGCCGGGGCGCTCGCCTGCTGCAATTTGCTCAGGTCGCCATCTATAAAAAGAACGCGCCAGCCACCGGAATCAGCGGGTGAATCTCCGAATGTTTGCTGGGATGCGTCGTAGAAGAACCAGAGCATGCCGTGAGGAGGTAATAAGCCGTTTGTATCATACTGGTGAACCTCGTCGAGGCGGATTTGCGCAATAAAAGACTGTGGCCTCCCTTTCCACTCGGGCCAGTTCACCCCGGCAGGCAGGTCAGGGACGCCGCCAATTCTGGATGCTCCTACACCTAAAGCCGCTGCTTCAGCAGAAGTGGTATACAGGCGAATCGATGGTTGTGATAATAGATCAATAGACTTTGTGAGCTGCGAAAGCCCCACGTTCACAAGTGTCGTTTGCACACCTGATTTGTCCACGTATTGCTCCTCCTATGCTATAAAACCTATACAAATGTCCCATACCTGACCGCAATCAACCAGATTTCTGTAGGGGCAACGCCTTGCGCTTGCCCTTGCTCACCATTCCTGATACTCACCGGCTTTAAAAAAAGACTCACTGGTATATAGCTTCTTTCAAAGAAGCTCCTAAATATATCCTACTTGCGCGTGAGGAATATAGACAAGGCACATTTGAGATAGGGCTTCTCAAACGTTGCTGCACACTCTGACTCCTCGCGCCGAAGGCGCTCACATTTGGGGAGGAAGGCCTGGTTGTGGGCGTAGCCCACAACCAGGCCTTCCTCCCCAAATGGCTCGCTTGCAAGCTGTTCTGTATGAAAAGGCCGTTAGCCCTGCATTTGAGATAGGCTGGCGTGAAGCTTGACAACTGGTAAGCGTATATTATTGCAGTTTGATTGTTATCAGGGGTTATAGTAACATACTGATTGTAAATGGTAGCTGATAAAAAAGGAGCTATTGATGGCATATGTTTCGAGAACCTCTGCAAAACCTATGCGGCTGAAACTTGCTCTTTCCTCGTTCACATTATCTTTCTGGCAATTGCAGCGTGTGAGGGGGCTACTATTTATTACCGGATTGGGCGTGGTGGTTGCGGTAACGCTGGCCTGTGTGGTGCCGCTCTATGCGGAAGTGGCGATGAGCGCGGGTCTGCGTGGCGTCCTGTCGGTATCTTCGCAAAATTCGGATATTGTGGTACGCAGCGTTTCCAGGAGAATATCGCTACCCACAATCAGTCAGGCCACGCGACAGATGGACCAGACGCTCTCCAGAAACCTCGGCCCTTTTTTAAACGGCCCGGCCCAGTTCTCTGTCGAGACGCAGCTATTGTCAATTTCCTCCATTGCCCGGGGACCGCAGGGGAACGACATCTATCATCCAGGGGCCGATAAAGCCTCCATAGAGTTGATAAGCGCCTCGGCGGCCCAGGCTGTATCGCATCTCAAGTTGATCGAGGGGCGGCTCCCTCAGGATGGCGGCAACGCGCTGGAGATAGCTCTTCCCCAGGATTCCGCCGAACTGTTGCAAGTTCATCCTGGCTCGACCCTGACTGTCAGCATCGTGCTTATCAATGGCTTTCAGGTACCTGTCTCACGCACGCTATCGCTACCCGTCGTCGGCATCTTCAAGTTGACCGGGGCCGATGATCCGTTTTGGCATGGCAATGATTTTCAGCGCGAGGCGCCCAGCGACTTCTTTACAATCTATAAAGGGCTGGCCTCCAACCAGGGCGTCCTCTCGCTTTTCGCGCAGATCGGCAGTCAACCAGCATTAGATGGCTATGTCTTTCAGCAGTTGCCCTCGCTCATCTGGTATTATCGCCTTAACCCTTCTCATATCTCTATATACAATTTGCCCACGATCCTCTCAGGGATTCAGGCTGTGGAGGCCAATAACTCTGATAATCCCACCTTCGAGCAATCTCCATTGATTGAGCAGACCCAGACATACCTGCCATCAACCACCCTGGAGCACTATAATGATCGTATTGCCATAGCTCAATTGCCCGTGACCTGTCTACTTGTACTTATTCTCGGGCTGATTCTCTTCTTCGTCAGCCTGATGGCGGATCTGCTGATTGACCGGCAGGCGGATGTAATTGCCTTGTTGCGCAGTCGCGGAGCCAGCGGACGCCAGATCTTCGGTGCGCTGGTGGTGCAGAGCATCGGGCTGGGGCTGATAGCCCTGATCATCGGGCCGTTGCTCGCCGTTCCCGTTGTCTATTTCTTCGCTCAGCATACCCTCTCACTGGAGGCACAGGGCGCGCTCAATCTCATTACAAACAATCCCGGGCAGGTCGTCGTCGGGCTGCTGGGCTTTGCCCTATTAGCGACTGCGGTTGCCGTTGTCACAATGGTGATCGCGGTAATGCGGACCCTGCGCCTTGACGTGCTGATAGTGAGGCGCGAGGCGGCACGCTCCACCCATCGTCCGCTCTGGCAACGTTTGAATCTGGATGTTGTCGCGGCAGTAATTGCGCTGGTCGGCTTTGGCTTCTCGACGTACGTCACGAATGCGCGCATCCTGGATGTACGTTCGGCCTTGCTGCTATTTACCCCTTTAACGCTATTGGGGGCCATCTTTTTCTTCATCGGCGGTATCCTGCTGCTGCTGCGTTTTTTCCCCTTGCTGCTTCAGTGGTGTACGGGATTGGCGACGCGCAGCCGGGGAGCGGCTTCGCTGCTAGCCGTTGCTCAGATGGCGCGCTCGCCTCGCCAGTATGTACGCATGAGTATGTTACTCACCCTGGCGTCTGCCTTCGCCATCTTCACGCTGATTTGTATCTCTTCACAGTCGCAGCGCGTCGTTGATGTTGCAGCCTATCAGAGCGGCGCCGACTTTAGCGGCACTCTTCCCGAGGCTGATATCTTTCCCGCCTCTCATCTCGCGGATGCGACCGCTCAGTACCATCATATTCCCGGGGTGACTTCGGCAACAGTCGGCTACGTCGCGTTTGCCAATGCTTTTATAGGATCAAGGGCCACGACGCTCCCCATCGACTTCAAAGCCGTTGATGCCAGCACATTTGGCCGCACCGCGCTCTGGACCACGCGAGATTCGTCTCAGCCGCTTGACACGCTGATGCAGCAACTGGTGGCGCGGCGGGCTGCGGCGCTTAGCAGTAAGGTCGTGCCGGCTATTGTTGATGCTACCGTGTGGGACACGTTGCATCTGACTCCCGGCGCCAGCTTTACGCTTGACTTCTCAGTTAGCAGCGCCACGAATAGTCTTTCCGACCCGGTAAAATTTGTGGCGGTCGCTGAAGTGGCGCATATCCCAAGTCCAAATAGCGACCTGGGTTCGGGCGTACTGGTGGATTATCAGAGCTACGCCGCCATTTACACCGCGCTCCACGATGTTAATAGCCAGTGGCTGATACCGATTAACGCTGTCTGGTTGCGCACGCTAGACGATCCCGCTTCGTTGAGGAGCGTGCGCAAGGCGTTGAGCACAGGTAGCTTGAGCCTGGAGACAATGTTTGATCGTCGCTCGATCCTGGCTAATCTCTACCAGGAGCCACTTTACCTCACGCTTGTGGGCGTGCTGGCAGCGGGCGCTATCGCCGCGCTCCTTTTAGCTCTCATTGGCAGCGTGCTGGTCTCCTGGCTGAATGTGAGAAGTCGCCTGCTCAACTTCACCGTGCTGCGGGCCATCGGCGCGTCACAGGGACAGATTGCCCTGACCGTCATGTGGGAGCAGTGCATCACCTATACCACCGCAGTCATTCTCAGTATGGTGTTTGGGGCCATTTTTACGGCGATGGTTGTCCCGGAGTTGGTTTTCACGAGCGTGACGCAAAATACAATTACCGGCGATATGAGCACCGCGGCATTCTATCTGGCGCAGAGCGTGCCGCCGATTCAGATAGTCGTTCCCTCGTCATTGGGGATAGCCCTGGCGGCGCTGGTTGCACTCTGTATAGTAACACTGAGCCTTGTTGTGCGCGTGGTCGCTCGCTCCTCGATGGGTCAGGTGTTGCGCTTGAATGCGGACTGACACAGAAAGTAGATTAGATGGCGCGATTATACTTTATTTAGAGACGATGTTTTCCTTTGGAGGAAGAACCTCTATTCAGGTATCTATCTATTTGAACCCATCGCGTGTTACTGGCTCATATCATGTGGCACGGAATATATGGTTCAAAAAGAGAACTGAGCAGAGGATGAGATGGAGGTGGAGAATGCAATCGTCACGGGAGCATGGTAGCAAGGGTATGCAGAGTGACCAGTTGCGGTTACGGCTTCAGCCAATGTTGTTCCGTAAAGCGTCTCAGGGCAGCGTGCTGGAGAAAATTGCTGCGCCACTGGTGGCGGTCCCTTTGACGGAGAGTCAGAGAAGGCATGTGGTGACGGGCTTTATCCTGGGGGTGTTTAGTATCATCACGGCGTTTTTCCCCGTCTGTGGCCTGCCCTTTGCGGTCGCAGGCCTGTTCATCGGTTTTTCTAATCGACATATCACAGCTTTACGGACCGTAGTGCTCTGGGGGATTGGCCTTTCAATTATCGGGCTGGTGTTTACCATTGTGAACATTGTGATTACCACTGGCCTCTATTTCAGCACATACCTTTGGGGCGCTGGCGGGTAAGGGGAGCGCGAGGAGAGCCGGAGAAGCATCCCCTCGCACTCGTCTTCAGGCTGCGGAGCCTGTTCGTGTAGCTATTGGCTGGGTGAAACGTGCTAAGCGGAAGCGGTCCAGTGGCACAACCGGATCTGTGTCACAGAGCAAGCTGCTGAGCAGTTCACCCAGAACTGGACCGAACTTGAAACCATGACCGGTCAGCCCGGTTGCAAAAACAATACGGGAGTCGGCGGGATGGTGATCCACGATAAAATCTTCGTCGAGGCTCACATCATACATGCAAACGTCCACATGGGCCAATACAGCTTTCTGGAGTGCAGGCAGGATCGTGCTTAATTTCTCAGTAATGCGCATAATCATATAGTTATCTGCCACAGGGGTCTCGTCTGGATCGATGGGGCTGCCAAAAATATGCGATGCGACTTTAAGCCAGCTCGGGCCGGTGCCTACGCAGGTATTGTGAATAGGAAAGCCGTAGAGCTCACCAGCCATAAAAGCTGGAAATGCGTGTAATGCGAATGATGAAGACGGGAGATTGGCGAAGTAGAGCAGATGCTGACGTGTAATGCTGATGGGCAGACAAAGCTCGGCCAGCAATTTGTGGACCCACGGACCCGTTGCCAGTACGACGCGGTCCGCCATCTGTTCGCCGCCGGTCAGGTGCAGGCGTACAGGTTGATGTTGTTTATCGCATGTCAGATGGGTGACGCGGCTCTTCTCATAAATATGACCGCCAAGATCAACGACGAGCTTTTTAAGCGTTCGCAGACAGGTAGAGGCGTGGAGCATACCGGCATTGGGGTTATAAGTAAGAAAGTTGTATGGCTGCGTATTAAACTGTGGAAAGTGCGCTGTACAATGTTGGCGAGAGAGACGTTCGATTGGAAGGCCCATATCCTGGAGAAGGTGGTGACTGGCCCTGGTAAAGCTGTCATCTTCATTTCCCAGTACAAGCAGCCCCGTCGGGGTATAAAGCGACTGCCCTGAGAGCAGCTCCAGCGCCTGCCAGCGTTCCAGGCTCAGCCGGACCATTTCAGAGTAGAACAGGTCAGCACCATACTCAAAGCGCAGGAGCCGCGAGAGCCCGCTTGAAGTCCCTCGCTGATGGTCAACTGACGCCTGTTCGAGCACCGTGACATGTTTCATCCCTTGTTTTAAGAGCGCATAAGCCGTTGATAGCCCGATAATGCCTGCTCCTACAATGATTATTTGTTCTTGCTTCACGATACTAATTGCCTCCTGTCAAGCTATTTTTAGGGAATAAATTCAAGTATAGCAAAATATTCAGAGAACTTCAAGCGAATTTATGTTTTCTTATCGAGAAACTATAATATTTTTAATGTACTTTCTATGAAGCAATTTGTTACTACAGTGTAATATCTTTGTATGCTGCGCTGTAATAGCAAAAATGAACAATAGACAGCACATAAGTAAGCAGATGTATTTTTCGTGTTGGAAAATTTTAAAAAGTAAAGGCTATTTTCTCCGCAGGGCTTCTCAAACGTTGTTTTTTCATACAGAACGGCTCGCATGCGAGCCGTTCTGGAGAGGAAGGTGCTGGCTGTGGGCACAGCCCACAGCCAGCACCTTCCTCTCCCCTGTGAGCGCCGAAGGCGCGAGGAGTCAGAGCGCGCAGCGACTTTTGAGAAGCCCTGATTTTCTCCGCGCAAGCCTTGTTGTCAGGGATCAAATAGCTTACAATGAGGAACAGCTTTGCATTATCTTGAAACCGTTGTGAGATACTGGCGCGAACATGTAATATTGGAAGGAAGCGTATGCGAGAAGATATGCCGTGGACGATGAAAAAATTATACCTTGCGCCGTTTAGCCGCGTCTATGGTGCGCCTGAAGTGCCATCTTCCAAGTATTATACTCTGCGCTACTTGCTCGCCGCGGCTTTAGCGGAGGGCGAGAGCCGCGTGCTCTTTCCGGCGGAGAGCGATGATAGCGAGGCGCTTTTTCGTGGCTGCGAGGCGCTAGGGGCCAGGCTGGCGTGGGAGGATGAGTCGCGAAAGGTCTTGCAGGTACGCGGCGTGGGGCGTCCACATAGTCCAGAGCCGATTACCATCAATGTTGGCAATGCCGGCGCGGTCTTTCGCCTGCTGCTCGGCCTGGGAGCATTATTACGGCAGGCGACGTTTGTGACCGATCATCCACAATCGCTGGGCAAGCGCCCGAATCGCGAGCTGTTAGAGGCGCTTACCAGTCTGGGAGCAACCTGCGAAGGGACGGGAGCGGATGGTTATCTTCCTATCACGATTCATGGTGGGAGATTGCATGGTGGCGAAGTCGCCATTTCGGGTGCGCGTAGTTCGCAATATCTCAGCTCCCTGCTCTTCCTCGCTCCCTTGATTGGAGAACCGCTAGAGATCGAGGTGGTGGATGAGTTGAAGTCGCAGCCGCTGGTACGCGCGACGCTTGCTGTGCTGCAAGAGGCGGGTATTGTGGTGGATCATGATCCGGCGCTGCGCCACTTTACTATCGCGGCTGGACAGCAATATCGTCCCGGCACCTATAGCATCCCCGGCGACTATCCATCGGCGGCGGCCCTGCTCGCTATCTGCGCGGCTGCCAATGATCCGGCGAGCCAGATCCGGCTGGAGCGTCTGCGCCCTGGCGATGAAGTAGGCGAGGCGTTACTGGCAGCTTTTCAGGCGCTGGGATGCGATCTGCGGCGCGATGGTGAGACGGTGATATTGCGCGGAGGGCGGCGCTTGCATGGTATCGAGCTAAACGGCGATCCGGTCATCGATTGTATTCCTGTGCTGGTGGCTCTGGCTTGCTTTGCCGAAGGTGAGAGCGTCTTCTATAATATTGAGAACCTGCACTATAAAGAATCCGACCGCATTAACGATCTTTGTACTGAACTGCGGCGGGCCGGTTGCGCCGTGTTGCCGCGACAGGATGCCATCATTGTGCAGGGGCGGCCTCAAGGCGTCGAGGGCGGCGTCGTTGTCGATGGGCACAACGATCACCGCCTGCTGATGGCTCTGGCGATTGTGGCAATGAGAAGCTCCCGTGGGCTGACTCTGACCGGAAGCGAGCATATCGCTAAAAGCTATCCCCATTTTTTCGAGGAATTACGACGGCTGGGCGCGGACATGCGAGATGTCTAGCCGCTCACTTCAGGTCGCCAAAGTGGGCGGACGCAATAAATCGGGTCCCTCCCTACGGGGAACGCGATAAATCGCGCGGCGGACGCGCTAAAGCGGGTCCCTACGGTTCGTGACCGGAAACGACGAAACGACAATGGAGCGTCTCGCCGTGTTCGCACTGCTCTTGCAGCGGAACCCCCACCAGTTCCGTGAGCAGCGACTCGGCGAGGCGGCATACCTCTGGATGCTCCTGGGCGGCGATGGCCAGGGGGCACTTATACCCCTGGATGCAGTAATCGCCATTAGAGCGTTCAAGTTCCGCCATCC
Source organism: Ktedonobacteraceae bacterium (assembly GCA_035650355.1). GTDB lineage: Bacteria > Chloroflexota > Ktedonobacteria > Ktedonobacterales > Ktedonobacteraceae > DASRHT01. Next base: position 75,506 of record DASRHT010000057.1, read on the forward strand.
CTCCCAACTCATTGAGCACGTTGACGGCAACTTGCAGCCTCTCCCGCAGATCATCAGATGGGTTACTCCATCTGGCAGCGATGTTACGGCCCGTTTGCCGCAAGATCGTTTCCAACTCCTCTGGTGGCAGAGAGCTGGAAAGCACCGCCAGCAACTGTTGCAGCACCGCCCCATACGCTTTCGGATAGAGTTGTTCGGCGGCGGGAGTGAGATCGTAGACATAGGAGGGTTTGCTGTTTCCGCGCCGCGCGCCTCGTTGTTGCACAAAGCCATCGCGCTCAAGCGTGTTGAGATGAGCGCGCACGGCGTTGTCGGTGAGGCCAAGCGCCTGAGCCAGCTCATCCACCGTGCGGCTGGCACGACGCAGCAAGGTGATGATGCGCCCCCGCGTGCTGGCAAAAAAACGCTGATTCCAGTTTGTGGCCATTCCATAACCTCCTGTAAATTCGAGGGTAGTATAATCAACAATACGCTCCAATGTCAAGAAAGTCAAGTAAATTATTGACTTTCTGCAATTTATAGGGTATATAACCAGTAGAGTATCGTCACAGTGCCGGATCGATACCGTCATGGATTGGGAGCTGCCGGGGGGATGAAGCTCCCAATTCTTTTTCTGCCGCATGCATGCCTGGTGAAGATGTTAGTAAGAGCGATACAGAGCGCATAGTAAAGGAGCTACATAATGTGTGAGACCTGTGGTTGTCAGGGAAACGTTGTCGCTGTTTCAACGAGTGAGCCCGTCGCGCCCGCGCCGCCTCAGCCTTTTGTGGAGCGGCTGAGTGATGGGTTGCAGCATGGTATCCAGGTGATAATAGGCTCGCAGCGCAAGCCCCCGCGCCGCTTCAGAAGCTTCCTCAATGGCACATGGCTTGGGCATCCGCTGCATCCCGCGATAACCGATGTGCCGCTGGGCGCATGGTTGATGGCGGCTATTTTTGATATTATCTGGCTGATCTCGCCTGTCGCGTCGACCTGGGCCGCGCACGCCGCCCTGGTGAGCGTGATTATTGGTCTGGTGGGCGCGCTGGCATCGGCGATAACCGGCTTTGCTGACTGGAGCGATACCTATGGGGCTGAGCGACGCGTGGGACTCTATCACGCGTTACTGAATGTGGCGGCAACAGTGCTGTATATCGTTTCGCTGATCTTGCGCCTGCTCAACGGCTCGAACGAAAGCGTGGCTGCGGCCATCCTGGGCTTTGTCGGGCTGCTCGCGGTCTTATCGGCAGCGTATTTTGGCGGCGATATGGTTTTTGTGAAGGGCACCGCCGTCAATCATGCCGCGTGGGAGCACGGCGCTGAAGAATTTGAGGCAGTATTGCCGCTGGCGAGCCTGGAGGAGAATAAGCTCCATCGCGTAGTTGCTGCGAATGTCCCGCTCATCTTACTGCGCCAGGGCGAGAACATCTATGCGATGGGCGCGACCTGCCCGCACGCTGGCGGACCCCTGGACGAAGGCACGCTAACGGGCGATGTGGTGCAATGCCCCTGGCATGGAGCTCGCTTCTGCGTGCGCAATGGGCGCGTGCTTACCGGCCCAGCGACGGTAAACGCGCCCCATTATGAGACGCGCGTGCGCGATGGTCAGATCGAAGTAAAGCGAGTTACGGCGTAATAGCAATTACGCTGTAAGTTATAACAACAAACATGCCTCCGCCGCGAGCCAGAAGAGCTTTTCGCGGACGGAGGTATGCTTATCCCAGTGGCGCGAGTCCCATTGCTCGCCGCTCAGATCATCACCTCCATAGAGCATTTGCGCGAACTGCACGTTGCGAAATTGCGCGACGGCGAAAAAGGAGGCCGCTTCCATCTCAACGGTCAGGCAGCCTTCCGCTCTGCGCCGCTGCACTTTCGGCGCCGTTTCGCGATAAATGGCGTCGGTGGTCCAGGTCTTGCCGAGGACATAATCGCAGTGATGCTCTTGCAGCACGCGTTCAATGGCTGCTACGCCTTCCGAGCTGGCAGGGACCTCCCTGGCTGGTGGCAGATAGTGATAGGATGTGCCCTCGTCCCTGATGGCGGCTGTTGGCACGACAATATGCCCGAGGGCAAGATCGCCATTGAGCACGCCTGCGCCGCCACAGGCAATAAATTTGCGGCACCCCAGCGCGATAACCTCTTCAAGCACTGCTGCTGTCAGCGGCCCTCCTACTCCCGGGTGAAAAACGGTCAGACGCCGACCCTGAAATTCGACCTCGTAAACCGGGTTCGTGCCGATCTCGCTCCGTAGACGTTTAACGACATGCATAGTATGCTGCTGTGACAACTGCGTGATAATATCTTGAAAAAAACAGACGACGGCATGCTCCGGGATATCAATGGGTTTGAGCAGATGCTTAGGTTCAATTATTGCTTCTGGTGTGTTATCATATTCCAAGATAGGGTAATCTTGTTGCATATTCTGCCTCTCTTTTCTTTGGAATGCTGGTAAATTCGTTACTGGAATGATACAATAGCCAGCGGCTATAACGGAAGATAGCTGCTGATGCGTGGTTTGAAGATGTTTGCTCGAAAGGATATAAAGAACGGTGTACAGGTTTAAAGGCTTTGATAGTGCGCAATGCGGCGATAGTCTATCTGCCCTGGAGGCAATGGTCAATGCCTGGATGGAGGGGGAGCACCCACGCATTCGTCATATGTGCCAGAGTATGCGCGGCGACCATATTTTGCTCTGCTTCGTGTACGAGGATACGCGCGAACTGGAGCAACGTATAGCGGCTCAGGCTCAGACGGGGATCACTGGCGGTTTCCCGCGCTTTTTTGATGAAGAGTATGCCGATGAGCGCCCCACCAGCCCGCGAGTTCCGGCAACGCCTCCCCCCATGCACTAGGATGCGTTCGACTCACAAAGGATACTCATGCCAACGCCATATGTAATCTATAGTACCTCCGATGGGGAGATACGCGAGGAGCCGCGTTTGCAGGCTCTGTCCTTCGGCGATCATTTCCTGGATGCCGCTGACCTGATCCCGCTGCCTGACGGCGTTACGCTCTCGATGATGCCTGATCGCCTGGCTGTGGGGCGAAAGCGCAGCGGCGAGCGACAGGTGTTGCCGCAAGTGCGCGGCTGGGCTGTTGCCGCCCTTTTGCCCATCGGCTATACGCGCACCCTGTTGCCAGCATACGAGAAGGTGCCGGGAACGGAGCCATTGCCCTTCTTTGGTTATAGCGCCGTGGCGGGCCTGAATGGACGGCTGTATGTAGCAGCTTTAAAAACGGATGATCCGCGCAAGTGGCATCCGCGCGCTTTCAATCGTCGCACATTAGAGCGCCTGGTAAAAGAAAAGCAAGCGGCTGATCCCGCTAATCGCATCATTGCCCAGCATGCCCATTGCGCACTGGATTACTCCTGTCCGACCGCCAGCAATCTCTTCTTCGCGCGCTGGGAAATGGCGATAGCCGTCTCGCCCGGCTGCAACTCGCGCTGTATTGGCTGCATCTCCAAGCAGGAAGAGGAGGATCTGATCTCGCCCCAGGACCGCCTGACCTTTATCCCCACGGTCGATGAAATCGTAGCAGTCGCCCTGCCGCACCTGGAGGGGGCCGAGGATGCGATTGTCAGCTTTGGACAGGGATGCGAAGGGGAGCCGTTGATGCAATGGCGGCGTATTGAGCAAGCCATCAAACGCCTGCGAGCAGCTACCGATAGAGGCGTGATCAATATCAACACCAATGCCAGCAATCCGCGCTGGTTGCAACGACTCTACGATGCCGGGCTGGATACCATTCGCGTCAGCACCATCTCCGGCCATCCTGAAACCTATACCGCGTACTATCGCCCGATAGGATACAGCTTTGCAGATGTCAAAGAATCACTCAAGCGCGCCCGTGATGCCGGTCTGTACAGCTCGATCAACCTGCTCTGCTTCCCTGGCATGATTGATCGCGAGCGCGAGGTAGAAGCGTTGCTCTCATTGATCAAAGAGACCGGCCTGCGGCTGATCCAGTTGCGCAACCTGAATATCGATCCCGAAGTGCTCCTGCCGCGCATGCCCGCGCTCGACTCGATGGGCAAGGCGCTGGGGGTGCGCACCTTGATCGAGACAGTGAAGCGGGAGGCGCCCGACGTCGAGATCGGCAATTTCACTCGTCCGGTGAAGAGGAAGCTCGCTCCTGTTGGGAATGTTCAGAGCTGAATGCAGCTTCATCCTTCGCGCGTGCGACCGAGGCGAGCTCCTCGTCCGGGACGCCATGCTGCCCGAGAAAAAGGCTCAGTTGGGCCGCGTGTTCTTGCACATGACGCATGTTGTATAAGAGTAACTCCAGGAAGCTGACGTCCTGCTCGTCGGTCCAAGGGTAGGAGACGGTCTGGCGCGCTCGCTCGTCGGTCAGCGCGGAAAGCTGAGCATGGCACTTTTGGCGCGTCGCCACGAGATAGGCGTGCAGCTCCTCCTTCGTATAGGGCCGTTCGGGCGACACGGCGGGATCGTTCTCAGTCCAGAGAAAGGGCGCGGGCGGAGTGAAGTCTTCCTCCGGGGAACCTGAAAGATACAAATCGAACCAGAAGAGCGTATGATACGCGATATACCAGAACTCCGCGAACTCCGGTGGGAACCACGGCGGCAGGGGCCGGTCCGCGGGTGCGCTCCAGAGGCGCTCTCTCCACAGGGCGGCGGGGCAGGCCAGCAGGGCGTTTTCCAGCATATCGATGGCCGCGCCAAACTGCTGCCACAGAGCAGTGCGGACCATCGTCTCCATCAGTTGTTCAGCCATAATGTATACTCCTTTTTCTACTTTTTTCACACGATAGCACAAAAAGCGGAGAGAAGATGTCCTGATGTCAGATGAATAGCGAAAAATGTTCGGGCAAATGGTAATAAACCAGCGCCCTTATGCGTAACAATCAGTACCTAAAAATCACCAGCGCATGAATATCTTCGTTATCATAAATAATGAGAGAATCATTGCAGGGATAAAGGTCTTGAAAAGGACTATTGCGCAATAGAGGGGATGCCTCATATCTGAAGGAGAGATCGGTCATGGTCGGCGATATAGGTCAGCGGCTGGGGAACTATCGTCTGATACGCTTGCTTGGGCAGGGGGGATTTGCTCAGGTCTATCTCGGTGAGCACCTGCGTTTGGGTACGCAGACCGCCATTAAACTGCTTGCTACCCATCTATCAAGTAACGACGCGGAAAAATTTCTGGCAGAGGCGCGCACTATCGCTCGCCTGGAGCATCCGCATATCGTGCGCATCCTTGATTTTGATGTGGAGAACGATATCCCCTTTTTTGTGATGAGTTACGCCCCCAACGGCACCATGCGCCAGCGTTATCCTAAGGGAACGCGGCTACCGCTAGATGTCGCGCTCACCTATTTTAAGCAGGCTGCGTCTGCGTTGCAATATGCGCACGACGAAAAGCTGATCCATCGCGATATCAAGCCGGAGAATATGTTGCTGGGTCGTCACAATGAACTGCTGCTCAGCGACTTTGGCATTGCGGTGGTGGCCCATAGTTCGCGTTCGCAAGGCATGCAGGAGATCGTGGGTACAATCGCTTACATGGCCCCGGAGCAGATCCAGGGCAAGCCGCGCCCGGCCAGCGATCAGTACTCTCTGGCGGTCATCGTCTACGAATGGCTCTGCGGTTGCCATCCCTTCTATGGCACTGCGGCAGAGATAGCCACCCAGCACCTGCACGCGCCTCCGCCCCCTCTGCATCAGCACGTCTCCGATCTGCCTGCCACTATAGGGGCGGTTGTGCTCAAAGCGTTGGAGAAAGATCCCCACCGCCGCTTTGCCAGTATGCAAGAGTTCGCCGATGCCTTTGAACATGCCTGCCGAGACTATCTGCCAATGACCTCCGAACTATCAACCTCTGCCGCTAAATTGCCGGCTACCATGCCTGCGCCCTCTCCTGAGCGATCATCCTTCCATTCCTCGTTTACTATGGCCGTCACCAGACCGCAGCCCTTACAGGAAGAGAAACACGGTAGTTCACGTCGCATCTTCTTAGCGGGCGCGTTGGGTATTATCGGGCTGGCTGAAGTGGGTGGCGGACTGGCATTGTGGGCGCTTGCTCATCCGACGCAACAATCGGCGCCAGGAAGCACGCTGGTAACGTATACAGGACATTCGAACGCACTGAGCTCAGTCTCCTGGTCGTCGGGGGGTGAGCGTATAGCCTCAGGCTCCTCGGACCAGACGGTGCAGGTCTGGGATGCTACTAGTGGTGCGCACCCGCTTGTCTATCGCGGCCATACTACCAATGTGAATGCGCTCGCCTGGTCACCTGGAACGACAAATCAGCGCATCGCCTCGGGCGGCGGCAACGATTTTTTTAAAGGGGAGCATGTCGTGCAAGTCTGGGATGCGCTGACGGGCATTCACCTTCAGACGTATAGTGGTCATACCGCTCCGGTATCATCTCTCGCCTGGTCGCTGGATGGCACGCGCATCGTCTCCGGTAGCGAAGACAAAACCGCGCAGATCTGGGATGCTGGTACAGGAAGCTTGCTGGTGGCCTATTCCAGGCATACCGCCGCGGTTTCATCTGTGGCCTGGTCGCCAGGGGGCAAATATATCGTGTCCGCCAGCGTCGATGCAACCGTCCAGGTGTGGGATGCGCTTACCGCTGCGCCGCTCCTTACTCTCAAGCATCCCGTGCCGATCAATGCGGTGGCGTGGTCGCCCGATGGCACGCGTATCGCCTCGGCGTACGGTAATCTTTTTTTCGGCAATACCCACGGCGTTCAAGTCTGGGATGCCATAAAGGGAACGCTGCTGCTAACTTATACCAGCCACACATCTCCCGTTACTACTGTGGCGTGGTCGCCGGATAGCAAGCATATCGCATCGGCTTCAACTAGCCCCGAAAAGGTCGTACGCATCTGGGATGCGGCAAGCGGAACGAATGTGCTGACCTATCGCGGCCATACGCTGGGAGTCAACTCGGTATCCTGGTCGCCCGATGGCAAACGCATCGCCTCTGCCAGCCTCGACGGCACAGCACGCGTGTGGCAGGTTTTTTGACCTGGCATATAAAAAGGCAAGCTTATCGATGATTCTCAGCTTCCTGTGCGCGCAACATCCTGCGAGCAGCCACCGCAACGGGATCGACGCCTAGCATAGCGAGGCAGTCGCGGGTGGCGCATCCTTCCGGCGTGCCGAGTAAGTGACCGCTATAGAAGCAGGGCATGCAGGGGAGATCGAGCCGTACAACTGCGGCTCGTGGATTGTTGCCATCGCCGGTATATGGTCCCCAGGCTTTGTGATTGGTCAGGCCGAAGATTGCCACGGTGGGCGTTCCCGCCGCCACTGCCAGATGCATCAGAGCTGAATCGTTGCCCACGAAGAGATCGACCAGCTCCAGCGCCGCCGCCGCGACTTTGATGCTGCCCTTGCCCGCCAGACTCCTCACCGGCATCCCTGACTGCATCATAGCCATGATCTGCTGATGCAACTCAATCTCTTCCGGTCCGCCCATCAGCAGCAATTGACCGCCAACGTCATGGTAAAGCGTGTCGGCCAGGTGAGCAAACTTCTCAGGAGCCCAGCGACGAGCCGTACTGTAGCCGCCGCTGCCAGGATGGAAGGCAATCAAGGGATGTTTGATGCGCTCGGGTGGATCTTCGCTATAGACCAGGGCGTGCGCCTTTGCGCGTTCCTCGTCGCTCAACGGCACAAACAACCTTTTATCGTTGATGATCGCTCCGACGGCTTCTGCCACCGCCATATTGTATGCGGCCTCGTGCATGGCGCCGAAGCCATGATCTTTGATGCGTACATTCAGGAACCAGCCATGCCCATTGTCCAGCCCGACGCGCCACTTCGCTCCGGTCGCGCGCATCAATGCCTGATGCTTCAAGCGACCGAAGGGCAGGGTGAGATGGTGCAGCAGCAGCACAGCGTGATAGCGACCCGCACGCAACGTATTCCAGAGGAACGCGAGCTGTAGCAGTTTCGCCGGATGGATGATCATCTGGTGAGGATAGTCGAAAAGATATTTGTCCAGCACGATAATATGATCGATGGCGCTCCAGCCGTTGAGCAGGCCAGCCGAATCGGGTGTGACCAGGAGATCGATGCGCGCCTGCGGATAGCTTTCACGCAACGCTCGTAATGCCGGAGTGGCAAGCAGTAAATCGCCGATGCCGGCCAGTTTGACCACCAGGATATGTGCATCTGGCGGTAATGTAATATGTTGTCTATGCATAATCTACATCTATTGGTCTGGGGACCACCTATAAAATTGCGTTTTCGTATAGTCAGAAAATCCAATGCGACGGTAGAGATTGACAGCCATTTTTGACGGTGCCAGGACTGCTATCCGATATCTCAGTTTCTGCGCCTTGTGGAGGGCGTGAAGGGTCATAGCGGTACCAAGTCCCAGCTTTCTGGCCTTTGGAATGGTGGCGACGCCGTAGATGCCAGCGATACCAGCGTGTAAGAGCAGCGAAGAGATGGCAACGGGTTCACCGTGAAGCCAGCCGATATAGTGATGCCAGGGCATGTCCTTGCCAAAGCCCAGCCTGGCGTAGGCATCGTGGTAGAACTGGCCTATCTCCTGCGAAGTCTCGAAGCCCTGAATAGTGATAGTGCGCCATAGCTGCAACGCCTCACCATCTTCAACCTCTTTGATTGTGAAACTGGCAGGCGCAGGCAGGTCGTTACTCATCTGCTGCATATCCAGGATCATGCTCGTATCAGTCCCTTTCAGGGTCAGGCCGTGAGCTTCTAGATAGCGACCCAGGTCGGACGGCTGCGTTAAGGGAGTTACAGGCCAGCCAATGCCAACCTTACGCGCACGAAAGTAATCGAGGGTTTCCGCAATCAGCGTGTGAATATATGCGCTATTGCTGCTCTCAATTCTTGTACGCAAAACCCCATTGAAGCCCGAAGCGCCCGTGAAAAAGCGCAATATGCCAGCATTTTCACGTAGTTCTCCACCTGGGAAGCTGCGCGCCATGCAGGCCATCTCTTCCGCGAAATTGGCCTCGACCGCCTCTGGTAGGGCTGGATCGGATAGATGTTGTATCATCGCACTCATTCGCGTGTCTCCTGATTGGCTGGCAGCAAAGCGTTTTTCTGCAATATATCTCGCGCAACGCTAAAAACGCGGCTGGGAGTGATATCCTTCATACACTGAGTCGTATAGAAGCGGCAATCGGCAGGGCCTTTTGTAGCATAGCATGGACTACACCAGATGTCACTGCGCAGAATGGTCGCATTAGGGCTGACAGGACCGCTTAAAGCGGGATCAGTGGGGCCGTGAATAGCGATCACGGGAGTACCGACCGCGCCTGCAATATGCATAGGTCCGCTATCGCCGCTAATCTGTAGATCGGCGTGCTGCAACAGGGCGGCGAGCTGCGCCAGGCTTGTTTTGCCTGCCAGATTGATTGGATGCGTGTGCAGGCGTCGGGTAACATCTTCAAGCAATGGAAGATCGGTGGGCGCTCCGGTCAACACAACGTTAACGCCGGTGTCTCCAATGAGGCGGTCGATCAGCGTCGCCCAGTACGGGATGGGCCAGCGCTTCGATTGACCGTTATTCGAACTGACGTGGCAGGCAATGAGTGGCTTTCCTGGCTGTAAGCCTGCTTCGAGTAGCAGCGCATCGACCTCCTGCCGGGCCTGAGGATCGACGTAGAGGCGGGGAAAGCGATCACCGGCGCGGATGGTCGCGCCCGCCGCCTGTGCGAGTCGCAGGCAATAATCGACCTCGTGGAGATGATCGCGCGGGTCCCAGTGTCGCCCTGGTACGTTATCGGTCATAAAGCCTGGATAGCCTTCGCGTCCAAAGCCCACGCGTCTCTTCGCGCCGCTCGCCACCGCCATAATTGCTGCCCACGGACCAAAAACGCTCACCGCCAGATCGTACTGGCGTGCGTGCAGGTTACGCAGAAGCGTATTTGCCTCGCGCCAGTTCTGGAGCTGGAACAAAGCTTTTGGGCGTCGCCAGATATTGGGATCGTAAGCAATAATCTCGGTCAGATCGGGGTCAGCCGCAACCACCTTCGCACTTGATGGGATCGCCAACAGATCAATCTCCGCCTCGGGATAGGCGCGTTTCAGCAGGCGCACGACCGGGAGCGACAGGACGAGGTCGCCGATGAGGTCGAGGCGAATCACCAGAATGCGCCTGGGATGAAAGGTCTGCGGCATCAATTTCGGCTGTTTTTGGGTCAACCTGCCAAGCCAGAGGAAGCAGCCGATCACGCTCATAAAGCCGTAAATGGCCGTGAGCAGGATGCGTTTGCTGGTATGGACGCTCAGGTCGCGTAGTTTGCGCCGTGAATCCGGTTGTGTTGGATAGCCATACTCGTCTCTCTGATGATGCAGCGGTTGCGCTGTTTGTGCCATGCGATTTTGTGATCCCTCCCAGGGGCTCTCAAGCCCTGTAGATGCATTATAGGGAGTGTGGGGGAAAGATGCAAGTTTTCAACGTTGGTCTCATGCTCGTAGGGTGGGAACAAACGCCATTTTCCAATGGGAATGATATGGTAAGATAATGCCAGGGATAACTCATCTCCTATATTTTATATCTAAGTGCAAAAGAACGAAGGAGCTGCTTATGCGTCTGGCTATCCTCTCAGATATTCATGGGAATCCGCTCGCTCTGGATGCTGTTCTGGCCGATATCCAGAGCCAGGGCGCAGTTGATGCATACTGGGTGCTGGGAGATTTTTCCGCTATAGGCTACGATCCAGTTACCCCGCTTGAGAAAATTACCGCACTTCCCCATGCTAGCTTCACGCGTGGGAATACAGATCGTTATATGATGACGGAGGATCTGCCGATACCCCCGGAGAATGCGCTGAAAGATCCCGCCCTGCTGCCACGGGTCATAGAACTGGCAAGGAGTTTCTCCTGGACCAGAGGCTATGTCAGTGCTGCGGGCTGGCTGGACTGGTTCACGAATTTGCCGCTAGAAGTTCGTACTACGTTACCGGATGGCACGCGCGTACTCGGCGTCCACGCTTCTCCAGGCCAAGATGACGGGCCTGGTCTCCAGCCTAAGCATAACGATGACGAATTGGAGCAGCGACTGGCAGGCTGCGGGGCGGATCTGGTCATCGTCGGACATACCCACATTCCGCTAGATCGCCAGGTTGGCAAGATACATGTCGTCAATCTGGGCAGCGTCAGCAACCCTGTCACTCCCGGCTTGCAAGCAACCTACGCCCTGCTTGATGCCGACGAGCAGGGCCACAGCATCCAGTTGCGGCGCGTCGATTACGACCGTGAAGCGGTCATCAAAGCCATTGAACAATCTCGCCATCCCGCCCCTGCCTTCCTGATCGGGTTCATGCGTGGGGAACGCGTCATCTCATCCGTGTAAGAGATCATGCTATTATGCTGATTTTGCCTGTGCGAAGTCATATAATGGAACGGTGCGTATCGGGGGCTCAAAAGTGTCTCGCAGAAACTCAATTTTGCGCACTGTTTCGGGTGTGAACAGCACATCACCACAGATTGTACAGACTTCGGCGGGGACATGATCGATAACGATGATGCGGTTGCCCTGATGTACTGTATGCACAACCTCACGCTGCTCGTAATCGCCTGGGCAGCCTTCAATGCTGCATTTCATGCTCTTCTCCTCCGCATTGGATTTACCCACTTGGGGGCAATGGCACATAAACTGTAATAATAATTAGTACTGGCTGCGCTGTTGTACAAACGATATGGAGAGGGCGCTTTTGGTAAGTTTGACCATAGAGCAGACAGCATGGACCGCGTTTATGTTCAGTATAATGCTCCAATATCTGACCATTTGCGATAGCTGCAAGGATTTCGGCCAACGTAATCTCTTCGGCATCCATCTCCTCCAGAGCATGTTATGTAATGCGAAAAATCTCTGCTTTTGCTTGCTCCTGTATCCTTGCCAGCACTATGTCCATTTGGTCCGCCCCTTCCACTATTATAATATGCGTTTTCGCCCTATTCAATAGATAAATATAATGATGTTTTGGCTTACTGCTATCAGTGCCATAACCCCGCCCAAAGTCTTATCAAGAACACGTCTCCAGACGCATAACAAAAATCTGCTTCTCGCTTATGCTTTAGACAAGTTATTGATCTAGCGATGGTAACGCAAATTAAAAGCAGAAAGAGGAGCAGAAATTATTATGGTTAAAGAACTTCTTCCCGAAACAAAACCGGCGCAGACGAAAATTGTGATGGATGTGCGCGATATCACCAAAAATCTTCCATTGGGCCACGAGTGTATTGATATTCTTAAAGGCATCAGTTTTCAGATTATAAGCGGCGAATTTGTCTCTATCGTTGGACCCTCCGGTTCTGGCAAAAGCACCTTGCTGGGCATTATCGCGGGCCTGGACAATCCCACGACCGGGCAGGTGCTGATCGATGACGTCGATATTACCAGGATGAGCGAAGGAAAACTGGCGGTGGTGCGCAACAGCAAAATTGGTATGGTCTTCCAGGCGTTCAACCTCATACCAACCTTAACCGCTCAAGAGAACGTCGAGGTGCCGCTTTATGTCGGCAAGCATAAGGGTTCGCCTTCTGCCCGTGCCCGCGAACTGCTGACCCTGGTCGGCCTCTCGCATCGGCTCGGTCATCGGCCAAATCAGCTCTCCGGCGGCGAGCAGCAGCGCGTTGCGATTGCCCGCTCATTGGCAACCGATCCAGCGATTGTGATTGCCGACGAGCCGACGGGCAACCTGGATGCGCGCAACGGCGAAAATGTGCTCAAGCTAATTGCTGAGCTACGCGAGCAGACCGGAAAAACGTTTATTATCGCCACCCACGATCCGGTAGTGGCCTCGCATGCCGACCGCGCCATTCGCATCGTCGATGGCAAAGTTGCCGAGATTGATCGCTCTCACGGCGTCATCACGCAGTAGCTGCGATGGAAAGGAATATGATAATGAAAACTTCCATGTACTTCAACTATACATCGCGCTCGCTGCTCCGTGGGGGGCAGCGAACGGTCCTAGCAGTGTTTTGTATCGCCGTTGGCGTGATGGCTATCGTAGCCCTGCAACTGGCAGGCTTTATGCTCCAGAACTCGCTCACGGCCAATGTACGTGATAGCAATGGCGGCGATATCGCGCTCAATGCCCAGGGGACGCCGTTCAAGGAGAGCGATCTTGCCTTCTTTGATCATCTGAAAAGTGCTGGCACTATTACCAATTACACCGTAATGAGCAATGCAAATGCCTTTTTGAGTCCGGTCGCGCCGTCATTCCAGGCGTTTACTGTCGAGGCGGTAAACCCAAATAACTATCCAATCGTCTCGCCTCCAACCTTTGTCACGCCGGGCAATGGCAGCGTCTCGCAGTTGCTGGCGAACAATCAGGTCATCGTCACGCAGAATTTCCTGGACCGCTATCATAAAAAAGCGGGCGATAGCTTTCATCTCTATATCAAATCGCAAACGGGTTCGGGGCAGGCGCTGGATGTCACGATTGCGGGCGTGATTGCCAATACGGGCGGCTTCGCGCAGGCCGGCAACCTCGTACTCATCTCGGCTGCCGACTATCGGGCTGCAACTCCTGATGTGCCGGCAAGTTACAGCGCAATTGATATGACAACGGTAGATCAGGCGCATACGAATGCCGCGGTCGATGCGGTGAACAGGCAATTTCCTCTGGTCGTGGTGCAGACAGCCGCGGATGCGCTGAAGACGCAGCAAGCGGTGGTTGACAATATTAATAAATTCCTGGAGATTGCGGGCCTGCTCGCGCTCCTCATCGGTGGGGTTGGCATTGTTAATACGATGCAGGTGTTACTCTCGCGGCGCAAAACCGAGATTGCCATGCTCAAGACGGCTGGTTATCGCCGCATGGATCTCTACGCGCTGTTTGGCCTGGAAGCTGGCTTGCTCGGACTGGTTGGCGGCATCATTGGCGCGGCTGCCGCTATCGGCGTCAGCTACCTGGTGCGGGCTTTGTTAGAAAATATGGGCGTCAATGTGCTCTTCCTGATCAATCCCTGGACGGTTGCAGGCGGTGTGGCTATCGGCTTTGCCACCGCGTTGATCTTCGGCCTGATGCCTATCGTACAGGCAGCGACCATTCGTCCCTTGCATGTCATACGCGAACTGCCGGAGAGCAGGAAGAAGAGCAGTTTCGTCCTGACCGTTGGTTTACTGACGCTGCTCTCGCTGCTCTTCTGCGCATTGGCAATCGTGATCCTCAAGAACGATGTGATGCTCGGCGTCGAGGCCGTCTATGGCACCTTCGCCTTCCTGCTGGTGCTGAGCGCATTCTTCGGGCTGGTCGTTTTTGTGATCAGCAAGCTGCCGGTACCGGAGAAGCTGAATCTCAAGTATTGCGCGCTGATACTCACGAGTATCGTCGCGGCGATCCTGGTCTATCTGGAACTGCCCGCGTTTGGTCTGCCCATAGCCATTGTTGTCCTGCTGGGCATCGCGCTGATCTTCTGCCCGCGTTCCTGGAAGGTAAGCATGAAGATGGCGCTGCGCAATATCGGGCGGCAGCGAGCGCGAGTGACGACTACTATGCTGGCCCTGTTCATCGGCATCTTCTCCATCGGGCTGGTGCTGACGCTGGGACAGGATTTACAGGCGCAGATTAACAGCGCGTTTACCCAGGATCTGACCTATAATGTCATTGCCACAACGTCGGGAACGGATACGACCGCGCTGCAAAGCAAGCTGAGCACCATCCCGGGTCTCTCAAAGACGCGCAATGATCTCTTGACGCAGGAGCAGCCGGTAGCAATCAACGGCAATCCGGTATTGTCGATGTTGACCGCGAAGGGCACTGATCGCCAGGCGGTTATCAGCTACCTGAGCATGATAGAGGGATACAACCTGGCATCTACAACGCCATCGGTCAAGATTATCCAGGGCCGTAACCTGAATGCGAGCGATATAGGCACAAATCACGTTATGCTCAACGAGCTATTGACCAGCACGGGTCCATTTCAAATGAACCTGAAGCCAGGCGATACGCTGACCTTCGCCAGCCTGGATGGCAAGAAGACCCGTGTAGTAACGGTGGTTGGCATCTATAACGGCATCGTCGGTGGCGATCATGTCGGCAATGTGCTGGCGGGCGCTGACCTTGCCAGCGATCTGAGTACAGCCAAGAATGGCGTCGTCACCGTCACGTACATGAAGATCGATCCCGCGCAGGTCAACAAGGCGCTGGATACGTTAGGCGCCATCGTCCCGAACGCGAACGTACAGAGTCTGGCCGATCTGGCAGCCTCCTTTGGGCAACAGCTTAATAGCGTCCTGGAAACGTTAATCGCCCTTGCTTCGCTCTCGATGCTGGCCGGTATCGTCATCATCGCCAACGCAGTTGCCCTGGCGATGCTGGAGCGCAGGCGCGAACTGGGCATCCTCAAAGCCGTTGGTTATACCAGTGGGACCGTGTTGAGCGAGGTAATGATTGAAAACGGCATTGTTGGCGCGACCGGCGCATTCGTGGCCGTGCTGCTGGCAGCCACTGCGGTTGGTCTGCTGGGAAAGACGCTCTTCGATCTTGCTCTTAGCGTCTCGCCCCTGATCTCGCTCGGTCTGACGGGTGGAGCAACGGCGCTGGCAGTGCTCACGGCTGCTCTCGTCGCCTGGGGTGCGGTCCGCATTCGCCCGCTAGAAGTTCTACGCTACGAGTAGCGCGTGAATGCCATAAACGGGTTGTGAGATGGTATCGATCTCATGACCCGTTTATGGCGCTCCTATGTTATACTAGAGATGCGTCTGGTCTCTTGTGATTGGAAAAGATGATGCTCAAGAAACGCTTCATACGGCCTTTTCGGCAGTTACGAGGAAAATTAACCCTATCCTACACATTAACTGCGGCTGTCACAGTTTTGCTGATCGAAATTATATTTATCACCATTGTGTTTCTGATTATCAGTTTGAATATTCCACTTTTTATTTTGAGTTCTCTCAAACAAGAAGCCCCGCAGGCTGTGCCTTTTTTTGTGCATGGCGAGCCTGACCGCGAAGCACTGACTGCCTGGTTGCGCATTATTAATGCCAGTTCAACCAATCAGGGACCTTTGAATGGTCATACTATTTTTCTCGCTGTAGTAGATACGCATGGTCAAACTATTGCTTCGATTGGGTTGCATCCTGTTCCTGCCGGTGCGCCGATAGCTGCGCAGCTATCGGTGCAAAATCAAGCTCGCCTTCGTGCGGTCCTGAATGATGTGAAAGGCAAGACTGATGCGGTCGATCAAGAGGCGGACAATACGATGGTGGCAATCGCGCCGATTGTCGGGGAGCAGGGAAATATCCAGGGGGCACTGGTAATGAAATTTATCCAGCCCAACCTGGCGCAATTTATTTCAGGCTTCTTCAGCCTGGTCTTAGCCAGCGCCATCGTTGTCACCACGATTGCCGCTATTACCGGCATTATCTCCGGTTACTTGATCGCGCGCGGGCTTACGCGTCGTCTGAAAGAGCTATCGACGGCGGCGGACCGATGGAGCCGGGGCAATTTCTCAATTCCCACCCATGATGATTCGGAGGACGAGCTGGGGCAGACGATGCGTCAGCTTAATCGTATGGCCGAACAATTGCAGAATCTGCTCCAGACGCGCCAGAAGCTGGCCTCGTTAGAAGAGCGTAACCGCCTGGCCCGTGACCTGCACGATAGCGTCAAGCAGCAGGTTTTCGCCATTGGGATGCAACTGGGGGCGACGAAGGTATTGCTGAAACGCGATGCCAATGCGGCTGAGGCGCGTTTAAATGAGGCGGAGAAGCTAGTGCGGCAAGCGCAGCAGGAACTGACCTCGCTCATCCGTGAACTGCGTCCCGTCGCGCTGGAGGGCAAAGGGCTCGACGCTGCGTTGCGTGAACTGGCGACCCAGTGGGCCGGGCAAACCGACATCGTCGCCAATGTGCGCATAGAGCATATGCAGCCATTATCGCTTGCCGTAGAGGAGGCGTTGTACCGCGTGACACAGGAGGCCCTGGCGAATGTGGCCCGCCATAGCAACGCCACCCTTGTGCAGATTGTCTTAACGACCGCCGGGGGCAAGGGAGGGCAGAAGCAAGGGCAGGCGCAAGGCACTGCCCCTACGGGAGGGGATACCGTGACGCTGTCTATCAGCGATAACGGCCAGGGGTTTGATGCAACTAGACCAGAGTACCGCATGGGCGTTGGCCTCTTTTCGATGCAGGAACGCTTGAAGGCGCTGGGCGGAGAGGTGCAGATAGAAAGTACACCCGGCAAGGGAACGCGGATCATTGCGAACTGTAAACGTCTGGGCGTTGATACCAGCAGCCCTATGGTTTCATCACATAGCGAAGTGACATAAGAGTTGGCAGTGCTGAATGCGCAACGTTAGTAGTGTTAACGAGGAGGGGATGTATATGACCGATAAAATTTCTCTTTTGATCACCGATGATCATGCACTGGTGCGACAGGGGACGCGGGCATTTTTGGAGTTGCAACCCGATCTGACGGTGCTTGGCGAAGCAAATTCTGGTGAAGAGGCCGTGCGTATGGCAGAGGAACTTGCTCCTGACGTGGTGTTGATGGACCTCGTGATGCCTGGTATCGGCGGAGTCGAGGCCACGCGCAAGGTGAAGCAGGTCAGCCCGCATTCTCAGATCATTGTGCTGACCTCCTATCACGAAGATGAGTATATTTTTCCGGCCTTACGGGCGGGTGCGCTCTCTTACGTGTTAAAAGATATTGGCCCGGATGAACTGGCCGACACGGTACGCAAGGCGGCGCGGGGCGAGTCGGTGTTGCATCCGCGTGTTGCGGCTCGCGTCGTGCAGGAGGTGCGTGGCGCCAGGCGAGACACGCCGAATCTCTTCACCGATCTAAGCGACCGCGAATTAGAGGTGCTGCGTCTCATCGCCGATGGACTCTCCAATGCCGAAATTGCCGATAAGCTTATCATCAGCGAAAAGACGGTCAAGGGGCACGTTAGCAATATTCTGGGCAAACTGCACATGATGGACCGCACCCAGGCCGCTGTCTTCGCCTGGCGACAGGGGCTGGTCAACCGAAACGACTCGTGAGCAACGATGTTTATGCAGATTAACCAATTCCATTGGTAATCCCTTCATGGCGACGAGTTGCTATGGCGACGCGATGAATCGCGTCCGCTTCAGCGTGGGGCCGGCAGTAAACTGGACGTCATCAATGCCGTCGCCACAGCAATCATGATTTCCATGTTTGACGCAAAACGCGCAGCCAGTTCTCGTGAGCGAGTTTGCGTAGCGCCACATCGTCGTAGCCGTGTGCCTGTAAGGCTGCCAGCAGCTTTGGCAATCCGGTCACATCATGAATTTCCTGACAGGGCGTGATGCCGCCGTCAAAATCGGAGCCAAAGCCCACGCCGTCGATGCCGACGCGCTCGACCAGATAATCAATGTGGCGTACCATCACGTCAAGCGGCGTATTGGCATCATTGTGACCATCTTCTCGCAGGTTCGACACTTCGAAATTAAGTCCGACCATGCCCTGCGAAGCTTTGATTGCATCTAGCTGCTTATCAGTCAGGTTACGCGTCGAAGGGCAAATTGCGTGAACGCATGTGTGGGTAGCTACCAGTGGTGCGTCGGAGAGGCGAGCCACGTCCCAGAAACCCTGTTCGTTTAAATGGGAAAGATCGAGCATAATGCCCAGCCGATTGCAGGCGCGCACTAACTCCTTCCCCGCCTCCGTCAAGCCAGGGCCGGTATCGGGTGAATGGGGAAATCTGAAGGGGACGCCATAGCCAAAGGCGTTGGGACGGCTCCAGACGATGCCGAGCGAGCGCAGCCCTGCCTGATAGAATACCTCAAGCGCATCAAGTCCGGTATCAATGGCCTCCGCGCCTTCAAAATGCAAAATGGCGGCGAGGATGCCTTCATGCAGACAATGAGCCAGTTCATCGGCGGTGCGCACAACCTTGAGTTGCCCCTGCGACTCAGCTTCAAGCCGGAACAGACTGGCCGCGATGGCAATCGTGATACGCTGAGCGTAGGCGGGATCAAGCGCGGGGAGTTCCCGTACCCTGTAGCTGGTGCCAGTAATTTCAAGGCTATCCTTCATCGTCTGCTCTTGTGCCGGAGCGGGTGGAAATATCGCGAAGAAGCCGCCGCCAAAGCCACCTTTGCGCGCGCGCGGCAGGTCGAGATGTCCCTTCTCGCTCTCGATAAAGAAACTTCTTCCGCTCCCGCGCTCAGGGAAATACAGGTGGAGCAGGGTGTCATTGTGTCCATCGAAAATTGGGGGTATGCCGGTGTCATTCATGTTTATCCTCTTTTATACCTTTAGACTTTTCTCTTCTGTGTCCCTATTATACACCTTTGCGTCCCTGTGTACATCGTCCAAACGACCGATGTATTTTTCCTCCTATTGAGATATCCTTGAGAGCAAACATATAGCTGGCTGATCAGTATGAGACGACGCCATGTGACTGCTTATCCATCTATTGGAGAATATTTATGCGTCAACTGCCCTTGCCTGGTAAGCTTGAAGAAATTACTCCTGAGTGGCTTACGGCTATCTTTCGCGAGAATGCTCTTCTGACCTCCCAAGCTGTGGTCGCTATACAGACAGATATTATTGGTCAAGATAGAGGTTTCACAGGAGTCATTGCTTGTGTTCAACTCCAATACTCAGATCATGAGGAGTTTGCTCCTCCCTCTGTCGTGGTCAAAATTCCCACCGCCACTTGCGGAACTTCCTCAGCTTATCGTCTAGCGCATCAACAGGATGTGACGGCTATACGCCGTCACTTTGAGCGCTGTGCTAGAGAGATAGTGTTTTACCAGCAAGTCGCCCCAATGAAGCACGTCCATGTCCCACGACTCTACTATGGTGCAGCAGATAGTGTCACCGGTCGCATGATTTTAGTGCTTGAAGATGTGCATCTCGCCCGCATTGGAGATGCGCTTCGTGGCTGCTCACTTCAGGAGGCAACCCTTGTTATTGATCAGCTAGCCCATTTCCATAGTCAGTGGTGGAATTGCTCGCCCCTTGATGTGCCCTCCTGGTTGCCGATGTGGGGAGGAAACCCGCAAGAAGCACAGGAGCGCTATCAGCAATGTATCAATCCTTTTCTCCAACGCTTTGGAGAGCGTGTACTCCAAAAAGTACGGAGGATGATTGATGCGCTCGCCACAAGCTACGGAGCCGTTCGATCCCGACTTTGCCAGGCACCGGTAACCATGATTCATGGAGACCTCCATCTCGACAATATTCTCTTCAATATGGGTGAGCATGAATCTGGTGTGACTATAATCGATTGGCAAAGTGTGGCTCGTGGTCGTGGAGCTATTGATCTGGCCCTCTTCCTCTTTGATTCACTCGCTATTCCTAAGCGCAGGGCTGTTGAATATGACCTTTTGCGGCGATACCATGAACGGCTCGTTGCAGGTGGCATTACCGGGTATAGCTTCGCTCAGTTAATGGAGGACTGCCAATTCGTGCTACTCTGGCTTTTGGGAGCAAAGGTCGTCTGGCTCGGATCAGTTGATATTGATAGATTGGAGGGGCGAGAACGTGCTCTTGTGGACGCTAGCTCGATGGACTTCGCTGCCCTGCTTGATTACAATGCTGGATCTCTACTTCCTCTGTAGCTATGAGAGATGTTTTTTTGTTATTTTTTCATTTTTTTCTATTGCCTGTATCACCTCCTGTTCAGTCACCAACTTAACACAGGGGTGCGCGGGTAGCTCTTCGGGGCGGAAATCCAGGCGTCCGCAGGGGATTGCTGGACAGGTGGAGCAGCGATGGGTCGATGCAATGACTATGTGTCGTTCGGGATTGCCCCAGGGGCCGAAGATATGCGCATCCGTGGGGCCAAAGATCTGGAGCGTGGAGGTGGCCTGAGCTACCGCTAGGTGAAGAGGGCCGCTATCGACCCCGAGGACAAGCTCTGCTCGTTCCAGGAGCGCGGCTAGCTGCCCCACCGTCATACCGCTCAATAGCAGCGGTGGCGTCGTCATCTGCTGCGCGATCTCTTCTAGCAGCGTGCGTTCGTGTTTGCTGCCCGTAAGGATAATATGAGCAGATGTGGAAGGGGAGGCAGCGAGCGTATCGGCAATGCGGGCCCATGCCTCCGAGCGCCAGAGCTTGACGGCTGCCCCTGTGCCGGGGTGGATGACGACCACAGGCGTTTGAGCGGCGATGCCAGAGGCAGCCAGTCTTTTGCTGATCCACGCGCGCTCATCAGCCGTTGGGATGAATTGCAGGGGATAGCGTTCCGGCGTATAGGGTTGCGCCAGCGAGGGATAGCCAAGCGCCTGTAGACCTGCGTCGGCGAGGCGCAGGCAGGAAACGGTCGCGTGTTCGGCTGGTGGGAAGGGGAGGGCCTGCGTAAGAAAAGGTGTGCCCGGCTGGATGGCATAGCCGATACGGCGCGGGATGCGGGCCAGATAGAGCAGAGCGGCTCCCCACCAGAAATCGGGGCGCAGGTTGAGCGCCAGATCGTAATTGCCGCGCCGCAATTGCTTCGCTATGCTGAGCAAAAGCGTGTAGGGCGCGAGCGGCTTCTGGGGCGCGCGCTGGAAGCCGGGGAAGGGGCAAGTAATCAGTTTGTCGATGGCGGGATGGCGCGCTACCACCTCGCTTGACCAGGAGCCGACCATCATCGTGATCTGCGCGTCCGGTATCTGTTCCCTCAAAGCGTTGAGGATGGGTGTAGTCAGGACCAGATCGCCAAGATGGTCTGGACGGATCAGCAGGATGCGTGGCTGCGATATGGGGAGCTTGCGCGCCTCTTGTGCGGCAGTAGAAGCTCCAGGCATGCCGATGAGACGGATCAGGAGCAGCAGCAGCGTGCGCAGAAGATGCTTCACCGGTTGACCTCTTTCCCCTGCGTGCTGGGAATAAGGCGCTGTACCGCGTTCCACACGTCGTCGAGCGTCACCGCTTGCATACAGGTGCAGTTGGTGCAGGTCTGCATTTTGCCCAGGAAGAAGCAGGGCTGGCCCGTGGGATGACGCCAGAGGGCAATATGTTTGGGGTCATCAGACGGATAGGGACCGTATTCCTGCGGGCTGGTCGGGCCGAAGATGGCGATTACCGGGATGTCAACGGCGGCAGCCAGGTGCATCGGGCTGCTATCATTGCCGATGAAAAGCGCGCAGGCTTTGAGTTGGGCCGCCAGTTGCCCGATACTGGTCTTGCCCGCCAGATCAATCACGCGCCCGGCGGGTAAATCAAGACCGGCCAGCAATGACTGATTGAGCGCAACATCCTCTGGCCCGCCAATCAGCAGCACCCGGGCACTCAGCTCGTTCACCAGTTTGCATACAAGCTCCCTGTAGCGTGCGAGCGGCCAGCGTTTCGCCGTCAACTCCATGCCGGGATTGCTGCCGCCGCCTGGAAAAACAGCAATTTGCAGGCGACTGGATTGACGGATATACCGCGCTTCCTCGGCAGTTGGCGCGAAATGCATACGCGGCGTGCCAATATCGAGCTTGAGGGCGCGGGCGAGATCAAGATAAATTTCAGCCTGATGCTGGAGATGCGCTGGAGAAGCGGAGACAGGCACTCTATCGGTCAGCGAAAAGCCGCGTCCCAGACTATCGGGTCCGACGCGCCGTGGCACACCTGCTAACCAGGGGAGCAGAGTGAGCATAGGCGAGCGATCAAGCACGAACGCCAGGTCAAAATGTTGCCTCCGCAACTCTAACGCTATCTTCATATAGTCAGAAATGCTGTAACGACCGGCCAGGCCGACGGTGCCGCAATCGAGAACGGCATTGACCGCGGGATGGTGTTCGGGAATAACTTTAGACCAGGAGCCGGCCATGTAGGTAATCGTCGCCTCTGGATAGTTGTGGCGGATCACCTCAAGCAGCGGCGTTGTCATCAGCAGATCGCCCAGGCAGCAGGGTTTAAGCACCACAATGGAGCGTGGGCGCTGCCAGGAGCCTCGTACAAATGGGCGGCAGACGGCATCGAGCAAAGCAAATGGGATGCGCAGCAGAAAGCATAGCGCCGTAATGACGGATTGACGCAAGGATAGAGTGTTCAGCGTGTTTTCTTCTCCTAATGCAGGCTTATACACATGTATTGGGGTCTATTATAGCAAAGTAGGGATGGGAAGTCGAGAGCAACGCAGATGAGACATGAAGGGAGCGCCCTGCCGGGAGCGCCCCCTTCGTGTTGCGATAGTAGCTGGTCAAGCTGCCTGGCGATCAGGCTTTTTTCGCGCCACTACCCAGAATGGCGTTGACGGTCGTGCCGCAGACGGCGCACTGGCCCTTGAGAGCGGGCTTGCCATTCTTCATAGTGATTCTCTGGGCATCTTTCATCTCGGTCTTTTTTTTGCACTTAACGCAGTAGTATAGGTCGGCCATGATGTTGTACCTCCTTGACATCCGTGTTAGTAAAAAGTAACATCCTTCAAGTCAGGATAAACAGCGCGCGACAGGTATACTTCGTAGCCCTGTGCGCGTAATAGTTGCTGCGTGCGAGCGGCCAGCGACAGGTCGGGGAAGGGCGCAAAAAGTGTTGGGCCGCTTCCCGAGAGTCGCACATATGGGGCGCCCGCTCGTAGCATATCTGCTTTTGCCTGGGCGACCGCCGGATACTCTTCCAGAACGCCGCGTTCCAGGCTATTATGCAGATCATTCGGATCTAGCTCGTCCATTGCTTGCAGTGCCCTACAGGCGGCGCGGCTCCGAGCGCCATCAGCGTAATCGTGAACTGCCAGGCTACGGAAAACGGCAGCCGTAGAAACGCTGATGGAGGGCTTGACCAGCAGGAGCCAGCGCATCGACGCGGGCCAGTGAGCGGCGAGAGGCGTTACCCGTTCGCCGCGCCCTTCACACAGTGCCAATCCTCCGCTGAGGAAGAAGGGCACATCTGAGCCAAGCGAAGCCGCTATCGTGAGCATATCCATTGTAGATAATGGTAATTGCCACCACGCTTGTAATGCAAGCAGAACAGTAGCAGCGTTACTGCTACCCCCACCCAACCCGGCAGCTATAGGGATGCGTTTGTGCAATTCGATAGTAAGACCCTGGGTGAGTGCCAGGCGCTGGCGTACTGCTTGCGCCGCCCGTAAAGCCAGGTTATCGTCGTTGTTAAGCTCAGGACGTGAGCAAATCACGCGCACACTCTCGTCGTCGGTCATGGTCAGGCAGAGCGTATCAGAGAGATCGACCGTCTGCATCACGGTTGCCAGTTCATGATACCCATCCGCTCGTTTCCCCAACACATCGAGTGTCAGGTTAATCTTTGCGTACGATTGCACAAAACGTACGGCGCCAGTAGTATAAGTGTGTCTTGCGTGACTCATGCGTGCATTGTGCATAGAAATGGAAGACTTGTCAAGCTCAGCCCCGAATATGTGACAAAAGTCGTGGGTTTTATTGTCCTTTTTGCCTAGAAAACTCCTATTCTTTACAATCAGTCTATGAATCTTTTTGCTGGCTAGATGCTAAAGATCAGCCTGTATGGTATACTGAAGCCCGTGTATATGTGTAAATGTGTCGTTGTAGATTTTTGTGTTTCTATTTGTTCCTAGTCCTGGTAGGTGATTGTGGACATTACTGTTGCATATTTTCACTCGTTGCTTCACCCCGAAGTCGTGAAGCGCGATTTTGAGCAGATTCGCGCGTTGGGCGTTAACAGCATTGTGTGCGCGATTCATGAGCAGGAGGAGCAGCGCTGGTCGCGTGACCTGGAACGCGGTCTGCTGCTAGCCCGCGAGGCGGGCCTGAAGGTGCATTTGAGCCTGGGCCGCTTTGGCAACCTCTTTGCCGGTCCGGTGCTGATGCCAAGCTGGTATACCTTTCGTCATCCCCAGTCGCGGGTCAAAGATCAGCATGGCCGCTCGCATGGCATCACCTGCTATAATCACTCCGCCTTCCGCTCCTGGCTCTTTGGCGAGATCGAGTACTACCTCTCCACCTATCCCATTAACGGCATCCTGATCGATGAGCCGCGCGGCCCCGATATCACCTGTTTCTGCTCGGTGTGTCGCGCCCTCTGTCCCGATATCAATGATCTCAAGCATTTCCGTCGCCGCTCGATGGTGCATTTCTTAGGTGAGCTATTTGCCTGCGTCAAGCAGGTCTCTCCCGAAGCCAGGACAACCGTTGCCCTGTTGCCCCAGAACCTGGGACTGGTCGAAGAGCTTGCCGCGCTGCCTCAGTTGGATACGATTGGCTGTCACCTGTTCTGGCAGTTGCTCAATGAGGATATCGGTAAAGTCAAAGAGTGGGGACAGACGGTGGTTGATGCCGCCCACAGGTATGAGAAACGTAGCCAGCTCTGGCTGCAAAACTTTTACCTGAATGCGCAGGACGAGCAAATGTTGGAGCCAACATTTACGGAATTGTTGCAGGCCATGCCTGATGAGATTGCCTGCTATTATTATTGGCGCAACAATGAAAATCCTGAGCAGGTATGGCAAACGACCCGCACATTGTTGCGCCGCATCCCGCGCCGCCAGTTATACTGGCACTCCAATACGTCATATATGCCCAATACCGGCCCTCTGGTTATGCCAAATGACCAGGAACAACGCAGCGAAGAACAAAATGCCGCACAATAATCATCGTGCGGCTTCTGTCTGGCGCAACGTGTAACCGCTATTTGGGGATAGACGGTGTATCGTTATCTTCCTGGAAAACCTTCTCCAGCAGCTCCCGCAGATGCTTCACTTCCTGGCGCGTCTTTTCCTCGGCAGCATCGGCGGTCAGGATCACGGCCTGGACGCCGAGCGCGTTGAGGGTATAAGCTCCGGCCTCGTCAAGATCGTTTGCCACGCGGACGAAGGCAGGGAAGCGCACGGCTTCGCGGACGGCTCGATACCGCAAAACGTCCCCGATGCTCAGCGAACCGGTCTCGCCGCTCAGCTCAAGGTCCAGCAATACAGCCGCGATCCTATCGAGTGCGCTCAGGTTGCGAATAAAGATCGGATAGAGATCTTCGGTGCGCACTGGGATGGTAACAACCTTCTCTACATCCTTTGTTTCCATCGCGAGCAGACGAGCTGGAGCGTTAAAGGGCAAAATAATGTAGAGGATACCCAGGTCTTTCAGGTTGTTGATGCTCTCACGGTCCAGCTTATCCCAGCCGCCGGTGATCTGTAGTCCCGCGACGATCTGGCTGTCGCTGGTTTTGGCGGAGTCGATCTCCTTCTTTATGCTTTCCAGCAAGGCACCATCCTGGCCGTTCCAGGTGAAGAGCAGGCCATCGGCGCCTGCCTTCAGCACAGATTCCGCGCCCCCTGCGCTCACCTGGGAAAATTCGACCACCAGCGCGGCTGCGTGGGCTTTAGAACTGGCGCGATTTTTGCCCAGGAAACCCATGCCGCCGCCGCCCTGCGTCCGGCGTGCCTGCGTAAACAAGTCTTGCAGTTTAGCCATATCCTGCTTGTTCTCCTTATCATGGCATGAGTTCCGCTTATCGGCCCATGCTGTACAATGTGTTGTTGTGCATAGCGTATAGATGATGTAGTTTATTATAGCACTTTTGGGAAGCAGAGGCGCCGCTGAGTTTGGGCGCTTTTTATCCCATTTTCCTATATCCTTGCTCCTTTTGCATGCATCGATTATAATGTTCGCGAACCATCAAATGTAATTTGATGTAATGTATATAATTTGTTGTTGGAAGTGTGTTATGTTGCAAGAAGCTGTCGATGTATATATTGCCTCGCTCTCGCTGAAAGAAGATGAACGCGGCAGTAATCGCAATACAATTATGGCCTATCGGAACGATTTGAATCAGCTCTGTTGCTATTTAACGTTGCGGGGAGTGGAAGACTGGTCATGCGCCAGACGAGAACATGTTACGCAATATCTGCAAGAGATGCAAGAAGAGCACTCTTATCGTCCTACGACGATAGCCCGCAAGCTCGCTGCCTTCAAATCATTTTTTCGTTATCTGTGTGGCACAGGCGCTGTTGTCTGTGATCCCATAGATACGGTAGAGTCTCCTCGGGTCGCAAGGGATTTGCCGCAGGTGTTGAGTGCCGAGCAAATTATGAATCTTTTTTGCCAGGTGGAGCAGGAGACGCCCGCCGGTAAGCGTGACCTGGCGATGCTGCATATGCTCTATGCCACGGGTATGCGCGCTTCAGAGCTGGTCGCGTTGAATGTAGGCGACTTCAATCCAGAGCTGGCGGTGGTGAACTGCCCTGGCAAAAATGGCAGGGCGGAGGGCGCGCGGGAACTCCCTTTGCCGCCGGTAGTGGTGGAGGTGACGCAGCAGTATCTGGAGCAGGCACGCTCGTATTTATTGCGTAATGGCGAGACTCCATCCCTTTTTCTCAATCACCACGGCGCGCGTTTGACGCGCCAGGGCTTCTGGCTGATTATCAAAGGGTATGCGCGCCAGGCCAATATTACGGATATCACGCCGCATATGTTGCGCCACTCCTTTGCCATTATCAAGCTCAAGGAAGGTATGGAGCTGCGTTCAGTGCAGGCGTTGCTGGGCCATGCTCATATCTCGACGACGCAGGTCTATAGCCAGCTCGCCACAGTACTGGCGAACAAGTAGGCGGGGAGCACTTTTCAGGAGTGTAAGGGCAGATATGTTATCCTGTCTATAGTGAATACAGACGGGAGGATGTCTTATGCTCTACGATCAGGCTATTGCAGCGGTAGCAGCAATTCAAAAGCATACAGACCTGAAGCCTACGGTGGCGATCATACTTGGCTCTGGCCTGGGCGATCTGGCGACTCAGGTGGAAAAGGCGGTAGCGATTCCGTATCAGGAGATTCCCAATTTTGCGCACTCGACGGTGGTCGGGCATGCCGGACGCCTGCTCATTGGTCTGCTGGAAAATGTGCCGGTGATGGTGATGCAGGGCCGTTTTCATTTTTATGAAGGCTATACTCCGCAGGCGTTGACTTTGCCTGTCCGCGTCATGCATTTGCTGGGGGCGCAAAGCCTCATCGTCAGTAATGCCGCTGGCGGGGTCAATCCTGATTACCGCCCAGGCGATTTTATGCTGATCCGCGACCATATCTATCTACCCGGCATGGTCGGACTCAATCCGCTGGTGGGGCCAAACGATGAACGTTTTGGCGAGCGTTTTCCGCCAATCGCCCATGCTTATGACGCCGAGCTGCGTCTGCTGGCTCGACAGATAGCACAGAGTGGGCCGGCGATAACGTTACACGAGGGCATCTATACGATGGTTGCCGGACCGGGGTACGAGACAGCCGCGGAACTCAAGTTTCTTCGCGCCATTGGCACGGATGCCGTGGGGATGTCAACGGTGCCGGAGGTGGTGGTCGCGCGGCATATGCGGATGCGCGTGCTGGGCATCAGTTTAATTACCAACGCCGCCACTGGAACTGAGACGGAGGAGATCAAGCACGCCGACGTATTGGCGACTGCCGACGCCGTTCGCCCCAGGTTCGCAGCCCTCGTACGCGGGGTCGTACGAGAGCTGGCGTAATGTTCATCCGGCATCCGTAGGGACCTGGTTGATCGCGACCGACCCGATTGATGGGATTGAAACCTACTTCGCGGCCTTAATGGTCACGTTGACCCAGGCCCAGTTAAAATATCTCCCGGTAGACCAGTCAGTCATTACTACCAAATCATAGTTGCCGGGCGGGACAGTCGGCGCAATAGTGTACTTCCAGGAGCCGCGTCCTTGCGCGTCGCATGGCTGTGACTGCGGCATAGTGGGATCATTAAACTGTAGCCCGGGAACTTCTGTGTAATCGGTATTCTGGATGGTTCCGGTTAGCGGCGCGGTCAGATCGCCGTGCTTCAATCTGGCATCTTCCTTAGGGAAGAGGAGAATCTGTTTATCGGGTATACGCGTAGTGAGCCATAACTTGCAGAGAATGCCAGGAGAGGCAACAGGTTTATTGTTCAGGCTACAGGTACCGGCGGATTTGTCTAATGCCTGGGCTGATAATGTGTATGTTGTTGTACCGTCGGCTAACTGTGCTACAAGGGTGTAAGCTGAACTTGTATTCTCTATCTGAGGG
Source organism: Ktedonobacteraceae bacterium (assembly GCA_035650355.1). Classification (GTDB taxonomy): domain Bacteria; phylum Chloroflexota; class Ktedonobacteria; order Ktedonobacterales; family Ktedonobacteraceae; genus DASRHT01. The sequence continues at coordinate 104,321 of DASRHT010000057.1, forward strand.
CATCCCAGCGGCACAGGCTGAATTACTGGCGGCTGAGTTGCGGTTGGACTATGGGCCGGTACGGTGGCGCCGCTCTGTTTTGGCAAATTTGCTCGTGGGCTTGCAGGACGTGTAAACGTGCCTACCGCAAATCCTATCAAAAGCCCGGAAAGCGCGAACATCATGATAGCAATAACGAGGATTGCCTGCGGCGTGGCGCCCCCTCCGGCACTTCGCTGGTTTGGTTGAGGTCTTGATGCAACCTGGTGCATGCTGCATTATCGCTTTCTTTTGGCTAATACATCAACATTTTCTTCCATCATACCATGCTGTTCGCAATTTGCTACAAAAATTGCTCTGCAATAGCCCATTACTACCTGCTAGATAAGATAGTTCTATGGTAGAATAGGAGCAGCAAAGAAAAAAGGCAGCGAACTTGCCGAAAGGAGAGCCTGCTATGGGGTTCCATCTTGTGGATATATTGATTGTCGCAGCCATCGGCCTGGCGTTATTCGGACCGAAAGCGTTACAATCAATGGCTCGTAATACAGGTCGAGGTTTAGGTCAGGTGAAGGATGTTAAAGATAAGTTCCTGGCTGATCTACCGATGGAGGATATTTCGAAGGTCACCGAACAGATTCCAAAGCTTCCGCAGATTCCTCTCAATTCGCGTCAGGCAATCCAGATGCTGGTCACTTCAGATATAACTGAGAAGAAAGAGCAGGAAACAGGCAAGGGAGAGGCTACGGAGAATCGGCGGGAAGTCAAGCTCGAAGAATCGCATTAATCACCTGTGCAAGCGTAACTTGCTGTGGCGGCGTCAAGGATTTTTGTCCAGGTAGTAGCAATATTTGCGCAAGAAGTTCGGTTCATCAGAGTACCGGAGGAGGAAGAGCAATGGAAGAACTGACAGAGATGAAATGCGAAGCATGTCGCGTTGGTGCGCCGCAAGTAACCGATCAGGAACTGGCACAATACCGCAAGCAGGTGCCGGAGTGGGATGTCACCGAGCACGATGGCATTAAACGCCTGGAGCGCGTGTATCGCTTTAATAATTTCGTTGATGCCCTGGCCTTCACCAACAAAATAGGTCACCTTGCCGAAGAGGAGGGCCATCATCCTGCGCTGCTGACCGAGTGGGGCAAGGTGACGGTTTCATGGTGGACACACAAAATTGGCGGATTGCACCGCAATGATGTCATTATGGCAGCGAAGACAGATGAGGCTTTCAAGGGCAAATAGTGACTACAACAGCGCAAGATACTTATGGGCCTGAATCGTACTGGCTACGAACGACCGCGCCCTCTAGCTTATCCGCTGATCTGCCTGCGGGCGTAGATGTGGCTGTGATCGGTGGTGGGTTGATGGGGACCGCGGTCAGTTACTGGCTGGCGAAGGCTGGCATAAGAACTGTGCTCCTCGAACGGACCAGGCTGGCTTATGGCGCGACGGGACGCAATGGCGGCTTTATGGTAAGCGGACCAGCCGAAGCCTATCCACGAGCAATGGCGCGGCTGGGTCATGAGACGGCGCGGGCGGTAATGACGTTGACGCTCGACAACCGGCAACTGCTGCGCCGGGTACTTGCGGAAGAGGAAATTGATTGCGATTATCGCGAGCCGGGCAGCCTTAGCCTTGCTCTGGGCGAAGAGCAACTCACGGAGATGAAGCGGACCGTCGAGGCGTTGCAAGCCGATAGCTTTGCCGCTACCCTGCTTGACCGCGAGCAGGTGCAAGAATTTATCGGGACGCCGCTCGGACCGGAAATTGTCGGGGGAAAGTTTGCGCCAGAGCAGGGATTGGTGCATTCGGCTCGCCTGGTCCAGGGGCTGGCGACAGCGGCGCACCGGCATGGCGCTCAGTGTTGTCTTGCGACCGTATTGCAATTGATGCCTGACGGCGAAGGTGTGCGCATCTTGACCTCGCAGGGGATGCTGCGTGCGGCAACAGTTGTTGTCGCGGTCAATGCCTGGACAGGCGAACTTCTGCCGATGCTGGCTGGAGTGATAACGCCTGTGCGCGGGCAGGTGCTGGCGTATGCTCAGATGCCGCCGGTATTTCAAACTGGAATGTCTGCCTCCATCTCTACGACAGGCGAATACTGGCAGCAGGCGGTTGATGGGACGATTGTGCTGGGAGGCTGCCGCGATACGGCTCCTGCGCGCGATGTAGGCGTGCGGGAGAGCCAGCCCACCATCGATGTACAGACTGCGCTTGAGCAGATATTTCCTAGACTCTTTCCCTCGTTACGTGGCCTGCGGGTCGTCCAGCGCTGGGCCGGATTGATGGCCTTTACCCCCGATTATCTCCCCATTGTTGACCGCCCCTCAGATAAAGCAAACATCTGGGTGGTTGGCGGCTTCTCGGGACACGGTATGCCCTTCGGTCTGCGTCTGGGCCAATTGATAGCGACCGCGATTACCAGCGGAGCGATGCCGGAAGCATTGCAGCCCTATCGCCTGGCGCGTCTGTTAACCTGAAGGGGGTGCCAAGACCAGGCGTAAACACAACCGATGACCATCAATGCGGTGTGAGCGGTAACACTGTTATCTCTTGTTTCTTGCTCCGCCTACTGTTCAATCAGCGCAACCGCGTAGCACGCGATGCCCTCGCGCCTTCCGGCAAAGCCCAGACCGTCCGTTGTGGTGGCTTTGACGCTGACTTGCTCAATTGTTAGATGCAGGCGTTCCGCCAGGTGTGTACGCATCTCCAGAACGTAGGGGGCGAGCTTTGGGCGCTCGGCCACAATGGTGGCGTCGATATTGCCGATCTGCCATCCATATTGACATAACAGATCATAGGTGTAATCAAGGAAGACTGCGCTGGGTTGATCTTTCCAGCGGGGATCATGGGAGGGGAAGTGCGTCCCGATATCGCCGAGCGCGGCGGCTCCTAGCAGCGCATCAACTACTGCGTGGATGAGTGCGTCGGCGTCGGAGTGACCGGAGAGGCCGGAGTCGTAGGGGATGGTAACTCCGCCGAGGATCAGGGGGCGGCCCTGGGTAAAGGCATGCACATCATAACCGGAGCCTATTCTTATAGCCATTATTGTTGCCCTCGCAGTAATGCTTCAGCGATCAGGACATCTTCCTGAGTCGTAATCTTGATGTTGCTATAGGAGCCGGGGAAGACTACTACCGGATGTCCCAGGCGTTCGAGTAGCGTTGCGTCATCGGTCATATCCTCGTCGGCGATAGGGGTGTGATGAGCCTGATGAATCAGGGGGAAAGAAAAGACCTGGGGGGTCTGGATTGCCCAGAGCTGCGAGCGGTCGGGAGTAGCGGTGATGCGCCCATGCTTCACCTGTTTGATTGTATCTTTCACCGGAACGGCGGCAATCGCTACCTGGTGTTCCTGCGCCATCATCAGACCAGTTTCCAGCATGGTGGGTGAGACCAGGGGGCGCGCTCCGTCGTGAATCATGACCCAGCGACAGGAGGGCGCGACGCCGGCAAGCGTATCAAGCCCGATGCGGACCGAGTCCTGGCGACGGCTGCCGCCGGGAACGATGGCGGCTATTTTGGGCCAGGGTTCATGCTGGCACAGGCTGGTAGTAGCGTCCAGGCGTTCCGTGCTGGTCACAAGCACAATCGTATTGATGAGGGGAGAGGTCTCGAAGACATCGATGGTGCGAGCGAGGGTAATGCGTCCCGCCAGAGGGAGCCAGAGTTTATCCTGCCCCTGCATGCGGCGGCTTGTGCCTGCTGCCACAATAATAACGGCTGACTGCTCTTGCATGAAGCTATTCGGGCGCGGTCTGAGGCCGCTCTCCTTCTATGAAAATAAGAACAGGGCACCTCTCACGGTGCCCTTTGATACAACCTCGTTCAGGCGGGTCGTTGTTTGGAAGACGACTGAGGCGAGGGCGTAATCGTATTGCTTTGTCGGGGGTGAGCGAAGATCATGCGTCCGGCCACCGTCTGGAGCACCCGTGTGACCGTCACCTCAATCGTCATATTCATGAATTGACGTCCGTTCTCCACCACGATCATCGTGCCATCATCCAGGTATCCCACGCCCTGTCCCAGTTCTTTCCCATCCTGCATAATTTTAATGTGGATATCTTCCCCTGGCAGCAGGACCGGTTTGATCGCGTTGGCAAGCTCGTTGATATTGAGCACCTTCACGCCTTGGAGTTCCGCCACGCGGTTGAGATTGAAGTCGTTGGTGATAATGGGGCAGTGCTGATCGCGGGCCATCTTGACCAGCTTGCCATCGACATCGGCAATGCCATCGACATCGGCGTCGATAATCTCAATGGGGACGGTCGCGTCCTTCTGAAGGCGGTTTAATATCTCCAGGCCGCGTCTGCCACGGTTGCGGCGCATCGTATCGGCGGAGTCGGCGATACGTTGGAGTTCGTTCAGCACGAAGCGAGGAACCACCAGCGTGCCGGTGATAAAGCCGGTCTGACTAATATCGGCGATTCGTCCGTCGATGATAGTGCTGGTATCCAGCAGGATCTGGAGAGAGAGTGGAGCGGGTGCGGTATCGGCTTTCTCTTTATCGCGCTCCTCCTCGCGTTCCCGCTCGCGCTCTCGTCCACGGCGCAAGATGGTGGATTGAAACAGGTGAGCAATATCATTTTTGCGCAGGACAGCGATCACCACGCCCAGGTAGCCGAAGAGAACCGCGCTCACAAAGGGAAGCACCTGACCCCAGATATCGGGCAGGTGGGCCAGCGGGATAGCCAGCAGGGCCGAGATGATCAATCCAATAGTCAGGCCAATCGCCGCGGCAACAAGATCGCTAGCGGCGGCGCCACGAATTTTATCGCGGAGCCACATATACGGTACGACAGTGATATATGGTGTGACAATAAATGCAACGATGCCACTAACAGCGGCAATCGCAAAAACCCATTCAATAGCATGGGGCAGAGTCTTATTACCGAGAAGAAAGGCAACAACAACGAGACCGATGGCAACAAGCGCCCCTACGATACGAGCGATGGTATTCACAAACATCCCTGCCTCCTCCAGAGCAGTGCGCGATATAGCGCGTAAGCGTTCAACAGGTGGCGTGTCGTAAGATGTGAGGCAAGGTCGGTGATAATAACAAAAAATGATAATTCCAATGTTGTTGTCGCCTGCCTGTTGACACTTACTATAAAACGTGCCTGTTGAGCTATTAAAATTTTCAATAGATCTGCTATGCCATCTGATGTGGCATATCAAATATGCAGTATACACCGTTCTTGCATTGGAAGCAATAGCCGGTTAGCAGGGCAAGGGCGAGCCGTTGTCCCTACATCTAGTGTAAAGCAATTTCCAGGGCTACTGCAAGGGAACTGGCGGTAAGGATTTTGAAATCGGCTGGAAGGCCGGTTTCCTCAAGTTCGGCACGCACCTGCGCGCCGCGTCCGGCGCTAGGGACGATGCAGCGTTTGAAGCCGAGTTTGGCGGCTTCGCGTACGCGCAGGGCCAGACGGCTGACCGCGCGCAACTCGCCCGAGAGGCCAACCTCGCCAATTAACGCCATATCGGCTGCGATATGTTTTTCGCGATAGCTTGAGGCGATGGCGGCGGCAACCCCCAGGTCGATAGCCGGTTCCTCCAGAGTAAAGCCTCCTACAACGTTCGTATAGATGTCATGATTTCCCACGGCCAGCCCAACGCGTTTGGTCAGCACTGCGATCAGCATGAGCAGGCGGTTGTGCTCGATGCCGTTGGCGGTGCAGCGGGCATTACCGAAGTTGCTGGGCGTGACCAGCGCCTGTACCTCGACCAGGAGGGGACGCGTTCCCTCCATGCTGACCACGACTGCGGACCCGGTAGCGCCCGCGGCCCGATCCGCGAGAAAAACGGCGGATGGGTTGGCAACTTCCAGCAAGCCTTCACCGTGCATCTCGAACACCCCTACTTCGTGAGTCGCGCCGAAACGATTTTTCACGCCGCGCAACAGGCGGTAAGAGTGATAGCGTTCGCCTTCCAGGTAGAGAACTGCGTCTGCTATGTGTTCCAGTGCTTTAGGACCGGCCACAGTTCCTTCCTTAGTGACGTGGCCGATAATAAAAATGGGTATATGGGTGCTTTTAGCCAGTTGCATCAGTTGCAGCGTGCATTCCCGTACCTGGCTGATGCTGCCTGGTGCGGCTGTCAGATGGCTGGAAAGGACCGTCTGTATCGAATCAACGATCACCAGGGCCGGTTTTAGTTGATGGACTGCCTGCGCGATCACATCCAGTTCAATCCCGGCGAGCAAGTAGAGCTGCTCGCCGGTAATATCCAGACGTTCGGCGCGCATCTTGACCTGTTCAATCGACTCTTCCCCGGAGATATAGAGCACAGGGCCACTATTTCTGGCGATGGCGCCGGATACTTGCAGCAGCAGCGTAGATTTCCCGATACCTGGCTCGCCGCCGATCAGGATCAGCGAGCCTGCGACGAGTCCCCCACCGAGGACGCGGTCCATTTCGGCGAAGCCAACGGAGATGCGGGGCTGCATCAGTGGCTTGATATTAGGGAGTACGACCGGGGCCTGGGTGCCTTGCGCGAGAGAGGTCTGGCCCAGCAACGTTTGCCGGCGTTGTTGCGTCGGACTCTGTGGGACTTCAGCGACCTCTTCGAGGGAATTCCAGGTGCCGCAATCCGGGCATTTTCCCATCCATTTGCTGTGTTCCCCGCCACATTGCTGGCAAATGTATTTTGTGCGTAGTTTTGCCATGAATATATGTTATAGATGGATTATTAGACAAGAATAAAGGGGCGTGACTGGCACGCCCCCTATTCTTACGTTATGCCTCGCCGCCGCTTTCACCGCCAGCCGAGAGGGCTGCTTCCGGTGTAGCAGGAGGTGGGAGTTGTTCAATACGATTGCGGACCTGCAAGACGAGATCGTCGTTTTCGACGACGCCCTCCACCAGGTCGCCGGGATGGAACTTCCCTTGCAGCAGACCTTCGGCCAGTGGGTCCTCGACCATGCGCTGGATGGTGCGGCGCAGTGGGCGAGCTCCATACTGTGCATCGAAGCCCTTCTCGATCAAGAAGTCCTTCGAGGCTTGCGGCATAATCAGCTCGATTTGCTGCTCGGTCAACTGATTGCGTACACGATTGAGGAGCAGATCAACGATGGAGTACATTTCTTCCATCCGCAGGGAGTGGAAGACGATTACCTCGTCAATACGGTTCAGGAACTCCGGCTTGAAGGTATTCTTCAGTTCGCCGAGCACCTTGCTCTTCATGCTCTCGTATTCGGCCTGGTTCACCCTGGCTTTGTCTTTCGACTGTTTAAAGCCAATCGAAGCTTCCTTGTTGAGCAAGGCCGCGCCGACGTTCGAGGTCATGATAATGATCGTGTTGCGGAAGTCCACCGTGCGTCCCTTTGCATCGGTCAGTTTGCCGTCTTCAAGGATTTGCAGCAGCATGTTGAAGACGTCGGGGTGAGCCTTCTCGATCTCGTCGAGCAGGATCACGCTATAGGACTTGCGGCGCACAGCCTCAGTCAGTTGGCCGCCCTCTTCGTAGCCCACATATCCGGGAGGGGCGCCGACCAGGCGGGCTGCCGCATGACGTTCCATAAACTCGGACATGTCGATTTTGATCAGGGCTTCTTCGCTGCCGAACATAAACTCGGCGAGCGTGCGGGCCAGTTCGGTTTTACCAACGCCGGTCGGACCCATAAAGATGAACGAGCCGATGGGGCGTTTGGGATCTTTCAGGCCAGCGCGTGCGCGGCGCACGGCGCGCGAGATCTTCTCGATAGCCTCGTTCTGACCGATCACGCGAGCGTGTAGCGCATCTTCCATCTGGAGCAGCCGTTGTGACTCCTCCTGGGCAATGCGCATCACCGGGATGCCGGTCCACATCGAGACGATCTGGGCGATCTCCTCTTCGCCGACGGTTGGTTTATCGGTGCCGCGTTCGCGATGCCAGCCAGATTCCAGCTTCGCGATACGATCCCGCAGCTTCACCTCGCGGTCGCGCAGTTCGGCGGCCAACTCGTATTCTTGCTGCTGGATCGCGGCTTCCTTCTCGCGCAGGACCGACTCCAGGCCCTTCATCGCCTCCTTTAGATTGAGGGGAGCGAGCGAGTTCTGCATGCGAACGCGGCTGGCGGCCTCGTCAATCAGGTCGATAGCTTTATCGGGCATGAAGCGATCAGTGATATAGCGGCTGGCCATTTCGGTCGCAGCTTTCAGCGCCTCGTCTGTGATAATCAGGCGATGGTGCTGTTCGTAGCGTTCGCGGATACCCTTGAGGATCTCGATGGTCTCCTCGACGGTAGGTTCGCGGACGATCACTTCCTGGAAGCGGCGCTGCAAGGCGGCATCGCGCTCGATATACTTACGATATTCGTCGAGCGTCGTGGCGCCAATACATTGCAGCTCGCCCCGGGAGAGAGCAGGTTTCAGGATATTCGCGGCATCGACCGCCCCTTCGGCAGCGCCAGCGCCGACAAGAGTATGGACCTCATCAATAAAGATGATGCAATCGCGACTATTGCGAATTTCCTCAATAATTTTCTTCAGGCGCTCCTCGAACTCGCCGCGATACTTGGTTCCAGCCACGAGCGAGCCGACATCGAGAGTGAGCAAACGTTTACCCGCCAGGGTTTCGGGCACCTCGCCTGCGACCAGGCGTTGCGCTAATCCTTCCACGATAGCCGTTTTACCAACGCCAGGCTCTCCGATAAGAGCGGGGTTGTTTTTATTGCGGCGTGAAAGAATCTGGATCACGCGCTCGATTTCCTGATGGCGACCGATAACGGGATCGAGGGTGCCGGCGCGCGCGGCAGCCGTCAGATCGATGCCCATCTGATCGATGGTCGGGGTTTTGGAATGTTTCGCGTCTCGCTCATGCGGTGCGCCAGACTGGCTAAGCACCTGAATGGTTTGAGTGCGAACTTTTTCCAGGTTGACGCCCAGGCTTTCCAGAACGCCGGCGGCGATGCCTTCCCCTTCGCGAACCAGGCCCAACAGGAGATGTTCCGTACCGATATAGTGATGATTCAGGCGTCGAGCTTCATCGACAGCAAGCTCTATCACCTTTTTGGCGCGTGGGGTCAGACCGATTTCGCCCAGGACGATGCGGTCGCCACGGCCAATAATAAATTCAACGGCGCTGCGAACTTTGTTGAGTTCAACGCCGAGATTCGCTAAAACTTTTGCTGCAACACCCTCGCCTTCGCGTACAAGACCCAGCAGGAGGTGTTCTGTACCAATGTAGTTATGCTGGAAGCGCTGGGCTTCCTCTTGGGCAAGGCTCAGGACCTTCCTGGCCCGCTCTGTGAACTTGTCAAACCGATCTCTGTCGTTCACCTGTTTGTCACCCCCCTTTCATTGGCAGAGGGTGGAACCGAGCCCTCTGTGTCGCTCAGGTAAACCATGTGATTCATCATACAACACCCATCATACAGCGTCAAGGATAACACCAGTAGCCTCCCGTCTGGTAATAAACGCTCAACCCTCTTTATTGAGAAACAATCGACCTCTACACTGCTCGCCAGTAGCATCTTCGCAGTGGAGAGGTCGCGCATAATCTGTTCAAGTGCATTGGCCTGGCAAGTAATAAGGCTGTTTCGCCTGTTCCCTATTACTTTTTTGCCAGAGGGCGCTAGTTACAAAGTCTCCTCCAGATTATCTACTAAACTGTACATTGCATGATACTACAACTTAATTTGTAGCGTCAAGGAAAAAATCGGTATCGCTAAATGCCGATTTTGAACCAATTACTCTGTTATCGATTTGTCGAAGTACGCCAGGAAAAAACCTCCCCACTGCATTACTTATTAAGGTATACGCAGCAGAGAGGTTAGACGATCATCTTTTAGGAAGATTGAGTGCAACCTCCAAACGGTTGTTACTCAGATGCTTCGGCATCTTCTTTAGCGCGAGAGCGTTGTTGTGCGGCTGCGCGGAACGCCTCGGCCATCGCCGTCGTCTCGCCTTCGTCGGGGAGCCTGCCTAGCAGCGAGGAGTCGTTGGGGCGTTCGCGGTCGCGCCGTTCGCCTCGTTCGCGTTTAGGAGTGTGATCCTGGTGTTGTGGCAGGTTTTCCAATGAAGGCGTTGCAGGAGCGGCGGCTCCGGCCTCGGAAGGCGCCTGGTTCGTCGCATCCTGCTCGGTCTGAGCTTCTGCTGATGCATCTTTTTCTTCGGGTTCATCGACCTGGCGCAGGCTCAGTCCCAGGCGGCGGCGCTCGGCATCAATGCGCAGGATGCGCAATTGCAGTTGAGCGCCTTCGTGCAAGACCGCTTTGGGATCAGTTCCGGGCGAAAGCTCGGAATGGTGAATCAATCCCTCAATGCCGTCTTCAATGCGAGCGAAAGCCCCAAAGGGTGCCGTCTTGGTGACCACGCCGGTCACGAGCTGGCCTGGCTGGTAGCGCTGCTCCACGGTGGTCCAGGGATCGACCTCGGCGCGCTTAATCGAGAGGGCAATCTTCTTCTTCTCCTTATCGACGCTGAGCACCTGGACTTCGACCTCCTGGCCGACGTGCAACACCTCGCTGGGATGGTTGACGCGGCTCCAGGCGAGCTGGCTGATGTGGACCAGCCCGTCGGCCCCTCCCAGATCGACAAAGGCGCCGAAATTGGCCAGGTTGCTCACCACGCCCTTGCGCACCTCACCTGGCTTGAGTTCATCGAGCAGCTCCTCGCGGCGACGCTGACGCCATTCCTGGACGGCCAGGCGCTCCGAGAGGATCAAGCGATTGCGCGCTCGATTGATCTCAATGATTTTCAATTGCAGCTCTTTATCCTTCATGCTCTGGAGTTTGGCCGCCGTCTCCTGATTTTCGCCGCCGGAGGCCACCTCTTCGCGCTTGAGGTTGAGGATCTGCGAGATGGGCACGAAGCCGCGAATGCCGTTGACGTCAACGATCAGGCCGCCTTTGTTAAAGTCGATGACTTTGGCTTTGAGCAACTCTTCGTTTTTGTATTGCTCTTCGGCAATGCGCCACTGGCGCTCCGTGTTGGCGCGCTTCAGCGAAAGGACTGCGTGGCCTTCAGCCGTTTCTGGCTGGATCACATAGACCAGGACGCGGTCATCGATATGCAGCTCGCTGAAGGAGCCATAGCCGCTGGCAGGCAGCTCTTTGGTCGAGAGGACGCCCTCAGACTTGAGGCCAATATCGACCAGGATCTCGTCCTGATCAATACGCACGATCACGCCCTCGACCACATCGCCGCGCTTAATGCTGATGGGGTTGGCTGATGCCGCCAGCAACGCTTCCATCTCATTCTGGTTGAATTCTTCTACTTCATCGGGGTTCGTGTTGTTTGTCCCTTGTGGGTCATTTCCATCGATCATCGTCTGTACCCGCCCGCTCTCAAGATTTGCCGCTGGCATTGTCGAAAGGTCGCCGTGCTGGTTTGCTTGCATGGGTAATAAACCCCCTTCGATCCACGGTTTTAGCCCTGTTCAATGTGATACTCATTCCTATCTCTATCCTGTTGGAAAAATTATTTACCCGTAGTTTCCTGGCTATGATCTTCCTGATGATGAAGAACAAGAAGGACCTCCCATCAGGACCCTGAGGAATGTGCCATCAGACTTGGGCTTGTTCGGAAGAGGTGCTTAGGTAGTGATCGCTTCGACTGCTGTAAAAATATCTGGTTCCACCAAAATATCTACCGGTTATCATTGGCCTACAGAACAGTCATACGAAACGACACGCAGACAGGCTAGCTCTGATATACTCTTCTGAGCACCTGGACGTAAGCATACCCCCACTCGATGCTTTAATTATACCAAAAGCCGCCTGTGAATGCAAGGCAAAACGTAACCTTTTAGCAAATCTCTCCGAGTATTTTTCTATCTACCACATTGTATCATAATAATGCAAGCTTTGGTAGGTTCAGATTATGCTACAATATAATCATGAAAATAGATAAAACTGGGGAGGTCTTGCGCGTGTTGCGGGAGCGATTGGCCCCCGTTGAACAGGCGGGGACGCTGATCGATGCGCTTGAGGGGGAGCGTCCCCAAGCGCGCCGGGCTGCGGTGCTGCTCTCTATTTTTGAGAAGGAAAATCGCCCTCATATCGTCTTTATTCGACGAGCCAGCACATTACGTTCTCATAGCGGGGAGATAGCTTTTCCAGGCGGAGGAGTGGACCCCGATGATCTTTCTCCTGTGATGACCGCGCTCCGCGAGGCGCAGGAGGAGATAGGGCTGGACCCTGGCCGCGTGGAGGTGCTGGGCGTGTTGTCACCGGTGTTCACGATTGTGAGCAATTATCTTATCACTCCCGTGGTGGCATTTTTGCCGCAAGGTCTGGGAGAACTCCAGTTACAGGCAAGTGAAGTCACAGAAGTAATTATCGCCCCCTTAGCCGCTCTTGCCGATCCTGATATTGCCCATACTGAGGAGTGGACCCGTGGCGGCCTTACCCGCCTGGTCTACTTTTACGACTACGGCCCCTATCATATCTGGGGAGCCACCGGACGCATGCTCAATGCCCTGCTGGCACTATTACAGAGCAATGACCTGTAAAGCCGCTCGCTGGCCCATTAGTCACATTTCCCTTGCGTAACTGCATATATTGATTACAATATAAAGTATAGTATGGCGTGGGTAAGTCTGTAGTGCGTATATTGTATACTGTATATTATAAAGATGTGGTTGGTCTGTAAGTGCCCTGGTGCATTTCCACTTGACGCCTTAGGGTTTGGTATGTATGCTCTTCCTCAATGCGGCGGGAGTCAATGGTTATCTCGACCCGTTTGAGGATGCTGAAATGCTTGGGGATACTGGAACAGTGGAGAAAAGCAGTGTCGTTGCCAACTTCTGATGCTCAACCATCGCGATTCCTGCCGCGCCGACCTCACGTAATCCCTTCTACCCACTCGATACCCGTCAGGCCGCAAATGCCTCCTCCGGCCACTTTCCCCATCCTGCCACCGTCCGGTGGCCCGGCGCAGCCCGCGGATCACGAACACGCGATTAACTTTGCAACGCACTCCTGGGATCTGGCGACCGGGGGACTCAAGACCATGACCGCGAAGCGAGAATTGCCCACGCGTCCAGATCGACGCGCACCAGAGATACCGCCAGGGACGTTGGTAACTCATCGCAACTATATGTTTGCCCTTATCGTCCTGGCGTGTGTTGTGCTGATACTGATTGGTGGGGGCATCGTTTTATTTGTAATGCTGCAACCATAATAGAAGTGGAGTTTTGCTGCTCACCCATAACATTTGCTCTAATTGAACTATTGGCGGCTGCTAACTGCGGGTATGCCATGCAAATCGCTTGCGTGGCGGATCGCTTTGACGATAGCTCGCGCAAGCGTTGCTGCCGCAGCCGCTCCCAATAAGCTAACCTGCCGCGCTGCGGTGGCAGAGTCGGGCCTGGCGTTAGAACGTGGCCCCACTGAGAGCGCGAAGACGGTGTCTCCATCGAACATGGTATGTGCCGGTCGGATGACATGCGCCATACCGTCGTGCGCCATTTGTGCGACTTTGTTGGCCTCCGTTTTGCTGAGCGAGGCGCTGGTGGCGATGACGGCAATAGTTGTGTTGCCAAAGGGGGCCGCAGGTGGGGACGGTAGAATGCTATCAATGGGATTGCGCGTCACTGTAATGGCTTGCTGCGTCTCTGGATCGATGATATCGCCCAGCGCATTCACGGCCACGATGGCGCCGACGCGCGTGCCATCGGCCAGTTCTGTGCTGGCTGAACCGAGCCCGCCTTTGACCGCAAGGCCGGGATGGAGCATTTTGCTCACCGTCGCCCCGGTGCCTGCTCCAACATTGCCCAGCTCGACCGCATCGCTGCTGGCCTGTTCGCTGGCGCGATAACCGGCGGCTGCGTCGGGGCGAACATGCGCGAGCCCTAAGGCCAGGTCGAAGATGGCGGCTGCCGGAACAATAGGAACGTAGCCCACTCCTACGTGATAGCCGATGCTGCGCTCTTCAAGGTAGTGCATGACACCGTGAGCTGCTTCCAATCCGAAGGCGCTACCTCCGGTGAGGACAACGGCGTGAACTTCGTCCACCAGGCAAAGAGGGTTGAGCAGGTCGGTTTCGCGGGTGGCAGGCGCGCCTCCACGCACATCCACGCCGCCCACGGCTGGCACGTCGCAGAGAATGACCGTGCAGCCGGTACCTGCCTGTAAGTTTGTATCATGTCCCACACGAATGCCCGCGACATCGGTAATATCGTCATGCATAGCCATTAACCCGCCTTTCTGATGAAGCCAATCTTATCTATAAAACGAAATACGGCAACCTTTCGTTGATGGATTGTCTCACATTCGTTCATTGCTGAGATGGAAAAGCTCCTCCGTGCTGCTCGATATGCCCCAAAAGTTGGATATATTTTTCTTACACAACGGGATGTAATAGCTCACCGTTTATTTTAGTGAACCATATTTGGGGGCAATATGTCCGCTGCTCCTATCCTATAGGATAGGATATGTTTAGGAGATCAGATGCATTTTTGTTTCATTGTTGAAGAGCTATATCGGCATGAATTAATGCCTATGGTGATTGCGCACCAACTCACGCAGTGGGGGCACGAAGTCGATCTACTTGAACCTCACATGACCATCACCTCGCTGGCAGAGGTGGCAGGTGCGCGCTATGACGCCTATGTGTTGAAGACTGTCTCCGATGGACCGGGATTGAGCATCCTGGAGGCGGCTGAGGCTGCCGGGGCACCAACAATCAACCATGCGCGCGCGATTCGGCTGGTGCGCGATAAAGCCGTGGCCACCGCGTGCGCCATCGCCCATTCCTTGCCTGTGCCGCACACCTACTTCGTGGCGCATCCTGGTTTGCTGGATCAGGTACCGGAGAGGGATTATCCCCTCGTCGTCAAGCCGACCAATGGAAGTTCCTGTCGGGCCGTCTACAAGGTCAACTGCCCGACTGATCTTGCCAGGCTCGACCCGGCTGGAACAGAACATAGCTTTCTTCTGGCGCAGCACTATGTCGAAAACCGCGGGCACGATGTCAAAGTGTACGTCGCGGGCACGCAGGTCTTCGCCGTTGCCAAGCGTTCTCCGTTGCATCCTGACGTTGAGGTTGACAAGCATCTCATTCCCATCAGCCTCGAGTGGCAAGAACTGGCCCTGCGCGTTGGGGAAATCTTTGGACTGGATCTCTATGGACTCGATATTGTCGAAACCAACGATGGACCAATGGTCGTCGATATCAATGACTTTCCAAGCTTCGGACACGTCCCGGAAGCAATCACCCTGGTCGCCTCGCACATCATCGACATCGCAGCACAGCGTGTCTTGCAGCGGTGCAACGGCACCAGCTCCGGGCGGGTGCCTGAGATGCTGAACGAGGCGGTTACTGCGGCAGAGGAACCGAGAGATACGAGTCTTTTGAGCACATTGAGGGGGTCATGATGCTATTTCTCTTCAAGTTTCTCTCTCGCAATTTAAAGGGATACCGCTTTCTGATTATTTTGGCCATGCTGGTGACGGTGGGCCAGGTAGGCTCTGATCTGCTGGCTGCCATGCCGTTGAAATTTATTCCCAGTAAGGTGAACAATCCTGGCGCAGACCCGGCCTGCACCTTTCCCTTTCTTGACCCCATCCTGTCACAGTTCGATACGCCTCTCCTCGATCCATCTTTACGACCAACACAACCCAACCAGCCGCCGGGAGTCCCACCACCCGCACCCTGCCCGGCGTCGCCTTCAAATCCGAATTCTGTGCTGCATCCCCAGATTACTCAGCATAGCGTCATCGGGGTCATCGTCTTTTCGTTGCTCATGCTGATAGTGTTCGGCCTGCTCAGCGCGCTGCTTGTCTATGTCGAACTCTTCCTGGCAACCTCTATCGCACAAAACCTGAGCGCGCGCTTACGCGAGCAATTATTCGACCATTTGCAACGTATCTCGCTTGACTGGCACGAAGGGCAGAAGAAAGGCGATCTGGTCCAGCGCGTCACGGGCAACATCGCCGACATCGAAAAGCTGGTGAACGATGGCATCGTCGATTTGCTGGCCGGTGTGTTGACGCTGATCGGCGTCGCCATCGCGATGTTCTTCATCAGCGCGTCTTATACCCTGCTGGCACTGCTGATCGCACCGGTGTTGCTGGTGCTGGTGTTCAGCTACACGATCAGTATGAAAGCCGCTGCCAGGAAAAAGGCTAAAGCGGCGGGCAAGATTGCCGACGTGGCGACTGAAGATATCAACGCCCTGACCGTCATTCGCGCCTATGTGCTGGAGAAACGCGAGAATCGTCGCTTCGGGCAGCATGTCGGGTCATACCGCAAGGCTGGCCTGCGCGCGGGCCGGTTACAGGCGCAGTTTACCCCGCTCGTCTCGCTATTAGTGGTGTTCGGCACGCTGGTGGTCGTGAGCATCGGCGGATACGTGGCTGCCGGCAATAGCTTTCGTATTGGATTTGTCACCATCGGGGCATCAACGATTGATGTGGGTACGCTGATCCTCTTCCTGACCTACCTCAAAATGTTATACCAACCCATGCGCGACCTCTCCAAGTTGACCACCCTGGCCAGCAACGGGGTGTCCGCCGCGGAACGCATCCAGGAAGTCCTCAACCAGGCGCCGGAGGTGCTGGAAACGCCCAGGCCCTACGATGGTCCAGAGAAGCTCACAGGCGATATCACCTGTGAAGAGGTCTATTTTGGCTATACAAAGGATCGTGACGTCCTCAAGGGGATCAACCTGCACATCCCGGCGGGGCGCAAGTTCGCCCTGGTCGGCTATTCGGGCAGCGGCAAAACGACTCTGGCAAAGCTCATTCCCCGTTTCTACCAGCTCAACCACGGCTCCATCAAGATCGATGGCCGCGATATCTCCGAGTACCCGCTGCCTCTTCTGCGCCAAAACATCAGCGTGGTGCTGCAAGATTCGATCCTTTTCGAAGGCACGCTGCGCGAAAATCTGGAGATCGGTAGGCCCGGCGCTTCGCTCGAAGAGATCATCGATGCCTGCATGAAAGCGAACATTCACGATGCCATCGCGAGTCTGCCGGATGGTTATGAGACGCTGGTGCGCGAACAGGGCAACAACTTCTCCGCCGGTCAGAAGCAGCGTCTGGCGATTGCGCGGGCTATCCTGCGTGACGCGCCTATTCTGATCCTGGATGAACCAACCGCCAACCTGGATGTTGAATCTGAAGCCGAGGTGATGCACGCTATCACTGCGTTGATCGCCGGGAGAACCGTTCTTACCATTTCGCACCGGCTGAGCACACTGGGCAATGTCGATGAAATCCTGGTAATGCAAAACGGGCAGATTGTCGAGCGCGGCACGTTCAAAGCCTTGAAACGGAAAGGGGGAGTATTCGCGGCATTACTCGCGGAGCAAAATCGCTACAACCTGGACCGCGATGAGAGCGACGAAGAGCCGCTCTCTCGTTCCGCGTTGACGGCAACGATGCCTCAATTGCCTGCTCTCCATGTGGGAACCCTGCCGTGTACTCCTGCCGTTGCCAGCCTTGCAGCGCCGCGCGCTCTCGCATTGAACGGTGCATCATCGTCTCTTTTTTCAGGTGCGCGCTCTCCCGTTGCCGCATATCGTGGCAACGGCCATCTGGTGGACATCCCAAAGAGCCAGCGATCCAGGAAAACGATTCCATTAAAGGAAAACGAATGGCATGGTTCAAAGGAGCCTGGTGCCCCTCGCCGCTCGGGCAACGTTCCGCTGAAAGCGCGCGTGCGGGTGCAGAGAGATGGCCAGTTTGTGAGCGAACACCTTTTACAGAGTACCATCTACACGATTGGCCGCCTGCCGACCAGCGACATCTACATTCCATGCGAGCGGGTCTCGCGCTTGCATGCTATCATGCGTTGGAGGAATGGAGGGTGGATCATCGAGGACGCCGAGAGCCTGAACGGCTTGCTCTGCCAGGGGCAGCGCATCGATCAGCTCGCCCTGGTTGACGGGGACCGTGTCTACCTTGACGCGACGACGGTGTTGCACTACGAGGAGATACGAGCCAATGAGTAAAATGGGCACAAGCATCATCCAGCTCTTTGGCCTCTGCATGGTCGGGCTGCTTGCCTGGGTGCTGGTGAGTATGATCATGCAATTTACCCATCCCTCCACCAACACCCACTTGCAAATGGAGGTAGACATTCCGCTGCCGGGGGCCTTCCCTAACACATTTCGCACGGCTCAGAATCCGCTCGCGCCCGGGCTGGCCGTGTCCTTTGACCATTTCGATTTCATGGGCATCGATTACCAGACCCATCTGCTCTTCATCGCACACACTGGCCCGGCTCCTGACCGAGAGGCGCAAGTGAATCCCGAATTTAACCTACAGACCGATGTAAAAGACGACGGCAACGTTGTGGTCTTCAACACTGTTGAGAAAAAGGTTGTGGGGTTACTCCCGATCCCTCAGGTCGCTGGTGTGGTGGTCGCGCCTGACCTGCACAAAGTATACGTTGCAGACAGTTATGAGAACATTGTCTACGTCATCGACGAACAGACCCTCACATACAGGCCGATCCCCTTGCAAGCAAATGATAGCCCCGATAGCATTGCCTATGATCTGAGCGATCACCTGGTGCTCGTCTCAGATCCTGGGACGCCTCCCACAGTTGACACGAACATTATTGCTCGCAAGAACCAGAATGAGACCATGATCGATGCGCGCACCGACCGGGTGGTTGGCCGCATCCCGCTGGGGGTTGATGGGCAATGGGGCGACGATGTCGGCTTTGCCAGGTATGACCCGGGCTTGCGCCGCGCCTTTGTGGTGGTGCAGCAGTTGCCCGACCCCAACAGCCCCAATCCAAACATCCTGCCTCCACCTGGAACGGCCTGGATCGTTGAATTCGACCCGCGCACCCGCCAGGTGATTACGCGCGCGCGCCTTCCCTATGGGTGCTTGACTCCACATGGTATGGATCTCGACACGGCGCAGCACATCGCTTTTATTGCCTGCATCGATGCAAACCCGCCCGCTCTCATTCGTTTCAACCTGCAAACCTTGCAGACCATCGCCGAACCGCTCTGGCCAACCGCCATCAAACCGGATATGGTGGTTTTCGACCAGCCACTCGGCGTAGTCTACGTGGGCTGCGGCGCGGGCGTCTCCCTTTTCCAGGAGCATGCAATGAGCTTCAAGTGGCTGGCGACCTATACGTATGGTATGAGCACGCACACCCTGGCCGTGAACGAGCAAACGCAGGAAATGTACCTTCCGCTGCCACGCGAAGGTGGCCGACCGGTGCTGCGTATTCTGCACTTCAATCTGAGCGGTACATAGGTCCTTTTTACTGCTATTCCAATGCTCGAACAGCGTTCCAGGCGAGGTCTTTCCCCGCCTGGAACGCGATCAATCGCGTAGGTCGCGATAAATCGGGACCCTACGCGATGGCGCGGCGCAGGCGGGCTATGGCCTGGGCGACGCTTTCGCGGTTGTTGTAGATGGCGGAACCGGCGACCAGCAGATTAGCGCCTGCTTGCACGACGCTGGCGGCGGTGGACTCGTGGATGCCACCATCGACCTCCAGGTTGCAGCGCAGGCCAAGCCGGTTGATGCTCTGACGCAGGCGTGAGAGTTTGGGCAGCGTTTCGGGGATGAAGTCCTGGCCGCCAAAGCCCGGATTGACGGTCATCACCAGCACCAGGTCGAGCAGCGAAAGCACTTCCTGCAGGGTGATATCGGGCGTGGAGGGGTTAAGCGCGACGCCTGCCTGCTTACCGGCAGCTTTGATCTGCTGAATGACGCGGTGAAGATGGGGGCAGACCTCCTGGTGAACGATGATGACATCGGCTCCGGCATGGGCAAAGGTTTCGATGTAGTCTTGCGGGTTGGTAATCATCAAATGGGCTTCAAGCGGAAGGGAGGTGGAGCGGCGTACCGCTTCCACAACTATTGGCCCCATTGTGATATTGGGCACAAAATGGCCGTCCATCACGTCAATCTGGATACGCTGAGCGCCGCCTACTTCGGCCTCGCGTACCTGTTCGCCCAGGCGTGTCAGGTCGGCGGACAATATCGAAGGAACGATTCCGATCATATATAACTCTTTCTCTTAATAGGGCAAGCGCAAGGCAGGCCCCTACGTGCGGCAAAGGGGGCAAGCGCAAGGCAGGCCCCTACTGACGTAACTTTTCTGCTGCGGCGGTATCAAGCATCCAGGTGACTTCGCCTTTTGGAGGGCGTACAATCTGGGCGGGATATTCGTCCGGTTGATATGGGCCTTCCAGCACCGCCTGAATCGCATCGGCCTTATCGGCTCCCGTGACGAGGAAGAGGATATGGACGGCGGCGTTGAGCAAGAGAGGCGTGAAAGTCAGACGTGGTGGGGGTGGTTTGGGGACGGTGACGGGCATCACCAGGCGCTCCTGTTCGTGGAGCGAGGGCTGATGGGGGAAGAGCGAGGCGGTGTGCCCCTCTGGTCCCATGCCAAGTTGCAGCAAATCGAAGCTGGGAATGCGATTGGTGCCAAAGACTTTCTGCATTTCAAGGCTATAAGCGCGAGAAGCCGCATCGCGATCAGCAAGATCGGCGGGCATACGGTGGATCTGAGCAGGGGAGAGAGGGACGCGGTCGAGCAGGACCTCCTGAGCCAGGTGAAAATTGCTCTCTTCGCTCTCGGGAGGGACGCAACGCTCGTCTGACCAGAATACTTCGACCTGCGCCCAGTCAATCTGGCTGCGGTATGGCTCGCTGCCGAGAAGACTATAGAGCGTTTTAGGAGTCGAGCCGCCAGAGAGCGCCAGGGTAAAGCGCCCGTGTGTCACGATGGACTCGTTCGCGATCTGGACGACGTGCTGCGCGGCGGCATGGCTCAGGGTATCTTTATCAGGATAGATCAGAACAGGCATACATGCGCTCCTCGTTGTTTGATATGACAATGTAATTGTGATTACGGTGTAAGTAATGCAAAAATGGTGTGTAATGTCTCCTCATAGAGATAGTCGTGTCCCATGATCTCTAATTCCTCGTGGAGGAGATCGCTTTCTTTGTCGGCTGGTTCCAGGTAGACCGTGCGTTGTGGCCGTGAGCTTTCTTCCTGCTCAACCGAAGTGAGCACATAGTCATGGTCATCTTCGCAATTGATGGTGAAGGTAGCCTGACTGTCATCGATGTTACTGAAGATCCGTACCAGGCAAATGGAGCCCGGGGGCATATGTGTATGGACGCGTGGGCGGATAGAGATGCGTCCAATGCCGCTTTCGCCCAACTTCCCTGTAGCTCTGCCAGCTCCTGTACGTAATAGCAAGGGACCGGTTGAGCGGATCATATTCCAGGCGTGGGCACCGATAGCGGCGTCGTGTTCATCCATCAGCTTGTCGCTGGTAATGCGCCAGTCAAGGCGATTTTCGAGCCAGGCAGCGAGTAGTAACGCTCGTATGGGATTAGGCGACACCTCTCCCTGCCGGGTGCGGGCTGGCGCGGCAAGAGGAGCCGCGGCATGTTCAATTTCAACGTGGTGGATGCCAGCCAGGTAAGGCCGGTATTCCAGCGTATCAAAAAACTGGGCTACTAGCTCGCGCCAGGGCGTGATGCGTCCCCAATTGAGATCGCTGAACGCGCAGGCTGGGGACGCATCTAACAGGGAAGAGAGGGTAACGCAGCTCTTTTCCGGTGTGAGAAAGCGGCTCGAATCGACAATAACTCGGCTGCTCATACTGACAAGATGATTGAAGAGGGCATCGTCGCCTGGTAAATCATCAGCCCACCAGAGGTAGACGGGCAGGTCGGGTTTGAGCAGGGGCTGGATAATGTTAGCCGCGGAGTAGGAGGCGGCGCCGGTCGTGATGACCGTGATTTGTTCAAAGTGATGGCGCATCAGATCCGAGGCAATGGGAAAAGAGCGCAAAGTGACCCAGGTAGAGGCAGACGAGGGAGCAGCACCATTGGCATCGAGAATCAAGAGGATCACTCGTCCAATGTGTGTGCTTGACAGCTCCCGTATCTGTGTAATTGCTCGTAGAGCCGAATCGATGCTGAGCGCGCAAATCACGAAATTGAGCACGTTGGTACGTACATGAATATTCAGGCCTGTACGCATATTATCGGCAGCCAGGTGCCAGAGTCGAGTAAGTTCCTCCTCGACCTGTTCCGGGCGTACACTTTTTCCTGCCCAGGGTAACTGTAGCCCTGGAGGATGAGCATTATCCGTTGCCATTTCCCGAACCCCCATCATCTCAAACAACACTGTCCGCATTGACCATGCCGCACTACGTTGTCTGTTGCTGTAACCTCTCTCCAGGATATTAAGGGCGGCGCCATCTGCGTCCATCACGCCAGATGAACTCATCAGCTCCCTGTGGACCCCAGGTGCCTGATTCATAGATCTGGATGGTCTCACGAGGCTCATTGTTCCACTCGTCAAGGATGCCCTGAATAAAGGTCCATGCAGCCTCGACCTCATCACGGCGCGTAAAGAGCGTGGAATCGCCGAGCATGGCATCTAACAGAAGACGTTCATAGGCTTCCGGTTGCTGGCGGACAAAGGATGAGCCATAGAAGAAGTCCATATTGACAGAGCGAATCTGCATATCGGTGCCGGGTACCTTTGCGCCAAATTTGAGTGAGATGCCCTCATCCGGCTGGATGCGCAGGGTGAGCACGTTGGGTTCGACCTGGCCCTGAGCTTCGCTGCGCTTAAAGAGCATGAGAGGCGCGAGTTTGAACTGGATCGCGATCTCGGTCACGCGTTTGGGCAGGTGTTTGCCGGTGCGCAGGTAAAATGGGACGCCAGCCCAGCGCCAGTTATCGATGAACAGTTTCAGGGCAACATAGGTCTCGGTAGTTGAGGCGGGTGAGACGCCCGGTTCTTCAGTATATCCGCTCACCTGCTCGCCATTCACCCAGCCTGGTCCATATTGAGCGCGAATGGTATTGATAATCACGTCGCGCCCGATCATCGGCTGAAGCGCGTGCAGCACTTTGACTTTCTCGTCGCGGACGGGGTTGGCATCAAAGGCGATGGGCGGCTCCATTGCCACCAGGGTCAGCAGTTGCAGCATATGGTTCTGCACCATATCGCGGATCGCTCCCGCCTCCTCATAATAGGTGCTGCGGCCCTCAATACCGATATTTTCTGCCACCGTGATCTGCACATGATCGACGTAACGCCTGTTCCAGACTGGCTCAAAGATGCCGTTAGCCAGGCGGAAGACCAGAATATTCTGGACCGTCTCTTTGCCGAGATAATGGTCGATACGGTAGATCTGTTCCTCGCGAAAGACCTTGCCCACCTGGCGATTAAGCTCTTTAGCCGAAGCCAGATCGTGTCCGAAGGGCTTTTCGATGATGATACGCGTCCAGCCCTTGCGGTTTCTATTCAGGCCAGCCGCCCCGAGGTTTTGAATGATTTCGGGGTATTGGCTGGGTGGCGTTGAGAGGTAGAAAATACGATTGCCACCGGTGCCGCGCTCCAGATCGATAGCATTGAGCAGGGTGCCCAGCCTTTCGTAGCCATTGGGATCGTGAAAGTTAGATTGCAGGTAGTGGATGCCGGAAGCAAAGCTCTCCCATACCTGCGGATTGACCGGCTTCTGGCGCGAGAATTCGTTGATGGAGTTCAGCGCCTGTTGGCGAAATTCATCGTCGGTGTAAGGACGGCGGGCGAAACCCACGACGGAAAAGCCCGCCGGTAAGGGATGCTCCAGCGCCAGGTTATAGAGAGCAGGGAGCAACTTCCTGTGCGTCAGGTCTCCGGTGGCTCCGAAGATCACCATGACGCACGGCTCTAAACTCTGTTTGATGCGTAGCCCCTCACGGAAAGGGTTGGGTGCCTCGACCGTGTTACGCTGAGGCATGCGAAATCTCCTACTTTGACTATGACTATGATGTGATTATGCTTTTTTCTCGCTTGCTTTAACGGCATGTCCCCCGAACTCGTTGCGTAACGCCGCAATGACCTTCGCACTGAAGGACTCATCCTGGCGCGAGCGGAAGCGTTCGAGCAGGGAGAGCGTAATGATAGGGGCCGGGACATCGGTATCAATGGCCTGCTGGACGGTCCAGCGCCCCTCGCCAGAGTCGGCAACGTAGCCTTCAATGGCCTCAAGCTTACTATCTTTCTCGAATGCCAGTTCGGCGAGTTCAAGCAGCCAGGAACGTACAACGCTGCCCTGATTCCACAGGTGCGCGATGGCATGAAGATCGAGGTTATACTGGCTGGCATTGAGGATTTCAAACCCTTCGCCATATGCCTGTAGCATACCATATTCGATGCCGTTATGCACCATTTTGACGAAATGGCCTGAACCAGCCGGACCACAGAGCAGGTAGCCATCGGGCGGGGCCAGCGTTTTGAGCAGAGGCTCAACATGGTCGAAGGTCGATTTCTCGCCCCCTACCATCAGGCAGTAGCCGACCTGCAAGCCCCAGATGCCGCCGCTGGTGCCGGCGTCCATAAACTGGAACCCCTGGGCCGTCAGTTCTTTGCTGTGCCGGATGGAATCTTTATAGTTCGAGTTGCCACCATCGATGATGATATCGCCTTTGCTTAACAGAGGCACAAGATCGCTGATCATATCATCGGTGGCCTGCCCCGCCGGAACCATTGTCCAGAGGATGCGAGGCGTTTGTAGCTTCTCGACCAGCTCCTGGAGGCTGTAGGCTCCCTCTGCTCCCTCCGTGACGATTTCCTGGGTTTTGGCCGCTGTGCGGTTCCATGCCACGACGCGATGCCCACCCTTGAGGAGGCGGCGCACCATATTCGCGCCCATACGTCCCAAACCAATAAACCCGATCTCCATATGTTTCTCCTTGTAATATCATGTTATAGTATCATGCCGTTGCAGGGCAGGGGCAAGCCCGGCCCCTACAGCCTATGGTTGTAATAGTGTGTTGTCGCAGGGCGGGGGCAAGCCCAGCCCTACACCGCCTGTTCGACAATTTGCAGCCCCTGAGCGATATCCCCTGCGATATGGATACGGATATTGCGCCGTTGATGGCTATCGAGTGAGAATAAATCGCCGAGCGCCTGCGCCTCTTTCAACACTCCGAAGGTGTAAGGCTCCCCCGGAATAGCCGCGTCCTGCTTGATATCGCCGGTGATCTGGATAAAGACGCCGTTGTTGGCACCGCCCTTATGGAGTTGCCCGGTGGAGTGCAGGAAGCGAGGGCCGTACCCAACGGTCGTCGCGACTTTATAGGTATTGCGCAAATGGATGCGCAACGCCTGCAATGCATCCTCTGTCTCTTTGGTGGGCTGAACATAGGCCATGAGCGCAATATAATCGCCTGGCTGGACCTGGCTCAGGAAATTATGCAGGTAGCCAGTGAGATCCTGGCCTCCATTCTCCTTCCCATATACCTGCACCTGCGGTTTCGCTATAGCCACATTTCCTTGAACAGCAGTTTGTTCTGTTACTTGCTGATCCCGTATATCTACCCTACCATAGGTGATGACGGGTTGCGGCTCAGGCAGACGGTGTTCCTGCTGGTATTGAGTCAGGAGACGTTTGGTATTGTCTTTGCTCTCCTGCACATTGGGTTCGTCGAACGGGTTGATATCGAGGAACAGGCCGGCCACCGCGGTCGCCATCTCCCAGCGGAAAAACTCGCCTCCCAGATCGTAGCGATCTTGGAGATCGATCTGCACCACGGGATTGCCAGCTTCCTGTAGCGCTTTGATCCGCTGATCTAATTCGGTATTATCGCCGTCCTGGAGGCGTAGGTACACGAACAGGCGATCATTGCCATAGACCTCAGCAATACTCAGCGTTTCACCTTCAACGGGGAGCAGGCCGCGCCCTTCTTTGCCAGTGCTTTCCGCAATGAGCTGCTCCACCCAGTAGCCGTAGCTATAGATTTCGGGGGAGATGGCGAACGTCACCTTGTCGCGTCCTTTTTTGCTCAGCGTGCCCATGATCGCGCCCAGCCAGAGGCCGGGATTGTGTTGCGCGTCATGTTCCGCGCTGCACTCCGCCATCATTTGCTGCGCGCGCGCGAGGAGCTGTTCAAGATCAACGCCGAGCAGACCGCCGGGTACCAGGCCGAAGAAAGAGAGCGCCGAATAGCGCCCGCCGATATCGGGCGGATTTGAGAAGATGTGGCGGAAATGGTTATCGCGGGCCAGCTTCTCCAGCGAGGTGCCGGGGTCGGTGATGGCGATAAAGTGCTCGCCAGCCTTCTCGCTCTGGAGCTTCCTCTCTTTATCGAAAAAGTATTTGAAGTGCGAGAGCGTCTCGATAGTGCTGCCCGATTTAGAGGCGACGATAAACAGCGTGGTATTGAGATCAATTTGCCGCTCGACCGCGTGAATGGTATCGGGATCGGTAGTATCGAGCACAAACAGGTTCAGGTAGCCAGGAGCGGTGCCAAAGGTCAGGCGCAGCACCTCCGGGCAGAGGCTGCTGCCGCCCATGCCGAGCAGGACCGCGCTTTTATAGCCTGCCTGTCTCATCTGGTTGACAAGGTCGGCAATCTCGTTGCGTTGCGCCTGCATCGTATTGGCGACGGTCAGCCAGCCCAGGCGATCCTTGATCTTCTCCTGCACGGCAGGATCGGATTTCCAGAGGGAGGCATCGTGCTGCCAGATGCGCGCTGCGGCCTGCTGCTGGTCCAGGATCGCCCAGCTACTGGCGACAGCGTGCTCGGCATCCAGGGGAGCAACGAAGTTCGCACCAGTTTTCTGTGTGCTCATGAGCGAGTCACCTGCCCCTCTTTAATGGCTTTGTGCTTGCTATCGATGCCTGCGAACAACTGGTGGAACGAATCGGCAAATTTCTTCACGCCCTCGTCCTGCAACTGCTGCGTTACCTGATCATAGTGAATGCCAACTTTCTCCAACTCCTCGAACGTGGCCTTAGCACCCGCGATATCATCCTCGATGGTAAGGCGCGGTTGCCCGTGATCGCGGAAATGCTCGATGGTTTCAAGCGGCATCGTATCCACGGTATCGGGTCCGATCAGCTCCTCAGCGTAGAGCACGTCGCGGTAGGCCGGATTTTTTGTGCTCGTGCTGGCCCAGAGGGGACGCTGGACGTGTGCGCCCGCGTGTCTGAGCGACTCAAAGAACGGCGTGCCGAAGATGCGCATGAACTCCTGGTAGACCAGGCGGGCATTGGCGATAGCAGCCTTGCCCTGGAGTGCTTTTAGTTTTTGCTGTTCGTTCGGGTCGCTGGTGGCCTTAATCTTCTCATCTAGCAATTTGTCAACCAGGGTATCGACGCGGCTGACAAAGAAGCTGGCGACGGAGGCGATATGGCTGATATCTTCGCCGCGGCCATTGCGCTCTTCGAGGGCCTGTAAGTAGGCGTTGGCGACGGCGCGGTAGCTATCCAGCGAGAAGATCAGCGTAATATTAATGTTCAGTCCATCGCTGAGTGTCTGGCGGATTGCCGGAATGCCTTCGGGCGTGGCGGGGATTTTGATCATCAGATTGGGGCGGTCCACCATCTTCCAGAAGCGGCGCGCTTCGGCAATCGTAGCTTGCGTATCGTGAGCTAGCTCGGGCGAAACCTCCAGGCTGACGTAGCCATCAAGCCTGCCGGTGCTGTCGTAGATTGGGCGTAGCAGATCGGCTACCGTCTGAATATCTTTGACGATCATGGCCTCGTAGATCTCGCCGGTGCTCTTGCCCTGGTTGATGAGTTGTGTCATCTGCTCATCGTAGGCGTGGCCTGAACTGATGGATTTTTCAAAAATGGTCGGGTTAGCGGTAACGCCGACGATGCCATCCTCGTTCAGCAGGCGTTGGAATTGACCGGAGGTGAGTTGCGCGCGGTCGATATTATCGTACCAGACGCTCTGGCCTAGCTGCTTGAGTTCTAGCAATGGGTTAGTCATAAAATTCTCCTGTTATCTTCATTGTTGGCGTGGGCATATTTATTATGCTCTTTGCAACAAACGTTTAGCTGTTCCGACAATATTCTCAACAGTGAAGCCAAACTGTTGGAAAAGCACCTTCGCGGGCGCAGAAGCGCCGAAGTGATCGAGGGTGATACTCTCGCCATTGGGTCCAAGATAACGGCTCCAGCCCATCGGGGAAGCGGCCTCAATGGCGATACGTGTTTTTATGCTCTCCGGTAGTACAGCTTCTTTATACTCTGTGTCTTGTTCCTCAAACAATTCCCAACTGGGCATACTTACTACACGAACGGATACGTTATCTTGATGCAATTTTTGTGCAGCATCGACGGCGAGCGCAAGTTCTGAGCCTGTAGCGATAAGAATAAGCTGTGGCGCCTCCCCTTTATCCAGTAACACGTAAGCGCCTCTGGCGAGGTTACTCGCGTCCGCCATTGTGCTGCGGTCGAGGGTTGGTAGAGCCTGTCGTGACAGGGCAAGGGCAACCGGATGAGGATGCTTGATGGCGACGCGCCAGGCTTCGGCGGTCTCGTTGGCGTCACCGGGACGAATGACGATCAGATTGGGAATGGCTCGCAGGGCCGCCAGTTGCTCAACTGGCTGATGCGTCGGGCCGTCCTCGCCCAGGCCGATGCTATCGTGGGTAAAGACATAGATGGTTTTGAGGCCCATCAGCGCGGCCAGGCGAATGGAGGGACGCATGTAATCCGAGAAGATCAGGAAGGTTGCGCCAAAGGGGATCAGACCGCCGTAGAGGGCTATGCCGTTGAGAATGCCGCCCATCGCGTGCTCTCGGATGCCGAAGTGAAAATTGCGCCCAGATTGCTGCGGCCCGAAATCGCCCAGATCCTTCATATAAGTATTGGTCGAAGGGGCGAGATCGGCTGAGCCGCCAATCAGGCTGGGAAGTCTGGAAGCAATAGCATTGATGACCTGTCCGGAGGCGGCGCGGCTGGCAAGCGCCTCGCCCGCTTTGAACGTCGGGATGGCGCTATCCCAGCCATCGGGCAATTGTCCGCTCATTTCCTGTTGCCACTGAGCGGCTAACTCAGGATAGGCTGTGGCGTACGCCTGGTATTGCTCCTGCCATGCCTGTTCCTGGGCCTGACCACGCTCGACGGCCTGGCGGAAGATAGTGAGGGCCTCTTGTGGGACATAAAATGGCTCTTCGGAAGGCCAGCCCAGATTGCGCTTTGTCAGAATGACTTCATCGGCACCCAACGGCTCGCCATGCGCTTTGGAGGAGTCCTGTTTATGGGGGCTGCCATAGCCGATGTGCGTGCGTACGATAATCAGCGAGGGGCGTTCGGTCTCGGCCTGAGCCGCGCTGATTGCCTGCTCCAGTTCCGCCAGATTGTTCACATCATCGACATGCTGAACGTGCCAGTGATAGCCCTCGAAGCGCCGCCCCACATCTTCATTAAAAGCCAGATCGGTGCTGCCTTCGATAGTAATGCGGTTATTATCGTAGAAGTAAATTAACTTGCCTAGTTGGAGGAAGCCCGCGATAGAGGCAGCTTCCGAGGCGATGCCTTCCATCAGATCGCCGTCGCTGACAATAGCGTAGATGTGGTGATCGAGAATAGCATGATCGGGGCGGTTATAGCGGTCAGCCAGGAAACGTTGGGCGATAGCCATGCCGACGCCGTTGGCGAAGCCCTGACCGAGCGGCCCCGTTGTCGTCTCTATGCCAGGGGCGTGGCCGTATTCTGGATGTCCGGCGGTGTGGCTGCCCCATTGGCGAAAATTCTTTAGCTCTTCTAAAGGAAGGTCATAACCGCTGAGATAGAGCATACTATACAGCAGCATAGAGGCGTGGCCGGCTGAAAGAACGAAGCGGTCACGATTGGCCCAGGATGGCTGAGTCGGGCTGTAGCGCATCACGCGGGTCCAGAGCAGGTAAGCGAGCGGGGCCAGGGCCATTGCTGTGCCGGGGTGACCGGAGTTCGCTTTCTGGACGCCATCCATTGCCAGGGTGCGAATAGTATTGATGCAGAGCTGCTCAAGCGCGCTCTGTTGGACAGGTATTTGTTGTTGAGTGGTCATTACTCCTCCAGAACATACATCATTGATTATTGTAAAGTTGACACTAACTGCTATATATAACAACGTATGGGCGTGCCATTTTTATTGCAGGAGTGCTGCAACTAGGTTTCTTGTCTGGCTTTTTGTTGCAACTCGTACAGTTTGCTAATAGCCTCGATGGGTGTAAGTTCGTCGATTGCCAGCGATTTAAGCTCTTCGATCAAAGGGTGGGGTTCGGCAGCCAGCAGCGTCATTTGCCAGGCGGCGGGCATGGTCATATCGCGCATCGCCTTGCGGCGGGCTTTGGCGTCGCCTTTATGTTCCAACTCTTCCAGAATTTCCTCGGCACGATGGATCACCGGGCGAGGGATGCCCGCGAGCTGAGCGACATGGACGCCGTAGCTTCTATCCGCGCCTCCTGGCACGATTTTGCGCAGGAAGACGACTTTGCCATGCTCTTCTGTCACGGCGACATTCATGCAGCGAATGCGGGGCAGGAGTTTGGCAACCTCGACAAGCTCGTGATAGTGCGTCGCGAAAAGGGTGCGAGCGCCGCAGCGTTTATTGTTATGCAGGTATTCCACCACGGAGCGGGCGATAGCCAGGCCATCGTAGGTGCTGGTGCCGCGTCCAATCTCGTCAAGGATGATCAGGCTGCGCGGCGTGGCGTGGTGCAGGATATTGGCCGTCTCCACCATCTCGACCATGAAGGTGCTCTGGCCCGTTGCCAGGTCGTCCTGCGCTCCGATGCGTGTAAAGATGCGATCCACGATGCCGATAGAGGCAGCTTCGGCGGGGACGTAGCTGCCGATCTGTGCCAGCAGCGTAATCAGTGCCACCTGGCGCAGGTAGGTTGATTTACCCGCCATATTGGGGCCGGTGATAATCACGATTTGCGCATCGTGGTTGGCGATATTGGTATCGTTAGGGATAAAGGGCGTATCGGCCTGCGTATATTCGACCACCGGATGGCGACCGGCGACAATGTGGATGGTATCGCTCTCGTTCAACTGTGGGCGGCAGTAATTTTGCCGGGCCGCGACCTCCGCCAGGCTGAGATAGACATCGATCTCCGCCACGCTGTGGGCCGTATCAACAATGCGTTCTGAGGCGTGAACGGCGATATCGGCGCGCAGTTGCACGAAGAACTCGTTCTCCATCTTGTTGATGCGGTCCTGCGCGTTGAGAATAAGGGTTTCGTACTCTTTGAGATCGGAGGTAATGTAGCGTTCGCAGCTTGTGAGCGTCTGACGGCGGATATAATCTTTGGGGACGCGATTCAACTGCGCATTCGAGACTTCGATAAAGTAGCCAGAAGCTTTGTTATAGCCAACCTTGAGCGTATTGATGCCGGTGCGCCGACGTTCGCGCTGCTCCATCTCGGCGATCCACTGCCGCCCATTGTGCGAAGCCTTTTTGATCTGGTCCAGTTCGGAGCTAAAGCCTGGCCGGATGATGCCGCCTTCGGTGATGCTAATGGGAGGTTCATCGACGATGGCGCCTTCGATCAGGGTGATAATGTCGGCATTATCGGCGAGGCGCTGCATCAGGCGGGTGAGCGTGGGCATCTGCGCTTCGGCGTCTGCTGAGAGGCAGGCGCGTAGCTCTATGGCTGCTCGTAAGCCGTTAGCGAGGGCGATCAGGTCGCGCGGCGAGGCGATGCGCTGACGCACGCGATTGATGAGCCGTTCGATATCGCCCGCTTTCTTGAGCGCCTCAGCCAGGCGCGCCTGTAAAAGCGTATCGATAAGCAGCTCGCTAATCGTTTCTTGACGATGCTGGAGGATAGCGATATCGAGCAGCGGCTGACCGAGCCAGCGCCGCAGCAGGCGACCACCCATTGGCGTGCGCGTTTTGTCGAGCACCCATAAAAGCGAGCCTTTGCTAGAGCCGCTGCGTCCGGTCTCAAAAAGTTCCAGGTTGCGGCGAGTGTAGGGGTCGAGCGTCATAAAGCCGTTGGTCGAATAGGTCTCCAGCGCGGTCAACTGCTGGAGCAGACCCTTCTGAGTTTCCTGCACATAGGCCAGAACGGCACCGGCTGCGCGGATCGCCAGGGGGAGATGAGCGCAGCCAAAGCCTTCCAGCGAGGCCACATCGAACTGTGTCAGCAGGCGGTGACGAGCATCATCTTCGGAGAAGTAGCGCGAATCGTAGGGGGTAACATGGCCCGCGATACCCGTGAGCTGCTTGACGAGGGGAGCGATATCGTCATCGTCGTCATCGTCGAGTTCGGGAATTTCGGCATTGGCGTTGCCGTTGCTGCCAAGCTTCGTCACCTGCTTCTCGCTCATCACGGTTGCCAGCCAGCGGCGTTTGCGGCTACCCATACGGCTATAGTGGGCCTCGACCAGCACCTCTGCGGGTCCGACGCGTGAGATTTCCTGTTGGATCGCCAGCTCGGGTTCGGGCGTGCTAAACTGCGTCACGGCGAACTCGCCGGTTGTGATATCGATATAGGCGATGCCGGCGGCATCGCGTCCGGCGACGACTCCGGCCAGGAAATTGTTGCGTTTAGCTGCCAGCATGGCCGGATCGATGACCGTACCTGGCGTAACGATGCGGATCACCTCGCGCTCGACCAGCCCTTTAGAGAGCGCGGGATCGCTCGTCTGTTCGCAGACGGCGACGCGGTAGCCCTTGCTGACGAGGCGCGCGATATAGCCATCGGCGGCATGGTGAGGGATGCCCGCCATCGGTGATTTTTCGCCGCGCCCAAAGTCGCGCCGCGTCAGCGCAATCTCCAATTCGCGCGCGACAATTTCAGCATCATCGTCAAACATCTCATAAAAGTCGCCCATGCGGAAGAAGAGGATGGCGTCAGGATTTTGCTGCTTGATGCGCAAGTATTGAGTGCGTACCGGGCTATGGATCGGATTTTCATTCTCAAAGTCTTCGAATAACACTTTCAACCTCCGTGAAGCTCCACACCAGTATAAGCCGAATCGGGGATGGCGTCAATTTGCCTCTTTGCCAAAAACGCTCTTTTTTCTCATTTAAAGCCCAAGGCTTCTCAAAAGTTGGTGCATGCTCTGACTGCTCGCGCCTTCGGCGCTCATAAGGAGAGGAAGGTGCTGGCGGTGGGCAGCGCCCACCGCCAGCACCTTCCTCTCAGAACGGCTCGCTTGCGAGCCGTTCTGTATAAAAAGACAACTTTTGAGAAGTCCTGATTTAAAGCCAGGGAAATGTAGATACAAAGTCCTCTCTGATATATACTATTCTTAACCATTTCGTTCCAAAAATAGGTGCGATATTTTAAAAACGGATACCATATCTAAGGGGGACGCTGTGCTATACGTGATACTTATTCTGTTTCTCCTGGTTGGGGGAGCATTGGCGTTCATCATGATTCAGAATCTGATGACCTCTGTACATGTTGTGCTATTTATCTGGCAAATACCGAGTATATCGGTCGGGCTGCTGATTTTCTCAGCCTTCCTGCTAGGTGCGCTATTGCTTTATGT
The DNA here is from genome assembly GCA_035650355.1 of Ktedonobacteraceae bacterium. Classification (GTDB taxonomy): domain Bacteria; phylum Chloroflexota; class Ktedonobacteria; order Ktedonobacterales; family Ktedonobacteraceae; genus DASRHT01. The sequence goes on from DASRHT010000057.1 coordinate 137,449, forward strand.
TGTCTCTGCGCTATCTGCGTGGAAGGAGCGGCGAGAGTTGGGGACGCTGCGCAAACGCGTGACCGAGCTGGAAACGCAGCTATCCAGGCAAGCAGCTCCAGTTATGCCTGGAGTGCCAGGAGCGGCTGTGCCTCCCTCATCATCTATAGCATCGATGCCAACAATGCCTATGCCGGGGTTGCCCGACGCGCAGCAACGTTAGACGAATGCTTATTAGCTCAGCAAGAATGCCAGCAGGCGTTTGAAAAAGCCTGGCTTTTGGGGTGGCCGCGGCACTGGCGGCTGCTCCCGTGAGGACTGGGCAGCCTCTACTGAGCCAGATGACGTATGTATCTCGACGGGGGGAAGCAAGATTTCTTCCTGGGGATCTGGCTCAGCGACAGAAGACAGGGTGGCATCTTCGTCCTTGACAGCTTCAACGTCTGAAGGAGCGTCTGGTGCCTCGGCCTCCTGTTCTTTTTCTTCTTGCTCAACTGCTGTAAGAATATTCTCAGTATCGTCGATGATCGGCGCCGTATCCTCTGCGGGTGTCACAACCTCTGCCGCAATTGGCGGGCTATCTGCTATCGCCTCATCTACTGGTAGCTCAGCCTCGTCTACTGGTTGTTCGATAGACGCGTCTGCCGGAGCTTCTATCTTTTCAATTTGAGGGACTGCTTCAGCCTCTGCTGGCTCGCTGACTTCCGCTTCCTCTACCTCAGCGGCGATGGTAGAAGCGGTTGCGGTCTCATCAGCAGCAGCGGGAGCCGCATCGTCCTCCATCGTCTCAGGAACAGCGACCTCGTCGGGCAGTGCTTCCTGGTCGGGTTCATCAATCTCTACATCAGTGATTGTCTGGCTAGTTGCTGGAGCAATCACCTCAAGGGCCTCTGGCTCGGTCTGGGCCACGGGTTCGATGAGTTCCTGCTCTATCTCCAGGTTGATTGTGGCGGCATCCTCAAATGCGGTTGCTTCGACGGGTTCAGCCTCGGTCATCGTATCTGGTCCGGTTTCCACAGAGGAAGCTGTTGTTTCAAGCGGTTCTGCTATGATTGCTTCGACAGTTTCACTCGATGCAGAATCAACGGCTGCGATTGGCTCGACGGTCTCGGTGGTTGGCAAATCTGCTACGCTGGCTGTGATATCGTCAGCTTCTAACGATGTCTCGTCAAGCGCGGGCAGAGGTGCGGTAATGCGCGGTCGGAGGGTGAGCGTTTTCCCTGTATCGTCATCGCTCATCAGTTTTTGGAGGAGCAGATTTTCTGTCACCTCGGCAGTTGCTGCGGGTTCGCTTTCTTCTCCGGTGGCTGCGTCGGTCCCTGGAGTCTCCGCCTCTTGAATCGACTCGATCCAGTCGTAGGCGCCTTCGAGCGCATGTCTGCACCATTCAGTATAGCTTTCGCCGATCAGATCCATGTGCTCGCAGTATGCAAGCTGTTGCATGGTGCGGTCGAGCCAGGCTTCGCCGCGCTCAAGCATCTGATCGAGCAGCTCGATATCTGCAACTCCGCTGGCCTGCAATTGCGCCAGGGTCGAGAGTGCAATGGCGGAAGGGCGGACCTGTTCCATCAAGGCTGCGTTCTGGTCGATTTTTTGCTGCAAGGCCGCGATCTGCGATTGCTGTATCTCAATCCGTTGTTCCAGCATCCAGCGTTGATAGCTCTGATAAAATTGCTCAATATCCTGTGGAGAGAGCAACATAAAGAGACGGGCCAGTTCTGTCGGGAACTGATACTGCTCTAACGTATTTGCGTTTGCGCCTTGAAGCTCGCGTACATCAGCTTCATTGGATGTTGTGCTCAAGTCGTGAGCGTTATTCACGTCGAATGTATCCGGGGTGTTGCCAATAGCGTTGATACCGCTGACCTTATTCATCTCTGCACCTCGTTGGAGCCGGGTATATCTCCACTACGTTTGTGCCAGCGTTCTAACCAGCGCTGCACGAGCTGGTTAGTGCGCATGCTTTGCTGATCTATCGGACCCGTGGCCCGCTGCTCTGCCGGGCCTGAGTGCTGCTGAGGAGGTACAAGCGTGTTATCGCGTAGCCACCAGGGGAGCTTCATCTGGGGCGCGGTCCGCGAATGCGTCTGGAAAAAAGTGTGCATATCGGGCGGTAGAAGGTCAAATTCGGAGTGGGCGGGCATCGGAGTAGCAGGAGACTGAGGATTGGCTCCGCGTATTTTGGCGGTATCGAAATTTGGCAGATTGCTCCAGGCAAAAAGCGCAGGTGAGACCGTTTCGGTGTGCTCTGTCGTTGTGCCATTACTGGCTGAAATATCTGTACCGCTCGCGGGCCTCAGATAGTAAGTAAGCGCCTGAATAATGAGATTACCGGATGAGGGATGAGCTACTGCCAGGCGTTGTGCCTGTTCCTGGAGTTGAGCGAGATCCCCTGCAAGGCTCTCCAACTGCGTATGTAGTTGTTGATCGATCTCTCGATATTGCAGCCATTGCTGATATTGGCCCATAAACCTTCCCACTCGTTCTTCGCAAAAGTCCGTTATTTGGGCAGTATAGCATGAGATGTGTGAAGATACAAATAAGGTTGCGATGGCACAGTACTTTATGTTGTGCCATCGCGCTCCACAGCCGTATTGTAAGAGATGCGCAGCAGGATGCCGACAATGATAAAGTTGGCAAAGATCGAGCTACCGCCATAGCTCAAGAACGGTAGAGGAATACCCGTTAGTGGCAAAAACTTCATATTGCCTGCTGCGATAATCAGAGCCTGAATGGCAAAAATCGAGGTCAGGCCCGCCGCTAATAGCTGGCTAAAAGTATCGGTAGCTTCTAAAGCAATGCGGAAGCCGCGATAAGTGATCAGCAGGTAGATCCCGATGATGGCAAAAAGACCTGCCAATCCCAGTTCCTCACCAAGCGCGGTGAAGACCATATCTGATTGCACTACTGGCACAAACGTTGGGTGACCCAGCCCCAGCCCAGATCCAATAATGCCGCCACTGGAAAGAGCAATCAGCCCTTGAACAATCTGGAGACCGGCGTTAGTGGCAAAATCCTGTTCTTTTGGCGTCCAATTTTGCCAATCGATCACGTTGAAAGTAACCACTGCAAAGCGCGCCCGAACGTAGGAAAAGATGCTATAACCGATGAAGCCAAGCACCACAAAAATGAGCAAACTGGTAATCACATAGCTCATTTTCCCGGTGCCGAGATAGATCATGCTCAGGAAAATGCCGTAGATCAGCAGCGCCAGGCCAAGCTCGCGCACGAAGAGGAAGAGTAGTAGCGCCAATCCTAGCATCAGAGCGAGCGGGCCGAGCTGGCGGAGCGGCGGCAGACGTAGTGGACCGAGGCGCAAGTTGCCTCCCGCCAGGATATCGCGGTTCTCGCTCAGATAAGCGGCAAAGAAAATCACGATACAAATCTTCAGCAGCTCGGAAGGCTGGAAGTTAAAGGGGCCGATGTTCAACTGGTCATGGGTTGGACTGTCGAGTCTTGTAATGTAGCGGAATGTATTGGCGAGCGTTAAGCAGACCATCAGGATGCCGAAAAGCGCCGCCGTATACTTATAGCGCAGCAGCCAGTTGATGTTGCGCAGCGCGAAAAGGGTGCCGATGCAGATTACCATGCCCAGCAACACCCAGAGAAGCTGGCGTGAACCTAGAGCAGGATCGGGAGGCGGGAGATCGGGTCCCAGGCGCGTTGCCATCAAAACACCGATGCCACTGAGCAGGCCCACAAGCGGCAGGAGCACCTGGTCGGCTTTACGGAAGAAAATGCTGAAGAGGATATTCATACCGAACAGAGCGGCAATCAAGCCAATCACCGGAATCAGGCCCTGGATGGTCGGCAAGTTCCTGACATTGAGCGACGATTGTGGATCGACGTTTGCCAGGAGCAACTGTGTCATTGCCAGCAGCAGGATCAAAAAAGGAATGATCAACAGTCCAAATTCTTTCCAGCGATAACCGCGAAGCCTTCCGGGAGATCGACTTACCATCTCTATCATCCTTCCTAAAAAGCGACTTTTAGAGTCGCGAATGCTATTATTGAGCCAGCTTGAACTGAATGTAGCCGACGCGAATAATATCGCCCGCCTTTGCCGTCAGCGCCTCACGCGCTGGCTGATTATTTACATAGGTGCCGTTGACGCTGCCCGCATCCTGGACGTACCAGACGCCGCTGTTGTACCAGAGGCGAGAGTGCTCGCCGGAGATAAAATTATCGGTGAGCTGGATGGTATTGGTGGGGCCGCGCCCAATCGTCGTGCGTGGTTCCAGATTGAAGCTTGTGCCTGGCAGAATATTGCTGGGACCGCTATCAACCACAACGAGATGTCCGACCACCGGAGGCAGGCGACCGCCCGCATCGGCGTTTACCGCTGCCGTTTTGCGCAGATCGCGGGTAATCGCGATCACCACTTGCATCAGAAAAAGGTAGAGCAAAACGATTAACAGCAGGCGCAATATTAATAAGAAAGAATCTATTTGTAATGGCATAAGGCGATAGTCTCACCTTCTTTCAAAAACAAAATTATAGCTGCCGATAATGAAACGATCACCGTTGCGCAGAACGTGCTGGCGCATTTGTGGCGTATTATTGATCGTAATACCGTTGGTGCTACCCAGATCAAAAATCACAAACTGTCCGTCCGCTTGAAATTTGATTTGTGCATGATAGCGAGAGACGCGTTTATCTTCCACGATAATATCATTGCTCAGTTGCCGACCGATATTGATGATAGATTTTTCAATGCGATAGACTTGCTGGCCCCCCTGAGGCAGGCGGATGGTCAACCATGCCTGGGGGAGGGGAGGCATATTCTGCATGCTTTGCCAGTTGGGATTGCTTGGCTCGCTCACCTGGGAAGGCATGGCGGATTGTCCGGCACTGTTGGGGATACCTGGCAGTTGCTGTCCTGGCGGGAGCTGTGCGCGTAGAGCTGCGAGCTGTTCGGCGCTCAGCGCCTGGGTGGCCATAGCGCCTTCTCCGGCGGCCTGGCGGTCGGCCAGCTCAGTCTCGATGCGTACCTCGCCGGTACGCAGAGAGCTTTCGGCGTGCAGGCGTATCACTGGCATCGTTCTCAGCGTATAGTGGCGATGGCGAGCGAAATCCACCAGATTATTTTGCCAATCACGGAGCAGCATCGTCAGGCTAGGCGCCAGTTGCTGATGATCTTTAATGCTCAGGTAAACGTCATATATATTCGGCGCGAGGCGGCGACCCTCGCCTTGCAGCAGCGTATTATCTTCCATCGCGCGTTCCAGTTTGCGCATCAGCTCGACCGGCTCTACCCGCGAAGGGAAGAGGAGCGCGAACGGCCCTTCGACCATGCGTTGGATAAATGCTTCAACTTTTGTCAGCGGGTTCTGGCGAGCTTTCAAGGCTCTCTCTCCTTAAATGTAACATGTTAAGTGAGAAGCTGATGCGCTTCCTGCACATCGGAGGAGATTTGCGCTTTCAGAGCATCAATGCCGGAGAAGCGCCGCTCATTCCGTAAGTGCGCGATAAATTCGATAGAGATAAGCTTTCCGTACAGGTCAAGGTCAACGTCGAGCAAGTGTGCCTCTACCAGTCGTTCCGTCTGATTAAATGTAGGGCGTATCCCTATATTCGCTACACCGTTATAGACGGTAAAAGCCTTGTGCGAGTCACTATCTGGCCCATCCGGCACAGAAACTCTTACTGCATATACGCCGTCGGCGGGTAAAAGTTTATGAGGATCGGGGAGCAAATTGGCGGTGGGGAAGCCGATCAGCCGCCCGCGGGCATCGCCATGTCTGACGATTCCGCTAACAATCATCGGATGCCCCAGCAGTTTATTGGCTGCGCTGATATCGCCTTCTTTTACCAGGTCGCGGATGCGTGTGCTACTGATGCGGTTGCCGGCGGCAGCTTCCAGAGAAAGAACGCGGACTTGCAGATGGTGTTTTTGCGCGTACTCTTCTAGGAAGGTGACATCGCCCATACGGTTGCGACCAAGACTAAAGTTTTTGCCCACCACCAGGCCGCGGATAGTAAAGTTTGCGAGCAGGCTATCCATAAAAGCTTCCGCGCTCATCGCGATGACTTCCGGCGTAAATTTGATAACAATCGCATCGTGAACATTGCCATGCTGTGCTGCTAGTGTCAGTTTCTCTTCAAGCGTCGTCAAATAGCGAACATAGATATCTGGGCGCAGTACCATGAGGGTGTGAGGTGAGAATGTGAGTATGACGGGTTTACTCTGCAAATCCTGCGCCATTGAATTAAGTTCGTGCAGCAGACGCTGGTGCCCTATATGGATGCCATCAAAGTTCCCGATAGTGATGACGATAGGTTCATTGGCTGTTATGGTTGTTGTGTATTCCATAGTTGATATTAGACATACTCCCTGGCATCTTGTTGCTGGAGATACTGATACGTTCTTACTACTCTCTCGCTTATACTATCACAGGTCATGTGTGCTAGCAACTGTGTTTGCCGAAGGCTCATATTACCTCTTGTAAGGAGAAGGGAGGACATGGTATGATGAGAACACATGTGGATAGAGGGGTATGATATGGGAAAAACACAACGAACAAAACGCACAAAACAGCCGCAAGGCTATGATTCAAGCCTCAAGGACCTGATAGAGCAGCAAGCGCCCGCAATCTTGCCGGTGCTCCTCCCTGGAGTCGTGTACGAAGGCACGATTAGCGTCGATCTGATCAGATCGACCATGCGTGGAGATAAAGTCTATAAAGTGACCTATCAGGCAGAAGAGCACATTCTCCATCTGGAATTCGAGTCGGGAGTGGATAGCGAAATGACCTCACGCTTGCTGGCCTATAACTCGATGCTCTATCGCGATCACCGGCTCGTGGAACAGGCGGTGACTGCGCCCGATGAGGCAACGGCTCGCTGGCTGCTGCTTGGCCCACCGACGGCTTGAGGCAATCACTTCCTGTTCAATTGTGATCTCGAAGAGGTGTTGAGAGTCAGTCGAGATGCTGGCTAAAAACTTTTTTCGGCTGCCAGACCTGTTCTGCGGCATTCCAGGTGGCGATGGCGAGAAAATGGCCGGCAGCGTCATAGACGCGGGCCAGTTCTGTCGGTGGCTGAGCAGTTTGGGCGTAGCGGAACGTGTTGCCATGAAGGACGTGCTCGGTTGTGGCGGCATCTAGCTGGAGGGCCGGATAGTGTTGCAGCACGCTATCGGGAGGAGTCAGGAGTGTGCTAACCGTTCCCTGCTCAACGGCGGCTGCCAGTTGCTCAAGGGTGATGCTTTCTGAAAGGAAGAATGGACCGCTGCGGGTGCGGATCAGAGCGGCGAGATGCGCTCCGCACTCCAGATGCTCGCCGAGATCGTAGGCCAGGGAGCGGATGTATGTTCCCTTGCTGCATGCAATCTCAAGCGTAAGCCTGGGCGGATTCCACGCCAGGATCTGGATCTGATGGATCGTAATGGGGCGCGGCTCCAGCGTGACCTCTTCGCCGGAGCGAACGCGTTTGTAAGCGGGCTGGCCCTGGAGCTTGATCGCGGAGTAGCGCGGCGGCAACTGCATCTGTGGCCCCAGGAAATGCGGCAACGCCTGCTCGATCTGTGCAAGCGCAAGGCCCATAGGCTCGGTGGTGCGGACGACTGAGCCTTCTGCGTCGTAGGTATCGGTCACAATGCCAAAAAGGATCTCAGCCTGATAGATTTTGCCGCTTTCACTCAGATACTCAGCCACGCGGGTCCCCTGACCGACGCAGATTGGGAGAACGCCGCAGGCGGCGGGGTCGAGCGTCCCGGCATGGCCGACGCGCTTTTGCTTGAGCAGCCTGCGGACGCGGGCCACCACATCGTGCGACGTCATGCCGGTAGCTTTATTGATATTGAGAATGCCATCCATTACCACAGGCTCAGATCCTTTGCAGTTCTTGCTCCAACTCTGCTACAATCATTGCCATTGCCTCTAGCAGGGGTTGATGAATGGTAGCGCCTGCCGCTCGCGCGTGGCCGCCCCCGCCGAAGCGCATGCAGAATTCTGCGACGTTGTAAGGGGCCATGCTACGCATGCTCAGACGCGTCACGCCAGGCTCGTTATAGCTTTTGAAAAAGGCTGCTACCTGCACGCCCTCAATATCGCGCAGCATGCCAGAGGAATTCTCATCCATCTCCGCAAGCGCGCCTGCGGCGGCCAGCGTTTCCTCCGTGGCATATGACCAGATGAGGCGGCCTCCACAGGATGTGCGCGCGTTGGCGATTACCGCGGCCTGGAAACGCGCTTGAGCCAGCGGACGAGTGCGGAAGAGCGGCTTGACGATTGTCTCCGCTACAGCTCCTGCACGCAAAAGACAGGCTCCGACCTCCATTGTGCGTGGGGTGGTGCTGGTATATTGGAAGGAAGCGGTATCGGTAATGATGCCGGTAAGAAGGCACATGGCGGCCTCTTGACTGAGCGGCAGCTCTGCCTGTTGCTGGAAAAGTGTCAGCAGCTCGCCGGTCGCGGCGGCGGTGGGATCGATAATATTGACCTGTCCGCAGCCCTCGCTGCTGATGTGATGATCGATATTGAGAATGGTTGCGCGGTCAAGAAACGCTTTGTGCTGCTCGTAGAGAGAGCCGAAGCGGGTCAGCTCGCCCGCGTCCAGAGCGATTATCAGGTCGAAGTTCTCGTCGCCCAGCGTATTTTGTAGCAACTCTATGCCTGGCAAGAAGGCAAACGATCTGGGCGCGGGATCGGCGCACGCGGGGACGCATAGTTTGCCGAGGGCGCGCAGAATGTGAGTAAAGCCGAGCGCCGAGCCCAGGCAGTCGCCATCTGGATGCTCATGAGCGAGCAGGGCGATGCGCCGGGCTGGCTCGATCAGGGCCATTGCCTGCTGCACCAGGCCAGGGTCGAGTTGAGCGTTCAGTGAGGCAGTATTATCATCTCTTGTTGTATTCATTCGGCCTCTGCCTGGGATGCTTTCGCGTTCTCTTCCTGTTCAACCTGGCGGATCAGGTCGAGAATGCGTGCCCCTTCTTCTATTGATGTATCCAGTTTGAACGTAATTTCTGGCATATAGCGCAGGACGAGCCGGGAAGCCAGTTCGTGACGTAAAAAGCCTGCGGCGTGTTTCAGCGCCTTGATCGTCTCAACCTGCTCCTCCTCCGTTCCCATAACGCTAACGAAGACCTTCGCGTGTCGCAGGTCACCGCTGACCTCGACATGGGTGATGCTGGCGAAACCGACGCGTGGATCTTTGATCCGCGTGCGCAGCAGATCGCTTAGTTCGACCGCGATCAATTCTGCCAGTTTCTCTTGCCTGTGTGGATGTGGCATAGCTTGATTCCCCTTCCCCGCTGAGACACAATTCCCATAGCGCGCTGCCAACGACAGACGCTATGGGAAGGTGTCGCTGTTATTGTGCGTTAAGCCCCTGGCTTAACTCGTTCCTGTGCGAACGCTTCGATAATATCGCCGACCTGCACTTCGGAGAAATCCTCAAAGACGATACCACATTCGTAGCCGGTAGCCACCTCACGCACATCGTCTTTGCCACGGCGTAGGGACTCGATCATGCCTTCGTAGACCTTCGTGGTACCGCGCATCACGCGAGCTTGCGAGGAGCGCGTAATCTTGCCATCGGTCACGCGGCATCCGGCAATAACCGTATTTTTACCGGCTTTAAAGGTCTGAAGGACCTCGGCGTGGCCTTCAACCACCTCGCGGTAGGTTGGCTCCAGCATACCGACCAGGGCGGCCTGGATATCGTCGATCAGTTTATAGATCACATTGTAGTAGCGAATATCAACGCCCTCTTTTTGTGCCACGCGCTGGGCTGCTCCATCGGCTTTGACATTAAAGCCAATCACGACCGCGCCGGAGGCAGCGGCTAGATGGACATCGGTTTCGTTGATGTTGCCGATGCCTTCATGGATCAGGCGCACCTTCAAGTTCTCTTCGCCTACCTTCGAGAGCGCATTCTTCAGCGCCTCGGCGGAGCCTTGCACGTCACACTTGAGGACGATATTTAATTCTTTGACCTTACCCTCCTGCATCTGCATATAGAGAGTATCGAGGCTGACCTGGCCGAGCGGCATCAGCTCGTCGCGGCGCTTCTCGGCTTCCTGATGTGCATGCTGCTTGGCGGTACGCTCATCAGCAGTGACTTCCAGATGGTCGCCAGCCTGTGGAACCTCTGGCAGGCCAATAATGCTGACCGGTGTGCTTGGCGGGGCCTTCTGGATGCGTTTGCCGCGGTCGTTGAACATGGCGCGCACTTTGCCGGAGATGGCTCCTACCACAATATTGTCGCCCATCTTGAGCGTTCCCTGCTGCACAAGGACTGTCGCGGTCGGGCCGCTATTCTTCTCCAGGCGTGCCTCGATGATCACGCCGGTGGCGGCGCGATTGGGATTGGCTTTGATGTCCTGTACTTCGGCGACCAGCAAGATGTAGTCCAGCAATTCGTCGATGCCGGTGCCTTTGCGGGCGGAAACGGGCACGCAGACGATATCGCCGCCGTATTCCTCGATCACGACGTCTATCTCAGCCAGTTGTTGTTTGACGCGATCAGGGTTGGCATTCGCTTTATCAATTTTGTTGAGCGCGATAATAATCGGCACCTGGGCGGCCCGTGCGTGGTCGATAGCCTCACGCGTCTGCGGCATAACCCCATCATCGGCGGCGACGACGATAATCGCGATATGCGTTACCTGGGCACCACGGGCGCGCATGGCTGTAAAAGCTTCGTGGCCCGGCGTATCCAGGAAGGTGATTTTCTTGCCGTTGACCTCGACCTGGTAGGCGCCGATGTGCTGGGTGATACCGCCGGCTTCGCCCGCGGCAACCTTTGTTTTACGAATAACGTCGAGCAGCGAGGTTTTCCCGTGATCAACGTGTCCCATGATCGTCACGACCGGCGGGATAGTGACCATATCGCGCTCATCTTCAGCGACTGAAGCCTTTTTCCCCTGCACCGCCGGCGCCTGAGTTGCGGCAATCGAGCTAGGCTCAAAGCCAAGATCGCGGGCGATGGTCGCAGCTTTTTCGTAATCAACCACCTCGTTAATATTGGCAAAGATGCCATGCTTAATCAGATTGCGGATCACCTCATTGGGAGTTGCCTGCAATAGTTCTGCCAGATCTTTCACCATAATCTGTGGCGGAATCGAAACGGGCCCGGTTGGTTTTTCCCTGGTCGCGGCTGCCCGGCGTTCCTGTGAGCTACGCGTAGAGGAGCCGGAGCGCTCGGGTTTGCGCGTGCCGGGGCGCGCGCTCCCTGGACGTGAAGGGCCGGACGGACGTGCATGCCCTGTATGGCTCGGATGGCCTGTATGACCGGCGGGACGCGTATCTGGGCGAGGGCCGCGCTCGGCTGGCCCGGTCCTTGATCGGTTGGGCGCTGATGGCGCGGCGTTGGGCGCTCCGGGCCGTGGTCGATACTGTGTAGAACGGCCTTCGTTTGTATGCGCCGGGCGCTGTGCTCCGCCAGGGCCGCCGGGTGTGCGCGGAGGTCCACCTCCGTTGCGCTGAGGCGGTGCGGAACCCCCGTGCTGCGGCGCTGATGCCGAGCCATTGCCGTGCTGGGCTGGGGGACCGCCTGGGCGTGTAGCCGGTGTATGTTGTTGTGTATGTGGCGGGCGCGCAGGAGCGGCGGGAGCGGAAGAGTTCATAACAACGTTCTCGTTCCCATGCTGATTGCGCGCTGCTGCTGCCCCCTGGGTAGTGGAAGGTGAACGACGCCGAGCCGCTGGCTTTTTCTCCTGATCCTGGCTGCCCGTTGTGGTGCTCTCTGGTTTTGAGCGGGCGGTAGTTCTGGACTTCGTCGTATTTTTGGCCTGCTCAGTGGCATCTGGAAGTTCAGATGTGTCTCTCATGAAGAAGACTCCCTTCTATCAAATGATGCGCCACAAGTGGCGACGGAAATCTCTCTTCACAGCCATAAAAAAGGTCTGTCACCCTCCAATTGTAGGGAAGGGGACAGACCCTCGTTGGTGCAGTGCCAGGCATGTTTCAGTCTGCGCGCTCTCTGGCGTGCGGCTATGGTTTATATAATCATAGCGATTCGCTCCGCAAACATTCGCTGCTACAACTGCCCTTTAGACGAGGGGCTGTGTCTCTATCAAGAGTCGAGATAAAATGACGCATTGTTCAATCCTCATCCAACCCGAAGATTAGATGCAGTTGAATAATTTCCATCCCGGTCAGGGGATGGGGACGATATACAACTCTAATCAGTATAACTTACTCTACTGATCCTTGCAACCAAGGTAAATGTAGGGGCAATGCCTTGCGCTTGCCCTGGACGCATTGATTGATCCTTGCAACCAAGGTAAATGTAGGGGCAATGCCTTGCGTTTGCCTGACACTACAGATCCTTGCCCTTGCGAGATGCGCTGATCCGTGTCTGCGCGGGAAGGCGATAAATCGCCCACGGACGCGATAAATCGGGTCCCTACGGTACCTGGGCGCGCTTCGTTTCGGCTCGACCGGTTTGCGTGCCTGATCGCGGAGGGTCGTCTCTGGGTAGGGTCGCGATAAAGGCGTCCAACTGAGCGCGATCTTCCTCCGCGATGGTGGTTTCCAGCTCCTGTTCGAGTCGTTTTTTATGAACGGCCTGCTCCCAGCAAGAGAGCCGGGCGCAGAGATAAGCTCCACGACCGGACTTTTTACCGGTTGCATCGATGGCGACATGACCATCGGGTGTGCGTACCACACGCAGCAGTTCGCGTTTGGGTTTGGTTTCCCGGCAGGAGACGCAGGTGCGCAGCGGGATATGTTTTTGTTTGGGCGGTTGTTTTGCCGCTTTTGCCATGCTATCCTCCTGCTACTCCCGCTCGTAAGGCGAGCCGCCTTGTCTGCCGCCGCGTGAACGTTTTGGGCGCTCGCGGCGAGCGCTATAGGCGGGTTCCTGCATCTCGTCGGTGTGCTCGTCGTAGACCTCTCCTTCGACGGGCTTGATCACATCGACGCGCCACCCCGTCAATTTTGCCGCGAGGCGCGCGTTCTGTCCATCTTTCCCGATAGCGAGAGAAAGCTGTTTTTCAGCCACAGTCACCAGCGCGGTATGGTCGGTTTCGCGCAGCTCCACCTTCAGCGGCTTCACCGGGCTAAGCGCGTTGGCGACGAACGCCGCAGGATCGGAACTCCACTGGATGATATCGATTTTCTCATCGTTGAGTTCGCGCACGATATTGTTGATGCGTGAACCGCGCACGCCCACACAGGAGCCAATTGGGTCTAACCCATCCTGGCGGGCAACCACGGCCACCTTCGAGCGGCTGCCGGGCTCGCGGGCAATCCCCTTGATCTCGACGGTTCCTTCATAGATCTCCGGCACCTCTGACTCGAAGAGGCGGCGGACAAGATCGCGATGAGTGCGAGAGACTAGGATTTGCAGCATGCGGCCCTGGGTGCGTCGTACATCGTAGACGTAGACGCGGAGCCGCTGCCCGGTGCGGTAACGTTCGGTGGGCACCTCTTCGCTTGGTGGCATCACGCCCTCTACCTTATCCACCTTATCAAGGTCAAAGTCGAGCAGCCAGCCGCGCACAGGATCTTTGCGCGTCATCGTGCCGAGGCGAATTTCGCCGACCCAGTTCTTGATCTGGTCGTAGAGGTGCTCGTGTTCGGCCTCGCGAATGCGCTGCAGAATCACCTGCTTGGCGGTCTGTGTTGGGATGCGCGCGAAGATGAACGACGAATCGACATCGATATATTGCCCGAGGGCGGCCTTAGGGTGGAGACGCTGAGCCTCTGCCAGAGAGATCTCTTCATTCTGGTCCTGGACCTGGGCTACCACTCGTTTCGAGGCCCACACATGCACCTCACCGTTCTTATCCACCTCGATGCGCACATTTTCGCCGCCGCCGAAGCTTTTGCGGTAAGCTGCAAGCAAGGCCGTGGCGACGGTCTCCATCACCACTTCGCGGGGTAATCCCTTTTCGGCAATCAGTTGTGCGATAGCCGCTTGAAATTCGCTCCTCATATGCCATGCTCCTCCCGCAGGTGCCCATTAAAACAACGTCTATTTTTCGAGTGCAAAGAAAAACGTCTCTGGCAAACAGAAAAGTGGGGTATGCGCCCACTTTTCTCAAAAAGTTTCCTCAATTCTTTACGTATTATATCACGGAATTTTCATCTTGTAAATGACATGTAAATAACATAGTGTGCGTGAAGCGGAGAGAAGGCGCAGGGGGTCGATGTGATATAGTGATAGGTGTTATCCACCTGTACATGTATAGTAAGCAAGGATAAAGGAGCATAAAGATGGCCGTGTCGCATTTAAATGAGGACGAACAGGCGCTGATAGAAGCGATTAAGGAGATAGCCAGGGAGCGGGTGGCGCCGCGGGCCGCAGAGATCGATCATACCGGCGAGTTCCCCTGGGACATGAGCGAATTACTGGCCCAGCAGGATATTTACGCCATGCCCTTCCCCGTCGAGTACGGCGGCATCGGGTCGAGCAAGCTGGCCGTGGTGATGGCGATTGAGGAGCTATCGCGCCATTGTGCCACCACCGGATTGCTGCTCGCGGTCCAGCAGCTCGGTGCCTTCCCCATTGCGCTCGCGGGGACCGATGAGCAGAAGCGCCGGTATTTTCCGCGCCTCGCCAGCGGCAAATGGCTTGCCGCTTTCGGCCTGACCGAGGCCGGCTCCGGCTCGGATGCCGCCGCCATGCGAACGTTTGCCGTGCGTAAGGGCGATAAGTATATTCTCAATGGCTCAAAACGCTTCATTACTAATGGCGGCCTGGCGCAGGTGAACTCGGTTTTTGCGATTACAGATCCTCAGACAGGGACGCGCGGCATTAGCGCCTTTATCGTTGAGAAGGGCTATCCGGGCTTCTCGGTCGGGCGGATCGAGGATAAGATGGGCATCAAGGGGTCGCAGACGGCTGAGCTGATCTTTGAAGATTGTGAGGTCCCGGCTGAAAACTTGCTTGGACGCGAGGGCGATGGCTTCAAGATCGCCATGATGACGCTCGACCGTACGCGTCCCGGCATCGGCGCGCAGGCGGTCGGCATCGCTCAGGGGGCGCTCGATCTGGCCGTATCATACGCGAGACAGCGCATCCAGTTTGGCAGGCCAATTGCTGACAATCAGGGCATTCAATTTATGCTCGCGGACATGGCGACAAAGGTTGAGGCGTCGCGCCTGCTGGTCTACAATGTCGCAGAAATGATCGACCGTGGCGAGAAGAATTTCAGTCAGTATTCGGCGATGGCGAAAATGTTCGCTTCAGATTCGGCGATGGCGGTGACGAATGACGCCATCCAGGTGCTTGGCGGCTATGGGTATATGAAGGAATATCCGGCGGAGCGTATGATGCGTGATGCCAAGATCACACAGATTTACGAGGGGACCAACCAGATCCAGCGCCTGGTGATTGCTCGCGCGCTACTCACCGATTTATAATGGCATGCCTCCTCGCTCACCGTCGCGCTGCTTCGCCACGCACAAAGAACGGAGAGGATGGGCCACAGGCTCTAAGCGCCTGTGGCCCATCCTCTCCGTGATGAAAGCGAGCGCCTGTGGCGTGAGCGCGCAGGCACTCGGAGCATCAAACACTATATAAAGGGGAGTCAAAAGATGCCATCGTTTTCTTTCGATCCTATTGCCCATCGTTATGACGCCACACGCGGCTATCCCGGTGATATTGCTCAACAGATTACCCAGCGTCTGGATCAACTGATTAGCGCGAGTCCGCAGACGGCGTTCCTGGAACTGGGAATTGGCACCGGGCGCATTGCCTTTCCTCTGGCCTCGCTGGGGCGCAACTATACAGGGGTGGATATTTCGACCAAAATGCTGGATGTCCTCGTCGAAAAGCTAAGAGAGCGGCATTGGCAAGCAGATCAGCGGCCCTGGGGAAGCTTGCCTGATGAGGCTATAGAGCGGCCTTGTGAGGTAAGGAGGTTTACTCATTCGGAGCCGCAGGGTAGTATGCGGCTGATCATCTCTGATATCACGCAATTGCCTTTTCGGGACGCTTCATTTGATGTGGTCATCGCAGTTCATGTATTGCACCTGGTTGATGGCTGGCAGCAGGCTGTACGGGAGGCGGTGCGCGTGCTGCGTCCCGGTGGGTTGATGCTGAATTGTTGGGATGAGTATAGCAGGTCGGATGCGCGGGGGATTTCCGAGCAGTGGAGAGCGATTATGGAGTCGTCTGGCGTCAATATTAATCGCCCTGGAGCCGCTTCCAGTCAGCAGGTAGCTGAATTGTTGCAATCACTGGGATTGCAGACGCAAAGTGTGCGTTTGCTACAATGGGAACAAACGGTAACGCCGCGTGCAGCCATTGAGCGTATTGTGAAGCGTGAATGGTCGAGCACATGGATGGTGCCGGATGATGTGTTTGCCGCTTCAGCCGAGCGTTTGTGGCAGTGGGCTAACGATTACTATGGGGCCAGGATAGATGCTGAACGCCAGGTGGAGCGCAGCTTTATGGTAAATAAGACGCAGGTATAAAAGTTTGCTGGATGGGTTATGGAAATAGTTATTTTGATAGGGTTGCAGGCTGCGGGCAAAAGTACCTTCTATCAGACCCATTGTGCGTACACGCATGAGTATGTCAGCAAAGATCTTTTGCGTAATAATAGGCGTCCTGCGCGGCGGCAGAGCCAGCTAATCGAGGAGGCTTTGCAGGCAGGACGCTCGGTTGTGGTCGATAACACTAATGCCACCAGGGAGGAGCGCGAGTCGCTGATTCAGGTGGGGCGTCAATATGGCGCGGAAATTGTCGGCTATTACTTTGAGCCGCAGGTAAAGCAGAGTTTAGAGCGCAACAGGCAGCGCGCGGGCAAAGCTCGTGTCCCTGACGTGGCAATTTTCGCCACGCTCAAAAGATTGGTGCGCCCGACGTATGCCGAAGGGTTTGATCAGCTCTACGCTGTTCGTTCCGGCAAAGAGACGCTTTTTGAGGTGGTTGATTGGGAAGAAGGTGATGTAGTTGATTGAGCGTCATGCAATCTGGTAAAGCTCTTTGTAAAATTATAGGCGCTAAAATTTGGTTTGCTTGTTCCCCAGGGTTGACGCACCGATCTTGCAGGAATTGCTGATCCGACAGAAGTGTACGAACCTTTCTGGACGGGCTATCGCAGGCGGCGAGGCGCGCCAATAAGTGGCGCGCACGCTATGGCTGTCAAGCTCTTTGTGATGCTTGTATACTTTTTATACTGGACGAGTCAAAAAACCGGGCGTTCCATTTTTTCGTAACGACAGCTTATTACAGAACAGATGGGAGAAAATAACAGCTCATGAATGCTCACGATGTCCTGACTCAGGCGCGGTCAGCTAATTTGCGCCTTGTCCGATTTGTGTATTGCGATAACGGCGGTGTCATCCGCTGCAAGGCCACACACATCAGCAAATTGCCTACGCGTATCCATGAAGGTATCGGTCACTGCTATGCCCTGAGCGCCTGGACTGGTGCGGACACGCTTGCCTCTGTTGAGGGCATGGGGCCTGTGGGCGAGTTTCGCCTGGTTCCTGACCCGGATACTTTTACGATTTTACCCTATGTTCCCAATACGGGTAGCATGATGTGCGACCAGATTGATCTGGATGGTCGCCCCTGGGGGGCCGATCCGCGCAGCTTCCTGCGTCGCATGGTTGCTCGCCTGGGCGAGAGGGAGATGCGCCTGCAAGCGGCTGCCGAGCACGAATTTTATTTTGCCCGTGAAGAGGCGGGTCAGTACATCCCGGCGGATAAGAGCCTCTGCTATAGCAGCCGGGGGATGGATGACCAGGCCGAGGTGATGGATGTTGTCCTGGCCGCGCTCGAATCGCAAGGGATCTCCATCGAGCTCTTCCATTCGGAGGGCGGGCCGTCGCAGCAGGAACTCTCCACTTCGCACGCTCCTGCCCTGCGAGCCGCTGACAATATCTGCCTGGCGCGTGAGACGATTTGCGGGGTTGCGCGCAAGTTCAACCTGATAGCGACCTTTGCTCCCAAGCCCTTCCTCAATACCTTCGGCAGCGGGCAACACCTGCACTTCAGCCTGTGGGGCACCTCTGACAGCGAGCGACCGAATAAAAACCTGCTCTATGACGCTCAGGCTCGTGGGTACCTGAGTCAGCTAGGACGCCATTTCATTGGCGGCATTCTGCGCCACATTCATGGTCTGGTGGCGCTCACCTGTGGCAGCGTCAACTCCTATAGCCGCTTGCTACCGCACTACTGGAGTTCGGCCTATAATGCCTGGGGCTTCGACAATCGTGAGGCGGCCATCCGCGTGCCTTCGACGGCCTGGGGCCGTGAGTCGGAGTCGATCAACCTCGAACTCAAACCCTCCGATCATAGCGGCAACCCTTACCTGGCGCTTGGCGGCATCATCGCGGCTGGCCTGGATGGGATTGAGAACCAAGTTGATCCGGGTGAGCCACAGCAGGTCGATCCGGGCAATCTCAGCGACGAGGAGCGCGAACGTTATGGTATTCGTCGCCTGCCGAGCACGCTTGGTGAAGCCCTGGATGAACTGGAGCGTGACCCTGTTCTGATGGCGGCACTCGGTCCGATGCTCTCCACCACTTACCTGGCAGTCAAGCGCAACGAGATCGAGGTCTTCAAAGATAAAACTCCTCAAGAAGTGGTCAACGAGCATTTCACCAAGTACTAAGTTCGTTATTGAGCGTGGGGGACTCCATATTGTAGGGGAGCAAGGGGTTCCCTCATTGCGACTATTAGCAGCGAAACGCCGCAGGGGTGCGTTACGCTTTTATTTATGCCGGATCAGCACTTTGTCGATGCGCTTACCATCCATATCGACGACTTCGAAGACGAAATCTCCGATAGTGATGTGATCCCCTGCCTTTGGGATGCGGCCCATATGCGCAAGGAGCATGCCCGCCAGGGTGTGATAATCGCCGCGCTCTTTCTCTGGGGCGGGGTTCATACCGATCTTCTCGCGCACCAGTTCATGATCGACCAATCCATCAACCAGCCAGCTTCCGTCTTCGCGCTGGACGATCTCATGGTTTGTTTCGGGTAGGTCGTATTCATCCTGGATCTCGCCGACCAGTTCCTCCAGCACGTCTTCCAGCGTGACCAGGCCCGTAACCTGGCTGTACTCGTCGATCACAATCGCCATATGGACGCCCTTGCGCCGGAAGGTGGTGAGCAGGTCGTCAACGTGCTGGAACTCTGAGATGAAGAAGGCCGGGCGCGCCAGTTCCTTGAGCGAGGTGGGTTTGTTGGCGGTGCGCACGCGGAGCAGGTCTTTGGCGTAAAGGACGCCGATGATGTTATCGAGCGAATCCTCATAGAGCGGCAGACGCGAGTTGCCGGAACTCAGGAATAGTTCGATGACCTCCTCCAGCGGTGTATCGACCTCGACCGCGACGATCTCCGTGCGCGGCGTCATGATCGAGCTAACAGGCCGGTCGGTGAAGCGGAAGACGCGACTGATAAATTCCTGCTCTCCGGTTTCAACCGTCCCGCTGACTTCACCCTCGCGAGCAAGGTAGACGATATCCTCTTCAGTGACGGTATGAGTGACGGCGCGACCCTGACCCAGGAGGCGCAGCACGAGATTCGCCGATCCGCTCAGCACAACTACTACCGGCCTGAGGATCTGCGATAGTCTGAGCATCAACGGAGCCGCGAAGGTCGCAATGCGCTCGGCTGACTGGAGGGCCAGGCGCTTGGGGACGAGTTCGCCCAGGATAAGAGAGAAGTATGTGATCAGGATGACTACCGTTGCCAGCGCCAGCGTATCAGCATAGGATCTGATTGTCGGGAACGTTCGGAACCAGTTCGCCAGCGGGGCGCTGATACTTGCTCCGCCGAACGCGGCTGCCAGCGTGCTGATCAGGGTGATCCCGACCTGGACGGTTGCCAGAAAGCGGTCAGGGTCAGCCGCCAGGTCAAGGGCCTGTTTGGCTCGCTTGTGACCTGCATCGACCTGTTGTTGCAAGCGGCTGCGCCGGGCTGAGACAATTGCGATCTCTGAGGCGGCGAAAAAGCCGTTTGCCAGGATCAGGATGAAGATAATGATTGCTTCAGTGCCAATAAAACCGGTCATGATATGTACACCTTTGTTCTGGGTTAAAATATGACGGGAAAGATCCTCTTAACATACACGTTTCATCCCTGCTATATGATGTCATAGAAAATCATTAGCTGCTACGTCAGTCATCCCGATAACCCTTTGCTTGACTGCTCGCCGCAAGTGGCTCACAATAATGTAGTGTATTGATGAGGATAGGCCATTTGCTCCGCAAATGGCCTATCCTCATCAATACACTACATTATGTTTTCAGCGCCGAAGGCGCTGAAGCGTTACCGGGATGAATCGATGGCACGGGCGAGGATCTCGGAGATATCCTCCACCTTCATCTTCTCCTCGGCTTCAACGCCTTTGATGCCATCCTCGAACATCGTGATGCAGAAGGGGCAACCGGCGGCGAGAACGTCCGCCTTCGTCTCCAGCGCCTCGTTGACGCGGGTCTGGTTGATGCGCTGACCGATCTTCTCCTCCATCCAGACGCGCCCGCCGCCACCACCGCAGCAGAAGCTCTTGTTGCGGTTGCGCTGCATCTCCGTGACGCCGTTGCTGTTGAGCACAGTAAGGACGCGGCGCGGCTCGTCGTACACGTCATTGTAGCGACCGACGTAGCAGGGGTCGTGATAGGTCAGCTTGCGGCGATCAAAACCTTCGGGCAGGGTAATTTTATCGTCGGACAGAAGTTTTTCGATGAAGACGGTATGATGAACAACATCGTAGTCGCCGCCGACCTGTGGGTACTCGTTCTTGATCGTGTTGAAGCAGTGTGGACAGGCCGTGATGATGGTGCGATGCTTTGTCGCGATGGCGGCGCTGCCATTGCTGGAAGTGTGCCCATTGTGACCGTTGCTCAGCGTGGCGAGATTAAAGCCGTAGTTGTTCAGCGTCTCAACATTTTGCTGAGCCTGCATCTGCCACAGGTACTCGTTGCCGATGCGACGAGCTGGATCGCCCGTGCAGGTCTCCTCGGGACCGAGGATGGCGAAATTGACGTTGGCCGCTTGCAGGATCTTCGCCACCGAGGTTGCGACCTGCTGGTTGCGGCGGTCGAACGAACCCATGCAGCCAACCCAGTAGAGCACATCGGCATCAGGATTCTCCGCCATCAAGGGAACGCCCAGGTTAGCGGCCCATTCGGCGCGTTTGTCGTTGCTGATCTCCCAGGGGTTGCCGTTGCGTTCAATATTATTGAAGAGCGAGGTGACCTCCTGCGGGAATTCGCTCTCCTCCATCACCAGATGGCGGCGCATATCAACAATCTTCGGCACATGCTCGATAGAGACGGGACAGATCTCCATGCAAGCCATGCAGGTGGTGCAGGCCCAGAGGGCGTCGTTGGAGATAATGCCGCCGACCATCGGCTGATGATGCGCCTCCCGCTCGCGTGCATTCTCATCGGCTTTAACCCCGGCAATCCCAAGCTTGCTATAGAGCGACTTCTCGCCCAGGATCTCATCGCTATGGACGAAGAGTGCCTCTTTAACGCCCAGGATAATCTCTTTGGGGAAGAGTGGCTTGCCCGTGTTGGTCGCGGGACAGACGGTATTGCAGCGTCCACACTCGGTACAGGCGTAGCCATCGAGCAACTGCTTCCAGGTGAACTGCTCAGCCTTAGAGACGCCGTAATCTTCGCGATCCTCGATATTCTCCAGCAGCGGTAAGGCTCCTCTGGGCTTGTAGTTGCGGAAGAATACATTGAAGGGCGTCGCCATCAGGTGCAGATGTTTGGAGCGCGGCAGGTAGATCAGGAAGCCCAGCACCACGCTGACGTGCAGCCACCAGAAGAAGCGGTATGCCGTAATGTCGGTCTGCGTGCCTGCTCCGCTGAATACGGGGCCAAGAACAGTGCCGATTGGCGTCCAGGCTACTCCATTGCTTGCTGCATATTCAAAGCCCTCGACCAGCGCCAGAGTAACAATGACAAGCAAAATCAATCCCAGAATGATAAAGCCGTCCCAGGGGCCATGCAGGAAGCTAGAGAGTTGGCGGGGGCGCACAATGCCGCGGCGAATGGCGAAGAGGACAAGGGCTATTGCCACCAGGATCACAAAGGCGTCCAGCACGATAGCGAAGATGCGATTATCGCCGAGCAGGGGGAGCGATCCGTTAAAGGCGCCGAGCAGCAAATTGAGCAGCCCGAACTGGATCACAATAAAGCCCCAGAAGGTGAAGAAATGGGCGATACCGGGGATAGGATCACGTAGCACCCCGCTCTGACCGAGAACCACCAGGAAAAACTCTCCAATGCGGTCGTCGATATGATCGGTGCGGTCTTCTGGCCGCGCCTTAGCAAGGAGCGCAATCAACTTGCCTACGCGAATGCCAAAAAGAACCAGCGCTGCCAGGAAAAGCAGCATAAAAATAATGGTGCCGATCCATCCCCCGGTTGGTGATATTACAGGGGGAGTCATGTCAAACCTCCATCGCAACGGTCCAGGCCGCCGCGGCTTCAGAGCATTAGCAGCGAAGGTGTGTACCGGCGGCGCTGAACCTCAAGTTTAGAGGGTAGCTATCCAGCTACCCTGCAATCTTATAGCATCTCTGCCTGTTTGTGTATATGCTTATGCCTTGCGTCGCTTCACTTCTTCGGTGAGCTGCGGAAGGATCGTCAGGGCATCGCCAACCACGCCCAGGTCGGCAACCGAGAAGATGGGCGCGTGCTCATCTTTGTTGATGGCGACGATGTATTTGGAACCTTTCATGCCCGCGAGGTGTTGAATGGCGCCGCTGATGCCAACCGCGACATATAACGTCGGCTTGACGGTTTTGCCGGTCTGGCCGATCTGATAGCTATAGGGGAGCCAGCCAGCATCGACGATAGCGCGGGTTGCGCCGGGCGCGCCGCCCAGCGCGCTGGCAAGCGCCTCAACCAGGCGATAGTTCTCGGCTTTGCCCAGGCCGCGTCCGCCGCTGACAATCACACTGGCATCTTCCAGGGCCGGACCTTCGCTTTTCACTTCGACTGTTTCCAGGATTTTGATCGTCTGCGCTTCGGCGCTAATGGCAACGTTCAGGGTCTCGATTTCCGCGGTGCGCCCATCGTATTTCTCGATGCTAAACGCTTTCGGGCGTGTCAGCACGATGCCGGTGCCGGACTGGGGATGGGTAGCTGTCACCACATTCTCGCCGCCCCAGGGAACGGTCACTTTGAGCGTATCGCCATCAAAAGCCAGGTCGGTGGCATCGGTGATCAGGCCCATATTGTTGCGCACGTTCAGGCGCGCCGCGATATCGCGCAGATCGTAGGTGGTTGCTAGAAGCAGCAGGGCCGGCTGATGCTGTTGCACCAGGCCGCTCAGCGTCTCGACGGCGGGTAGGGTGAGATAATTATCGTAGGCGGCGTCAGCGTGGACGTAGACTTTTTCCGCGCCATATTCGCCAAGCGTCGGGGCAACCTCCGTGGCGGCTGCGCCAAGCACAATGGCTTCAGCGCGACCCAGTTTAGCGGCTTTGCCCAGGACCTCCAGCGATGAGCGAACGGGTTGACCGCCCTCCAGTTCGACCAGCACCCAGATAGTTTTCGACATACTCCAATATCCTCCTAGTAGATTTCCACTTGACCTCTCAAGCTTTGTCAGCTATACTGCTCTTCCTGGGGAGGCGGTGGAAGGTACTGTCCATTCTCGACCCGATCAGGGGCTTGAAACTATAGTAGCTGGTACCGTTGCAGAAAATCTGCAATCTGTTGGGCTGCGTTGCCATCGTCTTTGATCACCTGTCCGGCTGCTCGCGCTTCCGCTTTGCCAAGAGCCAGGACTTGCTCGCGAGCGCCCGCCTCGCCTACCTGTGAAGCATCGATGCCGAGATCGGCCAGGGTAAGCTGGTCAAAGGGCTTCTTCTTCGCCCCCATGATACCTTTCATCGTTGGATAAATAGCCTCGAAAGAACCGCTGGCGATAGTCACCACCGCGGGCAGAGGGCATTCAACGGTTTTGTAGCCAGTTGGGATAACGCGTTTAATTACGGCTTTGGAGCCTTCGACCTTGATTTCGCGGGCAAAGGTCAACTGTGCGATGCCCAGGAATTCCGCGATCCCGCCGGGAACCATGCCGGTATAGCCATCGGTGCTCTCGGTGGAGCAGAAAACCAGGTCGGGCTGTTCCTTTTTCAGCACAGCAGCCAGAACGCGCGCCGTACCAATGGCGTCGGAACCGGCCAGGGCGGGATCGGTGACAAGAATGGCGCGATCAACGCCCATCGCCAGGGCGCGACGCATGCCTTCCTGAGCCGACGCAGGCCCCATGCTCACGGCGACCAGTTCGCTATTGCCAACGGTATCCCTCAGCTTGATCGCGGCTGACAGTGTGGACTCATCGCCAGGGTCGAGGATCAGCGAAACGCCGCTGCGCACCAGACGTTTGGTCGCGGGATCGAGCTTGCTGACCGTGGTATTGGGATCGGGTACCTGTTTTATACAGACAAAAATTTTCATCTAGCATGCGCCTCATCTTTAAAAATGTAGGACGTAGGAGAAAAAGGGAAACAAGCTGTCTCCCTTAGCTATCATATTGTACCTGTCGTGAAAAGAGCGTGTCAACGTTGCTAGCTAACGCGACGGCTGTAGGGGCAATCCCTTGCGGTTGCCCTGCTTGCTTGCGGTTGCCCTGGCTCGTGGTGATATCCTTTGTAGGGGCAATCCCTTGTGGTCGTCCTCGACCGATGCAATTGCCCAACCCACCCAACGATCTGACAAGGCTTGTAGGGGCAATCCCTTGTGGTCGTCCTCGTCGGCTGTGGGCAGGTGCGAGGCAGGGCAGGGGCAAGCCCTGCCCCTACCATATACATTGGGGAGACAAGGAAGATGAGACTGTGATGAAGCCGCGCATCGATGTGCTCGCGATTGGCGAGACCTTGATCGATTTGATCTCGGAGACGGAGCAGGGGTCGTTGCAGGAAGCGCGCTCGTTCCGTATGTATGCGGGCGGACAGGTGACCAATGTGGCGCTGAATGTGGCAGCTCTGGGAGGAGCCGCCGCGCTGGTTGCTCGCGTGGGTGACGATAACTTTGGCGCTTTTCTGCGTCACCATCTGGTTGTAGCGGGCGTACAAGCTGACTATGTGCATACCTCTGCCCACACACCTACAACGCTGGTCGTGGTGGCGCGCAACCGTACCACCCCCGATTTTACCGTCTATCGCGGCGCGGACGCCATGATGAAGCCGGATGATATGCCGCTATCTCTGCTCTCCCAGTCCGCAATTGTACATACTTCCGCGTTTGCGCTCTCGCGAGAACCCTCATGCTCGACCATCCTCAAATTTGTCGAGCAGGCTCACGCCGGTGGCACTCAGGTCAGCTTTGACCCCAATTATCATGAACGGTTGTGGGATGTGGCGGAAGAGCCTCTATCGATATTTGCCAGAATCTGTCCCTACGTCTGGCTAACCAAGCCATCGCTTGATGATTGCCGGCGTCTCTTTGGTCCCGGCCTGACGCCAGAAGCGTACGCCCGAAAGTTTTTAGAGCTAGGGGTGCAGCATGTTGTGTTGACAATGGGACACGAAGGTGCGCTACTGGCGTCAGCTAGCGGGAGCGTCTTTCAATCTGCCAGTCAGGTTGAGGTTGTGGATGTAACGGGCGCTGGCGACTCCTTCTGGGCCGGGCTGCTCCTGGCCACGGTCGATGGTTACACACTCTACGATGCAATGCGCGTGGGGCTGGCCGTGGCCGCAATCAAGATTCAGCAGGTGGGGCCACTGGCGCAGAAGATTGATCGGGCGGCGTTATACGCGCAACTCGGGTTGCCATGAAGCGCGAAAGCCAGTATAGCCAGTCCTTTTTATATTGCATCCTCTTCTCGTTTGTATTATTGTGTGCTTATTCATATTATTTTATCTATGTACTGATGCACCCTTGAGAGGAGTTTTGTTGATGCTCAACCGCTTGACGCGTTTTCCTTTGCTGTTGTTATGCTTTTATAGCGTATTATTCGCAGCTTTTGGAGCGTTTTCCGCGCCGGCTTACGCTGCAAGTAACCCCTTTACTGTCACCGCTCGTTCGCAAACTGTGCATTTCCCAGACTATATCGACCTCAATCTAACGGTGCGCGATAGTGCAAGTCCTATTACGCAAGCAACAATTGTCGTTTCATATGTAGTCGATGCGACCTATGGAGATGAGCAAACAGTTACGCATTCCGTGCTAACGCCAACTAATCAAGCTGGTCAAGTTGTTGTGCTGCATGATCGTGAAGATACCACCTCCAATAGCTTTGTGACGCCCGGGACAGCTATCCAGTACCATTGGGAGTTGCAAGACCAGGCGGGGCATACGTTGACCGATGCATCCCAACAATTTGTTACCATTGATACCCGTTTTTCCTGGCACCACCTTGCTCAAGGGATGCTCGAAGTTAACTGGTATAACCAGCCGGATAGCTTTGGTCAGGCAGTCCTCAGGCAGGCCAGTGCGAATCTGGCGCATATCACCCAGACGCTGGGGAGCGCTCCTACGACTCCTCTCAAGCTCTGGATTTATGCCGATCATACTGATTTTGCCGGCGCCATCGGGCCGTACTCTTATGAATGGGTTGGGGGAGAGGCGTATCCCGCGATGGGGCAGGCATTTTTTGTGATCGCAGATGACCAGGCCACAGCTCTGATACGTGATATGCCGCATGAGATGACGCACCTGGTATTTGCGCAGATCGAGCCACGGGCGCTTTTCATCCCGGCATGGTTTAACGAGGGGCTGGCAGTTTACAATCAGCTCTATCACGAGCCTGCAATGACGGAAGCTTTCCAGCAAGCGCTGAACGACCATACCCTTCTACCACTCGACCAGATCAACGGCAGCTTTCCGGTAGATGCCGACAAAGCGTATCTTGCCTATGCTCAGAGCTGGAATCTGGTTGAATATATGTATCAGACCTACGGAACCGAGAAGATGGCAACGTTTCTTAAAACGCTGAATAGCCCGCTCATCGATTTCGATGGAGCAGCTAAACAGGCATTGGGGGTAGATGTAGCGCATCTGGAGAGGCAGTGGCGCATCCATTTAAATCAGCCGCCGACGCCTGACGCTGCCAGCCCATCTGCACCGGTAACAGCAGATCAGTCTCCGGGAGCTTTATCGACAACCTCAACCCTTCTTGTCATCGGAGGCATTGTCTGTATCGTAGGGATAATAGCGGGTATTGCGTTGGTACTGGTGACGATGAGGCGGCGGAAGCGCCAGTTGCTCCAGCCGTATCCATTGACTGGAGCAGCGCCGACGGAAGCGCCGGAGATGTGGGGACAGGGAAAGGAGGTGGCAGCAGTACCTGCGCATGAACAGGAAGAGAAGAGCGAGTAAAGGAGTGCTGTAGATGAGTCAGGCAGAGCAGATCAATACAGAGGCATACCAGCAGGCGTTGGCGTTGTTGCGGCGTTGTCTTACGCCAGCAGGCTTTGTGGCATCGGCGGTGGCTACGGATAATTATGCACGGGTGTGGGCGCGTGACGGCATGATTAGCGGGTTGGCGGCGCTGGCAAGCGGAGATGACGAGCTGATCAAGGGGATGGAATGCACACTGGATACGCTGGCGAAACATCAGGGGCCGCATGGCGAGATCCCCAGTAATGTTTCTCTGGATGGCGATCAGGTAAGCTACGGCATGCTGGCCGGGCGCGTCGATGCCCTGCTCTGGTATGTGATCGGCGTCTGCGCCTATCTTGACTACACGCGGCATAACTCGCGCAAAGTGCGCTACTGGCTAAGCATTGAGCGAGCGTTATTTCTCGCGGCATGCTGGGAATACAATGATCGCGGCTTACTCTATACGCCCCTCTCCGGCAACTGGGCAGACGAGTATGTGCAGCAGGGCTATGTGCTTTCGGATCAGTTGCTCTATGCCATCGCGTTACAGAGCGCGGGCCTTGTTTTTAAGCACAAAGAATGGCAAAAGAAGGCAGATACGCTGCGAGGGCTGATCGCGGTCAATTACTGGCCTCAGCAGGCGTTGTGTGATGATCCGCGCGTCTATCATCCACAGGCGTATCGTTACCAGGTGGAGCAGGGAGAGCAGCCGTACTGGCTTCCGGCGTTCTCCCCTGGAGGCTACGCGTGCTATTTTGATGGCCTGGCGCATGCCCTGATGCTGTTGACCGATCTGGGGAGCGAGGAGCAGCGCCTGCAAGCGGACGAGTATGTTCAATCGCTGGCGCAACAAACCGGCAGTGCGCTCCTGCCTGCGTTCTGGCCCGTCATTGGCCCTGGCGACCCTCAATGGGTCATGCTAGAGGCCAATCATCTCTATGGCAAGCTCAAAAATCAGCCCTATATGTATCACAATGGCGGGCTCTGGCCCGTGCTGACCGGCTTATATACCGTGGGACTGATGCGCCAGGGGCGCAAGGAACGTGCGGAGCAGTTGTTGAGCGCGCTGAACGCGGCTAACGAACTGGGTCAGGATGGCAGGGAGTGGGATTTCGCCGAATATCATCATGGTCAGACCCATCAGCCAATGGGGGCGCATTACCTGGCATGGAGCGCGGCGGCGACTGTGCTGGCCGAGCGGGCGGTACGCGCTGGGGTTGCGCCGTGGCCTTTGCTGTAGCTAGCGTTTGAATTGCTGCCGTCGCACCATCAACGCTGTAAAGACTGCGAGGAAGCCTGCAACACATAAGGGCAGGCCCGTTTGCGAACTGCGGGTAGCCATCCAGATCAATACGCCCGCGATCTCCAGGACGAGTCCGCCAACGAAAAGGAGCAGGATCGCCAGCGGGGAGCTCTCGAAGGGCCGCTGAATATCCTGGCGACCATAGACGGGAGCGGTTTGAGACGATTGGTCGGCAGGACCTGTTTCAAAGGTTGCCTGTGCCGATGGCGCGTAGAGGTCAATGGCCTCGCGCAGCCCTGAGTAGAGCAGTTCGATTTTTTTGCGGGGAGCGCGAATGTAGACCTTGCGCTCTCCTTCGCTAATCATCAATTCGCGGAAGAGCGGCTCGAACGATTTCTGGCGCAGTGAGACGTTGGTGATCTGTGATAGGGTGAGCGCTTCCAGGAAGAGGCGCTCGCGGGGAAAGCTTACAAAGTAGTAGCCAAGCAGCCGCTGGTCAGTGAGCACGATCTCGCAGGGCGTGCTATGCTGTTGCTGCCCGCCATCCCAGATGCCGGGGAATGTCATAATCGGCTGCTCGTCCGGCAGCAGGTGGTTGCGCAATCCCTTGAGGTTCGCTATGATCTTTTCGGCTGTACTGGTGTTCCCGGCCAATTTTTATATGCCCTTTCTTCGTGTATAGAAAAATTATAGCACACCGTAATGAGGAGAAAACATCTGATGGAAATTATCAGGCCCGCTCGTGTAGAAGATGCGCTCGGAATTGCTCATGTACATATTGATAGCTGGCGAACAACGTATAAAGGGATGGTGCCGGACGACTACCTGGCAAATCTGTCATATGAACGCAATGCGCAAAACAGGACGAGGATCTTAGGTGATCCTGAAACAAAAACGAGAATGTATGTGGCGCAAGACGATACAGGTCGCATCGTCGGTTTTGTCAATGGCGGGCCAGAGCGCGAGAACGATCCTATTTATAAAAGCGAACTTTACGCGATCTATTTGTTCAAAGAGTGTCAAGGGCGAGGTCTGGGGCGGCGGCTCACGCAGGCGCTGGTTGAGGGCCTCTTGAGTGATGGCATGTATGCTATGTTGGTCTGGGTGCTGGCGGACAACCCTTCACGCCGCTTTTATGAAGCACTCGGTGGGCAAGAGCTAAGAACGAAACCAATTGAGATCGGCGGGGCGACGCTGGAAGAAGTGGCATACGGGTGGCAAGATATTCGTGGGCTGACAAATATCGGGTAAAGCTTTTTCCTAAGACCCTGATTTATTGCGTTTCCAACCTGATTTCTGCGCCCATTGAGAATCAGGTGATACGTAGCGTTATGGTAAGGTACGTGAGGGATCTTCCGTAGGGGTTGATGTAAGACAGAAGAGGAGAGAGGGGATATCATAGTGGACGCTTAGGGTCTTTTCCGTAATAGCAAGTAGGATCATGGTTAATTTTGTAGAAGGCTCTGTTTGTCACTTGAGAGGGGGCATTCTACAATATCCTCTGGATAAACGTCTTGAACATAACATCGAGTGTCGTCGTATGACTCTGAGATAGTCAACGAGGAAATTGCTATGACAGATCTGCTTGCTGCCCGCGCTCAAATGGGCACATCGCTGGCTTTTCATATCATCTTCTCGGCCCTGGGGGTCGGGTTGCCGTTATTGCTTTGTATCGCGGAAGGACTTGCCCTAAAAACCAAGAATCCCACATGGATGCTGCTTACGCGCCGTTGGACCAAAGCGGCGGCGATCCTCTTCGCCATTGGCGCGGTATCCGGGACGATCCTCTCGTTTGAACTGGGGCTGCTCTGGCCGACGTATACAAAGTTTGCCGGGGCCGTCGTCGGCCTGCCCTTTATGCTGGAGGGCTTTGCCTTCTTTACCGAAGCGATTTTCCTGGGGCTGTACCTGTACGGGTGGGATCGGCTCTCTCCCAGGGCGCACTGGTTCTGTTCTTTTCCCATCTGGATCAGCGGCCTGGCCTCGGCCTGGTTTATCGTCAGCGCCAACTCCTGGATGAACACGCCCGCTGGCTTCGTCATCAAAAATGGACAGGTCACCGGGATCAATCCCTGGCAGGCCGTGTTCAACCCCAGCACGCCGTATGAGACTGTGCATATGATGCTCGCCTGTTATGTCGCCACCGGCTTTGCGGTCGCAGCCGTCTATGCCTGGTCGATGCTGCGCGGCAGACGAGACGAGTATCGTCGTAAGGGGCTGCAACTGGCAATGGCGATGGCCCTGGTCGCCACACCGTTACAGATCATCAGTGGCGACTTTAACGCGCGCTTCCTGGCTCATTACCAGCCTGCCAAGTTCGCCGCGATGGAAGGCGTATTCCATACGCAGCAGGGAGCGCCTATCAGCATCGGCGGCCTGGCTGATCCCGACACCGGTAAGGTCTACTATGCCCTGGAGATTCCGAAAGGGTTGAGCTTTCTGGCCTATGACAACCCCAATGCGACGGTCAAGGGGCTGGATCAATTCCCGCGTACTGACTGGCCTGCCGTTGAGTTCGTTCATTTCTCGTTCGATGGTATGGTTGCCAGCGGCTTTTTCGCTCTGCTCGTCGCCATCGTATTCTGGGCGTATTACTGGCTCAAGAAGCGGACCATTCCAGAGGGGCGGACCATCCTTGCCGGCGTCTTATTGGCGGGGCCGCTGGCCTTCCTCGCCATTGAATTTGGCTGGATGGTAACCGAGCTTGGACGCCAGCCCTGGACCATTTATGGATACCTGCGCACCAAAGACGCTGTGACCACCGCGCCTCTGCTGAACGTCAGTTTCCTGGTCTTCACGCTGGTCTACATTTTGCTAGCGTGGGCGCTGATCGCTTTACTGTTACGGGTGGCCCGTTCGCCCATACCCGCCGTGCAGACGGTGGAGCAGGCTCGTGCGCCGGAAGAGGTAGGTGTATAGATGAATCAGCTTGCATTGATTGCCCTGATTATCCTGTGGTGGGGCTTGATCGCTTATGCCGTGCTGGGCGGAGCCGACTTTGGAGCGGGCATCTGGGATCTGTTCGCCGTTGGTCGGCAGGCCGAGCACCAGCATAACCTCATCAATCATGCGTTGGGTCCGGTATGGGAGGCGAATCACGTCTGGCTGATCTTCTTGATCGTCGGGCTGTTTAACGTCTTCCCCCCGGCCTTTGCGGCGCTCGTGGTAGCGTTATTCTTCCCGTTTTCCCTTGTACTGATCGGAATCGTATTGCGTGGCGCGGCCTTCATTTTCCGCTACTATGCTCCCGCGTCGATGAGGCAGTTCGCGAACTGGTGGGGGCGGATCTTCAGCGTCACCAGCCTGCTCACGCCCTTTTTCCTGGGCGTCTCGGCGGCGGCGGTTGCCAGTGGGCAGCTTCTTGCCCCCGATGGCAGCGCGCAGGCGTGGAGGTTAAGGGCGTTGCTGAGCCCATTTGCCATTATCATTGGCTTGATCGCGATTGCCCTCTGCGCCACGCTGGCTGCCGTTTATCTCACGGTCGAGGCAAAGGAGCAGGGAGATGATGACCTGGCAGAGTGGTATCGCTGGGGCGCGCTGATTGCCGGTGCGGTCACAGCTTTACTGAATGCGGTGGCGCTCTGGCTTTCGATCAGTGAAGCTCCTTTGCTCTGGCAAGGCATGCTGATGCGAGCTGTTCCGGTAGTGGTGGCGACGATGCTGATTGGTCTGGCGACAGCCGCCGCTCTGTTCTACAGGCGCTATCAGATGGCACGCATCTTGATTATCGCTGAGGCGGCATTTTTGCTGGGATCGTGGGGACTATCGCAATATCCCTATATCATCCCTCCGCATTTTACCATCGCCAACTCCGCTAACGAGCCCGGCGTCATTCTCGCGCTGATCATATCGATTGCCTGTGGCCTGGTAATCCTGCTGCCCTCGCTCTATTACCTGTTCTCCGTCTTCAAACTGCCCTATCCCGTGCCCGGCCTGAAAAGAGAAGTGGCACAGAAGGCAGAGAACAGGCAAAGAGAACATGTAGCCAGGTAGGGGCAGGGCTGGCCCCTGCCCTGTTCTAGATAGAGAGATCTTGTAGGGGCAGGGCTGGCCCCTGCCCTGATCTACCAGGATAGTAAAATGATGCAAAAAGATGAGGATATTGACGGTACCGCGAAAGAGCCTGTTGATGGGAAACATAGCCAGGCCAGCAAAAAGGTTGCCGACCATTTAGCCAATGAGCGCACTTTTCTGGCGTGGATACGCACGGGTCTGGCAACCATTACCTTCGGCTTTGTCATAGCGCGTTTCGGACTATTGCTGCGTGAGCTCACCCTCAAAAATGCTACCTCTTCTGGCGTTCTTTTTCACTATTCCGCGCTCATCGGCGTTGCGCTGACGGTGCTGGGGGTGATTATGATGATTTTCGCGCTGCTCAATTTCTTCAATATTCGCCGCTCTATTGATAACGAAAACTTCCATCCATCTATGGCCTTCACGATTATCCTGACCGTTTTAGCGAGCCTGATCGGCCTTGTACTGGCTGCGTACTTATGGTTTACCGCATAGCTGAAGGCCGGATTTGACATTGCCCACAATATGATTTATACTTTCTATAAACCCATACCAGGGGGGTAGGGTTATTTGAAAGACGGATATGCCATTATGACAATACATATTGACCGTTCCGCAACGGAACCGATAGAGAATCAGCCTGGCGAGGCGGTAGAGAGCCGCGTGCTGCTCGATCTGGAAGGGATGTCGTGCGCGTCGTGCGCTATGCGGATTGAGCGCGGTCTGAAGAAAGTGCCGGGTGTCAAGGATGCCAGCGTTAATCTTGCCACCGAACGGGCAATCGTGACCTATGATGCGCAACAGACCGATGTGGAACAGATGGTGAAAAAAGTGGAGGCGGTCGGCTATAAAGCTTCGCCTGTGGCCTCGCCGGCAATACCAGGGTCGCGAGATGAGCAGGAGGAACAGGTTGAGCATGTGGACGGCGCTGCGATTGCCGCTACTGCACAGGCGCAGGTGGAGCAGCAGAGTAAGCGCAGGCAGGAGGAGATTGTTCATAAGCGCAACCTCTTGATCCTGGGCATCGCGCTCACCATACCTATTGCCGTGCTCAATATGTTGTTCATGAACCGCTTCCCTGGCGAAAACTATCTCCTGCTCATCCTGACAATGCCCGTGTGGGCGCTGGTGGGCTGGGAGTTTCATCGGGGCGCGCTCAAGTCACTGCGTCATGGTAACGCCAATATGGATACACTGGTTTCGCTAGGCTCAACGGCAGCCTACTTGATGAGCGTCGTCGCCACCTTCTTCCCGCGTGTTGTCGGCGCAATGACCTTTTACGACACCGCCGCGCTAATCATCACCTTGATTTTCCTGGGCAAGTACCTGGAGGTGCGCGCGAAAGGTCAGACCAACGAGTCCATCAAAAAGCTGGCGGGCTTGCAGCCGCATACAGCCCACGTTATACGCAATGGCAAAGAGATTGAATTGCCCGTTGAGCAGGTGCGGGCCGGGGATGAACTGATGGTGCGACCGGGAGAAAAGATCGCGGTGGATGGCATCGTCCTCGCTGGCACGTCGGCAGTTGACGAATCGATGATCACAGGCGAAAGCATACCGGTCGAGAAGGTCGAGCACGATCCCTTGATTGGCGCAACGATCAATCAGCGCGGCCTGCTGCGTATGCGCGCTACTAAAGTGGGCGCAGATACCGTTCTTGCCAGTATTATCCGGCTGGTTGAGCAGGCGCAGGGCACAAAAGCGCCGATCCAGCGTCTCGCTGACACCATATCGAGCATTTTCGTGCCGGTTGTGCTGGCGATCTCCTTGCTTACCTTCATCGGGTGGCTGATTGCCGGGAATCTGGCGCTGGGGAGCAGCATGGGAGATATGAGCGCTGCCAGTCCCTGGATTACGGCCATCGTCGCCGCCATCTCGGTGCTGGTCGTCGCCTGTCCCTGCGCGCTGGGGCTGGCAACGCCGACTGCGATCATCGTTGGCACCGGCAAGGGCGCGGAACAGGGCATATTGATCAAAGGTGGCGAGAGCCTTGAGCGCATCCAGGCCATTCGGGCCGTATTGCTCGACAAGACCGGAACGATTACCAGGGGCAAGCCCGAACTTACGGATATCATCACCGTCTCCGGCTGGCAGACTGATGAAGTCCTGCGCCTGGTAGCCGAGGCTGAACAAGGTTCCGAGCATCCGCTTGCCGCCGCGATTGTGGAGGGGGCGAAAATACGTGAAATACCGTTGACTGCAATGCCAGAGCACTTCACCGCGCTGTCCGGGCAAGGCCTGGAGGCGACGGTTGAGGGGCATGCGCTGCTGATCGGCACGCGTCACCTGCTTGGCGAGAGGACTGTTGCATACGCTGAGCTGAGCGAGCAACTGGAGGCGTTGGAGCAGCAGAGCAAAACCGCTATGCTGATCGCAATTGATGGCGAAGTTGCCGGTATAGTCGCCGTTGCTGATACGATTAAGGTCGGTTCGGTGGATGCGGTCAGGCAGCTCCATCAGCAGGGGCTAGATGTGTGGATGATTACCGGCGATAATCGACGAACGGCAGATGCTATTGCCTCGCAGGTTGGTATTCCCGATGAACATGTATTGGCGGAAGTGCTGCCGCAGGATAAAGCCAACCAGGTGAAGCAGCTTCAGGAGCGTGGCTTGCTGGTGGCCTTCGCGGGCGACGGCATCAATGATGCGCCCGCGCTAGTACAGGCGGATGCCGGGATAGCAATGGGGACCGGGACAGATATAGCGATGGAGGCGGCGGATATCACCCTTGTTAAGGGCAATCTGCGCAGTGTAGCCACCGCTTTGGCGCTTTCCCGTGCGACCATGCGTACCATCAGGCAGAATCTGTTCTGGGCCTTCGCCTATAACGTCGTGCTGATCCCACTGGCGATCCTCTCGCCCTTGATCCCCTTCCTGCGGGAGCAAGCACCCATCTTCGCGGCAGCCGCAATGGCGCTCTCCTCAGTCACGGTCGTCAGCAACTCGCTGCGGCTGAGGCGTTTTGGAAAGTAGAGAGTTCTCATAATCAGGCATATAGGCTATCCCATATGCCTGATTATTAAGAAAGCGTTAGCGGTACCCCCTCATATGCTGGTTAGTAGTTGGGCATGCGAGATGCGCGCGATGGATTGATCACCTTGTGGAAAATGCCAAAGAGCATAAAAGTAGGAGGCCATTGTCCAACAAAAATGCTCCAGTCGCGCTTACCCATCAGAAACAGCGTTGCAGAGACGACGATAGAAATCAAAGCAGCCCAGTACCAGGCCTCCTGGGGTACCTGATCCGTAACGCTGAAGTACTGCTTTTGAGCGTCGGCAGCAGCTTCAGGACCGGTTTTTACGCTTGCCATTAGTATGTTCCCCTTTCTGTTTTCTGCTTCTTGTTGCTTTTACGAATAGCTATGTATATCAAAGATGCGCAATAGCAATCATGTGGGTATCGGAACATACTGGCTGTTGTTTATAGACGCGACACCTGTGAGCTGTTTTGCGATTTTACTACCTACAACCAGTTCATACACCCGCTCATGCATCTTCTTTCACGCGTTTGAGCAAGAAAACGGGCAGCTCACGGGCCGTCTTCTGCTGGAACTCGCTGTAAGGTGGAAAGACCTGGGCTGCCTTTGCGAAAGCCTTCGCCCGCTCCTCGCCGCTTAGCAGCGTGGCCCGGGCGGGGAACTTCTCGGTTCCCACCTCGACTGTGATATCAGGATGAGCCATGAGATTGTGATACCATTGAGGATGCTTTGGCGCGCCTCCCTTAGAGGCCACCGCCAGGTACGAATCGTCATAAGGGACCGCCATCAGGGGATAAACCCGCTCCTGCCCTGTCTTTGCCCCCTTCGTTGTAATGAGGATCAGTGGCGCTCCGCCTGCGACCTTCCCCCCATTGGCGCGAAACTCCTCGACCACTTTCACGTTGTTCTCAATAAACTCAGCATCTTTCATGCGCTTTATCTCCTCTCTTTCCTTCTTCTTTCTGTTCGCCTGAAATATGGCTATCTCATTGCGTATCCTGATAAGTAGCACTACTTGCAAAATACAAGTAGTAAGAGGATACCCCAATTCTCAAAAAACATCTCGAAATTTGCTCTTCTCCGAAACGTTTATGTATCTGTGGGTCAATTCGGCAAACCTTTCTGGCAAAGTACGCTCCACGAGCATCTTCAAAGCGACCCATTTCCAGGACAGAGATGGATGAAGCGAGATGGAGAGTGCTTCAACTTAGCTCTCTGGCACTTGACAAACGCGTATTTTCATGATAGAGTACTCTGTGATATAGAGTACTCTATCATGAAAATGGAAAAAGAAGGAGTCAAACGAGATGGATATTACCCCTGAAGAGGCGCAGGCATCGCTGGATGACATTCGGAACCTGACCACGAAGGCCAGAACGGTTCACAGTTTCTGGGCATATTACATGTTACTCTGGGGAATTGTCTGGACACTAGGTTTTCTCGCTACCCAGCTTGAACCTCAACTGGTCAACTGGATATGGGGGATCATGATCATTGCAGGCATGGTCGGCTCGGCCTTGCTTGGTATGACGCAGGGAGGGCAGATGCGCGCAGTTCCGGGCTCGCA
The DNA here is from genome assembly GCA_035650355.1 of Ktedonobacteraceae bacterium. GTDB lineage: Bacteria > Chloroflexota > Ktedonobacteria > Ktedonobacterales > Ktedonobacteraceae > DASRHT01. The sequence goes on from DASRHT010000057.1 coordinate 174,432, forward strand.
GACGGCCTTTCTCAGCTCGCGCTTTGGCATGTTCAACGGAGTGCTCTACACATTCGCCATTTTGTGGCTGATCATTTTTCCGCTAACGCCAATGCAAGTTGGAATGCTCTGGATTACGGTGACTATGTTTAGCTCTATTATCGCGGGCATCTGGCTGCAAGCTCCTATGTCCATCTGGCTTGGTGTTGGGGTTACGATTATGTCGGTTCTGGGCTATTACCTCCTGCCGCATTACTTCTGGCTCTGGGCTGCCATCTTTGCCGGACTCCCGCTAATAGGTGTAAGCGTCTACTCTCTGAGGCAAAAATAGCGATGGCAGGTCTCAATGAAGTTATTCACCAGCCTGTGCGCCTGCGCATCATGGCCGTGCTGGCCGCACTCGTACCGGATATACAAGTAACATTTAGCTACCTGAAGGATACGCTTGACCTGACCGATGGCAATCTCGGGGCGCATTTGCATAAACTAGAGGAGGCCGGTTATGTCAAGATCAGCAAGACGTTTGTTAATAATAAGCCACAAACATATATTGAAGCTACTGAAGCGGGAAGACAGGCTTTTATAGAGCATAGTGCTGCGCTCAGAGAGATCCTGGAAGGTAGCCAGCACATTGGCGAGCGTGGCATGACAGATATAACGAAGGAGCACACATCATGAGCCGCGACATACCGGTTAAAGCACAGGTCCATCTCGAAGTCACACCCCTGGAAGCTTTAGTTGACGAACAGGTCGCGATCCGGCTTTCTGGTTTATTGCCGGGGCAAACAGCGACGTTATGGATGCGTACGCGCGATGGGCAGGAGGATGTATGGGTCTCTTCGGCGTCGTTTGTGGCGGATGATCATGGCGAAATTGACCTTACCACACAGCAGCCAGTAGCGGGGAGCTATCATAAGGTTGATCCGATGGGCCTGTTCTGGTCAATGCAGCCGGTTGAGAAGAAACAGCCGATATTTTTGCTGACGGGAGATGCAAAACCTGTAGCAATGGAGTTGATTGCAGAAGTTGAGGGCGTCGCGGTAGCTGCCGCGCGCCTGAAGCGGCTGTTTGCTGCTGAGGATGTCGTGAGGGTCCAGGTGCGCGAGCAGGGGCTGGTTGGCGTGCTCTATCACCCTGCAGGTTCCGGTCCGTCTCCTGCTATCATCATTTTGAGTGGCTCGGATGGTCGGATACGCGAGCGCCAGGCGGCGCTACTGGCCTCTCATGGCTTTGCCGCGCTTACCCTGGCCTACTTTAATGCCGAGGGGTTGCCAAAAAACCTTGTCCATATTCCATTGGAATACTTTGAGACGGCGATTCACTGGCTTCAGGCGCAGAGCGTTGTTGACGGTGACAAAATCGGCGTGATCGGCCTGTCGCGGGGCGGCGAGCTGGCGCTGTTGCTCGGCGCAACCTTTCCTGCTATCAAGGCCGTTGTTGCCTGTTCGCCCAGTGGGCTTGTGCAGGCTGGCGTTGATGGTAATAACTACTCTCGCTCGGCCTGGACGCATCATGGCAAACCGTTACAACAGGCTGTCGTTAAAATCACGCCGCTGTTATGGCTGAAGCTGATCTGGCAGAGCATAAGAGTGCGAGCGTTTCCCATGCGTGATATGTTCCTCACCACGCTAAAGGATCGCAAGCATTTGAATGAAGCGACGATTGCGGTGGAAAATGTCCAGGGACCGATCCTGTTGATCTCCAGTGAGGATGATCAGATGTGGCCTGCAACGATATTCTCGCACCTCGTAATGAAGCGCCTTGCGGAGTATCATCACCTCTATCCTGACCAGCATCTCAGTTATAAAGATGCGGGACATTTTGTGTCTTTTCCCTATAATTACCCCTTTCTCCCTCCGCTTGTGAAGCGGATAATGGGCCTGGCGCTTGGTGGCACGGTTGAGGGGGCAGCAGCTTCGAGTGCCGACTCCTGGCCCAGGATACTGGCCTTTTTTGCAGAGAATCTTGGCGTGCGCTTTTGACTTTTTAGCTGTACACGTCTTACTATTTAAGTGTGTGTCTGGCTCTCAGCATGAGCGCGCCTCGCGCCTGCGGCGCTCGCCAGTTTGTTGGTGTTGTGGAAACATGTGCGGAGCGCATGTTTCCACAACACCAACAAACCTCCTTGCGCGGCGAAGCCGCGTGAATTCTGCCCCGAAGGGGCCAGGACACTCTCTAAGTGTATAAAGTTCTGTATACAGGGGAATGCTTAAATGGAAGATGTACAGACATTGCCCGCGCAACCGACTCCCTCGTGGAAGGTCTGGGTGAAGACCAGCCGCCCTTTTACGCTCATGGCAACGCTCAGCCCCGTGCTGGTCGGCACTGCCGTGGCGTATTATGAGGGAGCATTTCAGCTCGTGACGTTTCTGGTCACACTTTTTTCATGCCTGTTCTTGCAGATTGGCACGAACTACTTTAATGAATATTTCGATCATCGCTATGGGCTGGATCATGCCGGGTCGCTTGGCGCGATGACGGTCATTTTTCGCCATGAGATGACGGCGGGACAGGTGCTTGCGGGCGGCATTACCAGTTTTGTGATCGCGACTCTGCTGGGGATCGTTCTCATCTTTCAGGTGGGTCCGGCGATCATCCTCTTCGGGCTGGCTGGCATGGTGATTGCATACTTTTATAGCGCCAGGCCCTTCAAATTCGCCAGTCGCGGGCTGGGCGATATCCTGGTTTTTATCGCGATGGGTTTTTTGATGACCTGGGGCTCGTATTATGTGCAGATCCCGCACTGGTCATGGCGAGTCATTGCCGCCAGCATCCCGGTGGGCTTCCTGGTTACAGCTATTCTCAATATGAACAATGTGCGCGACTATCAGGATGATCTGGCGGTACACAAAAAGACGCTGCCGGTGCGTTTTGGGCTGAGATTCGGGCAGCGTTTCCATGCCTGGTTGCTCAGGGGGAGCTATATTGCCGTGATCCTCTTTGCGCTGTTGAACGTATTGCCGATTTATAGCATAGCGGCCCTGCTGACATTTCCCCTGGCGTATCGCAATATCCGTGCCGTTTTAGGGGCAACAGACCGGAAAGCGTTTATTGTCGGGATTAAGCGCACGGCGCTGCTACATTTTCAGTTTGGGGTGGTGCTGGCGCTGGCGCTTGTAGTATCGCGTTTCTTGTGAAGAGAGCGATAGGGAGGCGTTGTATCGGGTCCCCATCGCTCTCTTTATGTTGAAGAACTCTGTTCTGATAGGATTTACGCTGATTCGCGTTGAATGAGCTGGTGTGGCATAGCCACCTGGCGGCCTGGTCCCTCATATATGCCGGTAATGCGTTCCATCAGCAGTTGTCCTGCCACTTTGCCCGCGTCATAGGTGTGGGGCTGGATCGTGGTAAGAGCGGGCGTGACGAGGGATGCGGCTGTAATGTCGTCGTATCCTATAATTGCCATATCATACGGGATCTTCATACCTAATTGTCGCGCTACGTCCAGTGCTCCGATGGCCATTAAATCGTTGGCGCAAAAAACCGCCGTTGGTCGCGTTTTGGCATCAAACTGTTGTATCAGTGTGCAGAAAGCCTGCTGGCCCCCCGTCCGTTTGAAATCACCTTCTACAATCAACGCCTCATCGATGGGAATATGGGCTTCCTCCAGCGCTTTGCAATAGCCGGCAAGGCGTGCGCTGGCATGGGGCTGCTTTGGAGATCCGCCAATAAAGCCGATGCGTTGATGGCCCTGCTGTAGAAGATAACGGGTCGCGTTCATTGCCCCTGTCTGATCGTCGGTCGTGATATGATCAGTATCAGGATGGCAGGTGTTGGGGCCAATAGAGACAAACGCCACACTATGTTCAACCAGTTGTCGTACGTTTTCGTGACTAGTATACGAGGAAGACAAAATAATGCCATCCACCTGTCGCTGGATAGCGTTCACGATGAACTCATGTTCCTGGTGCCACTCGCCATCGGTATTACAGAGGATGGCATAGTATCCATAACTTGCCAGGGTATCCTGTAATCCGCGTGCGAGCGCGGGGTAATAGGGATCGGTGATATCGGGAATGATCAGAGCTATCGTTTGAGTACGCTGCATGCGCAGGCTGCGAGCCAGCGCATTAGGGCGAAACCCTAGCTCTGCGATAATCTGCGTTATGCGCTCCCGGGTAGCTGGAGCCACGGGCCGCTTTCCGCTGATAGCATGCGAAACAGTTGTTTTGCTGACTCCAGCCAGTCTTGCAACATCCGCTATTGTTACCACGTTTTACCATCCTGAATAACTTTTTCTATTATTATTACGTTGGATGGTAACAGTATCGAAACATGCCATAAGTTTGCTAATATTTGCTTCTGCTTCTATACCCATTTTTTAGCGATGGCACCATGTAACAAAGGTTACATGGTGCCATCGCTAAACAGGCTGCTGCTAACTTACTCGCCTGTTGATTTAGTGCTCTGTTGACGCTTACGTTTCGCCGCCAATAGCGTTTCCGTTGTGGAGGTCGATGGCGTACTCGTAGCAGCTTGCTCCTGTGGTTGAGATGTGCGTATTTCCCTGGTGGGCTGTGTGCGCTTCTCCTGAGACGTAGTAGGGGCAACTTCCACGATGAATCGGGGAGCTACCGCTTGCTCTGCCGACGTTATCCGGTCGCGGCGCTCCTGGCGTTTGGCGCGAATGTTGCCGAGCGGGGCAATGACGGGACTACGCGCGGACTGAACCGTCTGTACTGCTGCTGCCGGGCGACTGATACCCAGACGGCTCAGCAGCCATTGGAGGCCCAGCGTCAGGAATTCCAGGCTAGAGAGGCGCCGCACCGCGATATCAATCGGCAAGAGTAGTGCAGCCAGCGCCAGTAACAAAAATGTGATAGAGATCGCGGCTGAAACGGGCACCAGATTCTGGGTGAATGCCGAGGCGCTATCGGCTGGATTGAGCAGGGTGCCGCCTCCGGCGCGGGCCAGGAGTTGGAGGAAACGCAGGTCAACCCCTTCGCTGCGAAATTCGGGCGAATAGGGAACGATCAGGCCGGTAGAGGCCGTGAGTTGGTGCGAATCATTCTGGCCGCTGGCTGCCGGACCCTTCCATGTGACCTGGAGCAGGTAAGCGCCGACCTGCGAAGCGGTGAAGCTGCCCTCCCAGTGGGCCGGAGCGGTTGGTTGCAGGTTGATGGTTCCCTGTGAGAGGTCGGGGGCAATGATATGCGCCTGCACCTGCTGCTGTCCCTGGGTCGGTGTCCCGGGTGGAAGATCGACCGAGATCTGCGCCGTCCCATTGACCACCTTCCCATTGATGTTCATGGCGCTATCAGGCGTGGGCAGGGTCCAGGTCACAAGGTTGGCCCACCATTGCGCCGCCTGATTCCACTGGAGCCAGCGCGTCGTCCAGAGTCCCAGCGCATCGCTGGTCCAGGCTACTGCGCGGCCAAGCCCATACTGCCAGACAGCCAGCACCGGATCGTCCAGATGGCTTACGAGCACCATCTGAGCGGTTGGTTTGGGAGTCGTGGCGATATAGCCGTCCAGGCTGGGCAGGCCCTGCAAGCCAGTTAAAATCGGATGCGTCCCCACCGAAGCTGGCACAAAGGTCTCGTTAATGATGCTGCGCCTGGCAGCCTGCTCGGTCTCTTTGAGCAGGACCTGCGGGATCGCGTTCGGATTATCAGCGCGATAGAAGCGTCCCTTACCCACCGTGGCAATTTGCTGCATCAGACCCAGTTCCGATATGTCATCGGCGTTAGTCGCGACCGTTGAGATCGTAATATTCTCCTTCGCCATTTTAAGGACCTGTGGCGTATAGTTATCAAAAGCGTCCCCGTCGCCGAGCAAGATCACATGCTTGATCTTCGCGTCGGTATGCAAAAGCGCCTGTTCCGCGTTCGCCAGATCGGGATTGTAGCTTGGCGGATCAATCGGATTCATGTTATCAATCGCCTTATCGATGGCGGTTTTATCGGTCACATGCTGCATAGGGATCACCAGCGTACCGCCGCCCTCCGAGATGCCAATCTGGTCGCGAGGCGTCAGCAGGTTCACCACGCCCTTGCCTGCCTCTTTAGAGATGTTGATGGGCTGGGAGCTTTCCAGGCTCTCAATAATCAGTACCACTGCTATGGTGGGTGTATCTTTATGCTGGGGAATATCCATGCGCACGGGCAGGGTTTGTTCCAGCGGCGTATTGGCATAGCCACCGATGCCGTAGCTATTCTGGCCTCCGCTTACCACCAGGCCGTGACCGAGATCGCGCACAAAGGCTTGAAGGGCCTGCATGCGTGTGGTTCCTAGCGATACGGCGGGAACATCGGCCAGGACGACGGCGCTATACGGGGCCAGGCCGTCCAGCGTCGTGGGGACATCGCTGGGCGTGCCGACTACTACATTGATCTTCGTCGCCTGGAGCGCGGCAATAATATTATGTCCGTTGCCGGGCTGGCCCTCGACGACCAGCACGCGCGGCGGCCCCTGCACATTGACGAAAGCGGCTGCCTCGTTGTTTTGCAAGATCGTGTCAACCGGTGCCTCTAGCGTAACGCGAAAGGTGTGGAAGCCGGGCGAGGGAGCGAGCAGGCTCAGGCTGATATCCTGTACTCCTATGGGCAGGCGGATGCTTTGTTGGAGAATGATTGCCTGATCGAGATAGACGTGTAACGTGCCTGTTTGTGCGACGGTGCTGGAGAGCCGGACGTGCAGCACGAACCGTTCATTCGTATGGATCTGCGTTGGCGCGTCCAGACCATCAATGCGCGCCTCTTCGCCGGTCACATTGGGCAGGGGAACAATATCAAGTCGGATGCCCTGCTGTTGCAGCAATTGCGCCTCGGGGAGCGCATCCTCAAGATTTTGCTGTCCATCGGTGAGCAGGATGATATGGCGCTGGCTATCGGTTGGCAGGATCGCAGCCGCCAGGCGTAGCCCGGCTGCCAGATCGGTATAGTTGGTATCCGGCGTGGACTCGAAGTGAGAAAAATCAATCTGCTGTTTAACTGACTGTTCCACTAAAGCGTTGCGTCCCACCGCCACAATGCCCACCTGATCCTCGGGACGTTTATGCTTGAGCGCCGCAGCAATCCAGTTCTCGATAAAGGGACGTTGCGGGCCTGTGCTGGCGGAGATATCGCCCACAAAGACCGTCGCCTGGCGCGATACCGGCTGCGCCCACGCCGCGCCTGCCAGAGCCGCGATCACCAGCGTAAAGAGGGCGAGCCGGCAGCCCAGAATAAGTAATCGTTGCTGCCTGGGATAGGGAAGCGCCATGCGTTTCCAGGTCAGATATACCAGGAGGCCAACCGGCAGCAGCAGCAAAAGCAGCCAGGGTTGCTCAAAGGTTAACATGGTTGCCTCCTTTTGAACGCGTGTAGGGACCGGATTTATCGCGTCCGCCCTTTCTGGCACGTTTATTTATCTTCATTACCTGTTTTTTGACTTTACGATAGCGTTCCTGTACCAAGCGCATCGTAGGGACCAGCTTTAGCGCGTCCGATACGCGATTTATCGCGTTCCCCTGATGGGCCGCGTCCGAGTGCTGTTGCAATTTTCCTCCCGTCGCCCCGCCTGTTCGCGCAACGCGCTGTGTCGCCGTCGCTGAACGCTGGCGATAGCCACGGCTAAACAGCCACCATTCGGCGCAGAGCACCAGCAAAAGCAGTCCCGCGATCCACGGCCAGATTTCGCGTAACTGGCGTGACACGGTATTGCCATTCGGCGTAAAATCGGCGCTGTGCAGCACGGGAAGCGCCGCCGCGGGGGCGAGCTGCGATTGAGCGGGATCGAACAGGTTGACGGCGAAGGCTCCATGCAGGGTTTGCCCATGCACGCGCTGCGTCACCTGATAGATGCCGGTGTTATTGGTGCGGGCAAACGGCGTCACCGGGAAAGGTGGCCCGACCGCTGTGCTTAGATTGTTGGGATCGGTAATCGTCACCTGGTCCGCGCCGGGCCACGTCTGTACCGTCACAGGGACGCCAGCCGCGACTTGACCGCTGTTGCCCACCGGCTGCGGCAGGAACCAGCCGGTCATATTCTGTATCAGAATGGGGAAGGCGGGCTGGAGCGGGAGATCGGAATCGTGCAGATCGAAGCTCAGCACCGCGACATGTCTGTTTGCAACATCGCCCGCGACCAATAGCGGCGTTTCGGGCGCGGCAATAATCGTTTGCGCCCATACTGCCGGTTTGAGCTGGTGACTGGCGTGGATGACGTGAATACTGCCCAGATCAACGTTATTGAGCAGGTTGAGAGGATCGTTGCCCGCGCTAAAGTGGCTGACCTGGATTTGCGGGCCGGATGTCCCGAAAAGATAGGAGCCGGAGGGCGGGTTAACGAAGAACAGCGAGCCGTTGGGCAGCGTCTTTGGCACATAGCCATCAAATACCGTCAGATCGAAATTGCCGACTGGCGCGTACTTCTCCGGCGTTGTCTCGAACAGGTCAATCGTCGGCTGCAAGCGTAAGGCTGTTTGTAAAAACGAGTTGCCCTCAGTAACCAGCAGGACGCGACCGTGGATCGAGCCGCCAACGATAGCCCATGCATCGTGATCAACGCTCATCGCATCCTGAGAGGTCAGATGCGCGTGCAAAAAGCGCGTTGAAGGTAATAAGGGTCCCCATTGCAGCGCGCCCGTTGCTCCGGCGGGCAGAACTACCGTCTGCACATTGACAAGGCGCCCATCGCCGTAAAGCTCAACCGGTATCGAGCGTTGCTGATGGCTGTAGTTGGCGACCTGGGCGAAGGCGAAGAGCTGCCCACGCGTCGAACGTGAGCTCAGGGCCATCAGCGCAACATTGGGCGCATCGGTGCCCACGCGCAGATAGCGTACCGGGAAGGGCAGCACCAGCGTCTGATCGGCATTCGTAACGTGACCGTCGCCGACGACAAGCACCTGGGCGTTAGCATGTCCCGCCGCCAGTGAAGCGGCCAACGATAGCGCCTGCTCAAGGTCGGCGTCCTGATTTGTCACCTGCGCCCGCTGTAGGGCCGCGCTCAATTGAGCTTTGTCCTGTGATTCGGCGATCAATACCTGCGGCGTGCGCGCCATTGTAATCAAAGAGATGCGCGTATCGGGGCCGAGGCTATCGATCAGGTCGGCAATGGAGTTGCGCGCATTCTCAAAGCGGTTGGGTGCAACGTCTGTAGCTTGCATGCTTGCTGAAGCCTGCAAAATAATAACGGTATCTCCACTGAGCTGGCTACTGATGAAGATCGCCGGGCGCGTCAGCACCAGCACAATCACAACGGCTGCCAGCAATTGCAAGAGCAGCAGCGGGGTAATGCGTAAACGCTGCCAGGGCCGGCTGGCCTGTAAATCTTGCAGCGCCTGCTGCCACAGCAATGTGCTGCCAACCACCCGTTCCTGGCGTTTGGGTCGCATGAAATAGAAGAGCAGGATAATGGGAATGATCGCGGCAAAAGCCAGCGCCGCCGGAACAAGAAAATTCATTCATGCACCTTTGATTTTATCGGACCAGATCTATTTGTCGCAATAAGCGTTGGACAACATCAATAAGAAGCGTATCACTGGGTATCAGAGTATAGGTTGCCATATGAGTATGGGCGAAGGCCGCCAGTTCTTCCGTGAAGTCGGCTAAGCGTTGCTGGTACGCCTGTAAGATAGCGGAGGAGATGCTGACATCCACATTGCCGCTGCCCTCGCTATCGCGCAAGCGCCAGTCGCCCTGAATATCGGGATCGATCTCATCGGGTGATAGGATCTGGAGCAGGGCTACTTCCTGGCGCAACTGGCGTACGGCGCGTACGCCGACCTGGTAGCCGCCGGGCGCAAGAAAATCCGAGATAATGATGGTCAGGCCCGGGCTGGTGACGACGCGCCCGATATCATACAGGGCGCGGTTAAGATCGGTCGTGCCCGAGCGTGGGAGCTGATTGAGAAACGCGCCCACCGTCCAGATCGAATTTTTGCCGCTGCCCACCCTGCGATAGCCAACCAGTCGGTCGGTGAGTGTGCCAACGATTACGCTATCCTCGCATTTGAGCGCGACGTAGGCCAGGGCTGCCGCCGTAGTGGTTGCCAGAGAGATTTTAGCGGGCGTGCCTTGATGCATCGAATCGGAGCAGTCGAGCAGGATAGTGACAGTAATGTTCTCTTCGGCCTCGAAGACGCGCAAAAAGAGCCGCTCCAGGCGAGCGTAGGCGCGCCAGTCGATGCGCCGGAAATCATCGCCGGGGGAGTAGCGCCGGTAGTCCGCGAACTCCATCGACGAGCCTGCCATCGGTGAGCGTCGCCGCCCCGGGCGTCCGCTCGCCATCGGCCTGCGCGTCAGCAATGCGAGATTATCCAGCCGTTGCAGGATGCTCGCATCGAGGGGGAAGCGGTTCTGGCTGTTGTTCTCCATCAGGGACCGATCCTTGAATGCGATAAATCAGACTTGCCCTGATGCGGGGCAATATCGCGGTAGGGGCAATGCCTCGCGCTTGCCCTATGGCCGTCAAGAGGCTGTACAAGCGCTAAAGCGGACGCGATAAATCGGGTCGGTACGAAGTTGATCATGCTGCTTCGATCTCCTCCAGGACTGTTTCAATCAGGTGCTCCGGGGTGATGCCGTCGGCGAGGCCGTCGAAATTGAGCATGAGGCGATGGCGCAACGCGGGAAAAGCAACGCTGCGGATATCTTCCATTGAGACGTTGTAGCGGCCTTCGAGCAGGGCACGCACGCGGGATGTCGTAATGATCGCCTGGAGGCCGCGCGGGCTGGCACCGTAGCGGACATACTGGCGCACTTTTTCCGGCGCGTCTTCCTGATCTGGATGGGTAGCCAGCAGCAGGCGAACGGCGTACTCTTTGATATGGGTAGCAACCGGCACGGCGCGCGCGATCTCTATCATCTGTTGCAGTTGCTCACCGGTGGCGACGGCGGTAGCTTTGAGTGACTGCGTCCCCACCGTCGTATCGACGATGCGCATTAGATCCTCCGCTTTAGGGAAGTTGACCATAATCTTCAGCAGGAAGCGGTCAAGCTGGGCCTCCGGCAAGGGATAGGTTCCTTCCATTTCGAGCGGGTTCTGCGTTGCCAGCACAAAGAATGGTTGAGGCAGGGGCCGCGTCCTATCGCCAACGCTCACCGTACGCTCCTGCATCCCTTCCAGCAGGGCTGATTGCGTCTTGGGCGTCGCGCGGTTGACCTCATCGGCCAGCACGATATTGGCGAAGATCGGGCCTGGTTGAAAGCTAAAGACGCGTTTGCTGCCACCACCGGCGCTATCGGATTGTTCGGTCACAATTGTGGTGCCGACGATATCGGCAGGCATCAGGTCGGGCGTGAACTGGATGCGCGCAAATTTGAGCGTCAGGGCATCGGCCAGGGTGCGGACCAGCAGCGTCTTGCCTAGTCCCGGCACGCCCTCCAGCAGCACATGGCCGCCGGAGAGCAGGGCCAGCAGCAATTCGCGGATCACGCGTTCCTGTCCGATGACGATGGAGCACAGTTCCTGCTCCAACTTGCGAGCGGTTTCGATAAATGTTGTGATATCGGCCTCATCGGGCTGCTGCTGTTGGGCCGATGCTGCGCTTCCATTCGTCTCCACGTCTCTATGTACATCCGGGGATGTCTGTTCGCCGGTATTTGTCATAACGTTACTGTTGCCCTTCTAGTGTATCGAAGTAGTCATGAACCAGGTCCTTTGTGTCAGGAGAGATATTGCTATTGTCAATGGCGTCGTGCGCCATCTGGTTATACTGCTCGATGACCTGTGAATAGGGAACGGAATTGCCTGGGATAACGATACCATTATTATTATCGTTCGTCTGCGTGCTGGTGCCCTGCCCGATTTGTCCAGGGATCGTTACCTGCTCCGTTTTCCCCTGCTGGTTGCCTGCTCCGTTACCGCCGCCGGCTCCGCTGTTGCCGCCACCGCCTCCTTGCCCCTGGCCTTGTCCTTGTCCTGGATTTTGCCCCTGTCCTTGTCCTTGTCCGGGTCCCTGTCCTGGATTCTGACCCTGCCCCTGGTCCTGATTCTGGCCTTGCCCTGGATTCTGGCCCTGACCTTGCCCCTGGTTCTGGCTTTGACCATTGTTGTTTGTGCCATCGGTAGAGGCGGCGAGGGAGTTAGCCAGGTCTTGCAGGCTTTGCGATGCCTGGCTGATGCTGGCGCTGCTGGCCTGGCTGGCTGCATCTTGTCCTGCGGCAGCCTGTACCGCGCCTGCGGCATCCGAAATTTCGCTGGGAGTGCCGTTGGCGACCGCCTTTGCGAGCTGGTGCAGCGCGGAACTGAGGTCAGGATTCTGGTTCGCCTGGTTCGCGGCTTTTTCGATTTGTTGGGCCAGATCGCTGCGCTGCTGGGGCGTCATCTTGCTGACCTGCGAGGCCAGATCCTGGAGCGCCTTTGCCTGCGCCTTACTGTCATTGTTAGCGAGCGCCTGGCCGAGCGCACTCAAGCTTGAATTCTGGCTATTCTGTAACGACGAGCTGGCCGCTGCATGACCTTGAGCGCGATTAGCTGATTGAGGATTGCGTAATTGATCGAGCTTTGCCTGGGCATCCGCAATCGCTTGCTGCGCCTGCGACTCATTCTGGGCCTGTTGCAGCTTTGCCTGAAGATCTTGCAAAACCTGGTCAATCTGCTTTTGTTGGGTGGGTGATGTCGCCGGCTGCTGGGCCAGTTCCTGGCGTATTTTATCGATGGCTTTGACCTGGCTGGCGATTTTCGCCTGAAATGCTGCCTGTTGCTTGAGCACATCGTTCATTGGATTGGGCAGAACGATGAGGAGCGCAAGGAGCAGGGCCATCAATCCTGACAGGAGCAGCGTTGAGCGAGGAACGCGCAGAGAGACGGCTCGCGCAGGCGTATAGTGCGCGAGCTGCTCCAGGGCATCGTGCCGTTGCAATCTGGCGAGAACGGAGGATTGGTCGCGTAGCTCCCAGGCTGTGCCCATGCGATCATGTAGGGAGAGCCGGGCATCGACGATACGAGACGAGCCGGCAAGGGATGGAAGCGCCCAGAGCGCGCCTCCCAGAGCCAGGATAACGCAGGCCAGACCGCAGCCGAGCGCCCAGTACTGGGCGCCGGCCCAGGGAACGAGGCGCGCGATGAGCAGAACGAGGCATGCCAGGATCAGCCCGGCAATGATTCCTCCCACTACCCAGCGCAACAGATGTCGCAGGCTGAGCCGTTTGCGCCAGGGTTGTAGCGCGGCGGTGATGCTCCCGGCATCGAGTGGCGCCTGTGAGATGTCCGCGATACGCGAAGGCATCAAAGTAGCCATAAAATCAAGCCTTTCTTGGAGGCAACCGGTGGGGGCAATGCCTTGCGGTTGCCCTACCCCTGCGAGGTATTCCTCGTTACAAAGCCGCTAAGGCAATGCTGATATCGTCATTTCTTCTGATGAAGTGTTCGGCTCCATGTTGCCCTGCATCCTTCTTGCTCTTGGTAGGCGGCCTAGTGGGTTGGGTTTAATGGTCCACAGGCTGAGCAGGAAGAACAACACGGCGGCAGCGATACTAATACTGATATAGGCGATCCAGGGCGGGATGCTCAGGTGGGCGTAGTTATAGTTACCAAGATTGGCCCCGGATGGGAATGTGGTAATCAGAATATAGACCGGATTCCAGATAAACATAATTGACGGTCTATTACTGGGAACCAGTCTGCTTGCGAGCGTGGTGCCTGAAATCAGCACAATATAGAAGATGATCAAAGGCAACACCAGCCATGCCAGAGCGGACATGTAGGCAATGGCGGTAGACGCTGCCGGACGGCGAAAAATTGTCGAGCAGAACAGCCCGAAGGTGCCGATCATAATCGTTGTCACAACGTAGATGGCCAGCGCGATCAGCAACTGAGCTGGTGATATGCCCCCAAAGAAGAATACCAGGCTAAAGAGCGGCACGGAAGCAGCAATCAGCAGCAGGGCATTCATCAGACCTGCGAGCAACTTGCCCGAAGCCAGAGAGAGCGGCGAGAGCCGTGAACAGAGCAGCATATCGAACGTCTGGCGCTCCTTCTCCCCGTTGACTGTGGTAGAGGTGAAAGCGGGCGTAATAAAAATGATCAAGAAGAGCTGTACAATCGAAAGGATATAATACAGGTTGATGCCGACGTTGCTCAATCCAGGACCGTTTACAGTGTTGCTGGAGCTGAAAGCGTTGAGCGAGAACCATCCGAGCAGGCCCATCAAGAGGATATAGGCGATAATCACCCAGACGGTACGCTCGCGGCGCAGGCTCAGGCGCAGCTCTTTTGTAAGGAGAGCAAGAAAGGTCATGACTGGCTACTCCCTTCCGTGATACTCATAAATACCTCTTCCAGGCGACCGCCACCGCTGCGTGGTGCGAAAGTGACCACAGGGATATTATGTTTGATCAGGTCAACCAGGATGCTATGCATAGCCGCATCATCGCCGCTAAAATCGGCCTGGATCAGATTGCCTTCGCTATTCGTCACGTTGCTCATATCAGGAAATGCCTTGAGCGCATCAATCGCTTCAGGGACGCGTTCAGGCTCTAAAATACGAATTTCAAGTGGGCGAGCGCCGCCGAGGCGATGGGAGACCGTATTCACGTCGCCGGAGACGATCAGGTGTCCATTTTGCATAATCGCGATATTGGTACACATCTCCGCCAGTTCGAGCAGGATATGCGAACTGATCACGATAGTTTTGCCCATACCTTGCAGGGTGCGCAGGAGTTCGCGTAGCTCTACGCGGGCGCGAGGATCAAGCCCTGAGGCCGGTTCATCCAGCAGCAGCACCTCAGGATCGTGGACCAGGGCGCGCGCAAGGCAGAGACGCTGTTTCATGCCACGCGATAATGTTTCAACGAGCGCATCGCGTTTTGAGCTAAGTTCGACCAGTTCGAGCAGGTCGGTCACCAGGCTGGCCTGTTTCTGGCGGGGGATGCCATGAATGCCGGCATAGAACTCAAGGTACTCGGTTGAGGTCAGATCGGGGTAGACGCCAAAGAAGTCGGGCATGTAGCCAACGTTGCGCTGAATCACAGAAGGAGTTTTGCCCACCTCCTCTCCGTCGAACCACACCTTGCCAGATGAAGGAACGAGTAGTCCTGCCAGGATGCGCAGCAGCGTCGTCTTACCCGCGCCGTTGGGGCCGATCAGGCCATAGATAGACTCGGAGGGTATCTCCAGGCTAAGGTCGCTCAGGGCGTTAACGTTGCGATAACTTTTAGAGATATGTTCTATTTTAATAATCGTATCGGTTGATACCGAGGCGGTTTGTGCCATAAGTTTCCTTTCAATTCCACCAACCTGCCGGTGGGGCAAGCCAGCCGGCGGAGGTAAGCCAGGGCGTGAGCCAGCCGGGCGGTGCCAGCCTCGCCCCTACGGTGCCATGCCTTGCAGTTGTATTTGTGGTTTGCTAAAAAAGATCGTTCCCTGAGTATCATTCTGGTTGGCGAGCTGCAAAAAGATCCGTCCATCGGGGCCAACGTAGGGTTGGGCGTTGTTTACCGAGAGCGCGGACTGATTGAAGGTGAACGCATCCCATTTGCCAGTGTGCCAGTTATACAGGGAGGCTTGCAGATGATCAATCGTCAGCGGCTGCCCTGATGGCGCGGGTCCGACGGGGTTAAAGTTGCCATTGAGCGGATCAACGAGAGAAATGGTACTGGCGTGCAGGCCCGAGCCGCCCGACAGCGCATACTCGAAGGTGATGCTGCCAGTATTTGGATTGCCGGTCGTCATTTGATAGACGCCGGGAATGGACATCTGAAGGGTATTGTTTTGACTCTGTATATCGATCACATTGCCCGTAATCAGACTAGAGGGTATATTGACATTGCCTGAGAAAGTGACATCGAGCGGTGCCTGGACCAGAACTTCCTGCGATGTGCTCGTATAGTTGCCGTTGACTGTGGCATTGCTCTCACCATCGGGTAAGCGATCAGCCCAGCCGATCAGCGTGGCCGAGGCTCCTGGGAGCAGCAGCGGATCATCGGTCGCTAGCCTGGGGCCGCCACCGCTAAAAAAGAACGTAGAGGAAGAGGAATAGGTATAGGTGATTGCTTGCGAGGGGAGGAGACCTTTAGCTGTCGTGCCTCGAATCACAATAGGTCTCTGGAAACAGGGCCCGCCGTTGCCACAGTAGGCGTAGCCACCAACCTCGCCGCCTAATGTTGACAGCATAGCCATGCGGCGCTGTAGCTCGTTGGGCGGGGAATTGTTGTAATAGGAGTAAGGGCCATAAGGTGGGTTTAAGCCGCGGCTACTCGCGATCTGATCGGCAAGCGATAGCTGCGTTGTGCCCGTCGCGGGTGGATTGTTGGCAATGGTCAGGTTAACCGATCTGCTTTCACCGGCTCCCAGGTGTCCGACGGAGAGGAACTGGTTGCCCATGAGCAAGTAAACGTCGCTAAGCCCGTAGGATAACGTATTGGTAACAGTTCCTACCAGTGTATTATTCTGAATGGCCAGATGGGAGACAATGCCGCCGCTCACCTGGTGGTCGCGCCTGGAGACGACCGAGCGTAACGTCCAGATATCGACCCCTTGGAGATCCACGTCGGTGCCATCCTGCGTTGACGTAATAGTGGTGCGCTGGGGAGATAGCGACCCCTGGGGGCCGAACTGTTGATCTTCAGTGGATTGCACCAGATTATTGCCCGGGATGTGGACCTGGAAATCACCATTATTGGGAACGAACACCCCGACGTATGTCGCGGTATGGGCGAGCGAGCCCGTTGTGCCTGGTCGGCTAAGCTGAATAACCGAAATGCTACTGCTCAAGATCGAGCTGCCCTTTTGCTGGAGCGCGAGGCCGTAGCTGAGTAAGGAGAAGACCACAATGGTGCTCAGAACGATACGCCAGCTCCAACTACGGTTCTTGAACCTTTTCACGATGAAGAGGCGAATGGGTCCCAGAATAACCACATAGCCCAGCAGGAGAGCCAGAATCACCCAGGTCGAGGGAATGGCGCTTGGGAAAAGCGATTGGAGGAGCGTCTCCATCCCTCCAAAGTTCTGTACAAAGGGGGTAGGGTTTATCGCCGTGTTGGCATAGAGCAATTGATTGCCCAGCATGCGTGTCAGCAGACCTTGCCAGATGGTTGTTGTTCCCGACCAACTGGCGAGGGGATCGAGCGACGGATCAAAGGCAAGATAGCTGACCTGTCCCTGCCCTTGAGCACCCTGCACGATCAGCGGCGTTTTGCCAGATGCGAGCACAACCGTGCTCTGAGGGTTGACAGTTGCGGTGCTAATAGTAATGGGTGATGAGACTGAGTCAGCAACGTTGTCCTGGTTCGGACCGCTTTTTGTCGGGCCGCCGAGAGGGAAAAGGTGCGTCCCTGCCGGGAGGGTGGCGGTTCCTGTTGGGGTGACGGGCAGCAGGCTGGCCAGCGGAGCGAGGGTATGCTGCCATTCGGGACCACCGACCACGATCAGCTTCCCGCCTTGCTGTACCCAGTTTTGCAGGGCGGCCAGTTGATCCTGGCTTAAAGAGCTGGTAGTGAAATTGTCAATAATAATAACGTCAAAGTTTTTCAATGCTGCCGCGATCTTTGGCATCGTACCTGCGCTCAACGGTTCAACCTGGATCGAGCCTCCCTGGCTCTGCGTAGGCAGCGTAATGTTGGTAAGCGTGCCCAGGCCGGGGGTCTGGCCGGGAGTTTGATCGAAGAGAAAGCCGACAAAAATATCGCTGCTGCCAAGTGCGCGCAGGGCGGCGGATTGAGTCGTTACCGGCTGATTATTCGCATCGAGCAGATCAACGGTAATATTCTGCGTTGTTCCTGCAGTGCCAAAGGTGAAAGGGACGTAGAGCGTTACCTGTTTTTGCGAGCCATTTGGCAGGCTGACCGCTTGCTGATAAATATAGGTCGAGCCTGAATTGCCCGTGCCAGAGAAGAACGAAGACGTATCAATAGACACTTTGCCATTAAAATCGGGGCCATTATTGCTTAAAGCGACCTGCACGGGAGTCCAGTTGCCATCACGATAGCGTGAACTAAAGCCTGCCTGGACCTGCATGGTCGGTCCTGCTGCTGGAGTGGTCAGCAAAGATGATTGGTAAATAGAATGAGCCGATGCGCTTAAAGGGAATAGCAGTAAAGTGAGAGCAAAGGCGAGACAGATGCTGCTGAATATGCGCATTGTCGTACCGGGATGAGGCCGAAGGTGTATGGTCATAAGAAAGCCTCTCTTTTAAAATGTGTTACGGTATGTTTTTGTTGCAAAATGCGATCTCTACAAAGCGGTATTCTTTATAGTATAGCCGTTTATCTGAATTTTGTCAGGGTCAAATGCACTATTTTGCTGAGCTACGGCTAGTATATATAACGTTCTTTGGGGTGGTTTTGTTGCAAAAAATCTTTAACTGGGCCATATTGAGCGGCTATGAGCTATTAGAGAGCAATATTGATGAGCATAATAGTAACGCAAGCAGTGAACGTGAGCGTGAGGGCCAGGAAGTCGTTGCGCTCGAAGCGGAGCACGCGGCGCTTGCTGCGTTTCCATCCCGGGCGGTTGCCGAAGCAGCGCGCCTCCATCGCGGTGCTCAAGACTTCTGCTCGCTTGAAGGCGCTGATGAAAAGCGGGATGAGCAGCGGCGCGAGCTTCGTTGTGCGTTGGAGCGCATTGCCCTGATCGAAGCGTACGCCCCGAGCGGTCTGGGCCTTGATCAGACGCTCAATCTCAGTAATAAAAATAGGAACGAACTTGAGTGCAACGACCAGCACCATCACAAAGGCGTTGACGGGCAAGCCAAGCTTCTGCAACGGGGAAAGCAGCCGTTCCGCACCATCGGTCAGGTCTACCAGGGAAGTTGTAAACATCAGCATGGTCACAATATAGTAGAGGAAAAAAATGCGTAAGATGATGAGCAGACTATTGAGAATGCCTTCCCGGGAGATACTCAAAACCCACCATTGCCAGTAGATTGTCTGGTGCTGACCGGGAGGAGCGTAATAGAAAAGGATCTGAAAGATAGTGATGAAAGCCAGGAAGCCCAGGAATGGGCGGTAGCCTCGTAGAACGTAAGAAAGGACAATGCCTGATGCTCGCTGGATAATCAGGCAGAAGAGCAGGCAGAGCGCAAAGGGGATGAACTGGTTTATGAGGGAGACCAGCACAATCAGCAGCGTCGCGCCAAGCTGTTTGGTGCGCGGGTCCAGGCGCGTCAGCGCAGAGCCGTTGTTGATGTATTGACCAAAGGTGATATCACGGGAAAGTTCAATCATGGAGTTCCTTTATGCTGCTGATAGCTGGTAGGTAGCGCATGATCTCCTCTTCCAGTTCGGCCAGGTTCAGCACATCGGGCCGTATATCAGGCATTATATCATGTAAAGCCAGGGTGATCCTGGTAGCTTCTGGCAACTCAATGTCCAGGTCGGCCAGATGACTGCTCTGAGCCAGGATTGTGCGCGGCGTACCGCTAAAAGCTAGTTGGCCCTGATCGATAATGTGAATAGCGTCGGCAAGATTGATCACATCTTCCAGGCTGCTGGAGGTATAAATGATCGTCAGGTTACGGCGTTGTTGTAGCGCAACGATCAGATCCAGCAGCTCGCGTCGTCCGCGCGGGTCCAGTCCAGCCGTTGGTTCATCGAAAACAATCACCTCGGGCTGCATTGCCAGGACGCCAGCGATAGCCACGCGGCGCTTCTCGCCGCCGCTGAGCGCATAGGTGTAGCGTGTGCGGAAATCTTCGTAGGACAGGCCCACAGCCTCCAGAGCTTCCTGTACCAGGAGGCGTGATGCGGCGGGCGGTATGTTTTTGCGGCGCGGACCAAACGAGACATCTTTGCCCACCGTCTCCTCGAAGATTTGCGCTTCCGGCGATTGAAAAACGATGCCCACCTTCGAACGAATACACTCAATATCGAAGCTGGGAGCCGCCACATCGGCGCCCTCGAAAAAGAACGTGCCGGGCGCAGGCTTAATCAGTCCCGCCAGAAGGTCCACGATAGTAGATTTGCCGGAGCGGGTTGGGCCGACCAGCGCGGTGGTTTGCCCGGCTGGCAATGACAGGCTCAGGCCGCGCAATGCCTCAGTGGCAAATGGGGTGCCACGCAGGTAGGTGTGATAGACGTTTTTCAATTCGAAGAGCATAAGCTGGCCTTCAATTGTGCGGTCGAGAGAATCACCTCTGGCAGATGCACTCCCCGGTCGTGCAGGCGCCGACCCAGACGCGTAATCAGCGGTACGTCCAGTCCAAGCGCATGCAGGTCATCAGCGTGCGAGAAAATAGTGGCGGGCGTGTCATCCATCACTATCTGCCCTTCGTGCATCACAATCACCCGCTGGAAATTTGTCACCTCATGCATAAAATGGGTGATATGAATCACGGCGAGGCCGCGCTCTTGTGAAAGGAACTGCACTGTTTCCAGCAGGCGGCGCGCCGTCTGACCGGAGATCATCGTCGTTGGTTCATCCAGCAGCAGGTACCTGGGGCGCATTGCCAGCACGCCAGCAATCGCTACCTGCTGCTTCTGCCCCACCGATAGCTCGCTAATGGGCATTTGCGCATATTGCTCCAGCTTGAGCAGCGCCATCGCTTCCTGGACGCGTTCCTCGATTTCGAAGCGAGGGAGGCCCATATTCTCCGGTCCAAAGGCAATGTCATCAATCACGGTATTAGCGACCAGTTGGTCATCTGGATTTTGAAAAACGATGCCCACGCGCTGGCGAATGGTCCAGATATCTTCCCCGCCGGCATCGGTTCTAAGACCATCCACCAGCACCGTTCCTCGCGTGGGATGCAAAATTGCCGCGATCAGCCTGGCCAGCGTGCTTTTGCCGGAGCCATTGTGCCCGATGATTGCAATAGTTTCGCCCTCGCCAATATGCAGATTGATCTCACGCAGAGCCGGAGAAGCATCCTGCTCCCCCTGCATACTGTAGTTGAAGGTAACGTTTGCAATCTCTATTCCGTTGTGATGAACTTGCTCATCAGGCTGTCGCATAGGCTGCTGAAGAACTTTGCTTAATAATGGAGCTGGTCGCGTGACTTCTTTTCGGGCGCTCGCACCAGTCGTCCCTGAACAACGAAAAAGGCACTTGCCAGGATGGTTGTGATGATGGCGGCAATGATCGCCTCGATTATGGCTTGTGGGATAATCGGTATGATCAGGGGTAGCGTCAAATAGCCGCGCCATACAGCGATTGTCAGCACAAGCACTGTATTGGTGGCGGCGCCGATAAAGCCAGCCGCGGCGGCAGCGACGTTACGATTGAAGCGCGCCAGAGCGGCAAATGTGGCCCAGGCCGTCAAACCGATAAAGAGGCGTGGCAAAATAGCGACTGTAGGATCTTTGAAGAGAGGAACGGTAGCTCGCGTAAAGCTGACCAGGCCGAAAACCAGGCCGCTGAAGATACCGACGATGGGACCACCGAGCACTCCACCTAAAATCGTCGGGATATGTTCGGTTGTGGCGGAGCCGGAAATGTTAGGAAGCGGGATAAAGCCGAGATAAGGCACAACGCCTAAAATAATGGTGATTGCCGAGAATGCGCCGGCCATAACAATCCGTTGAGTTGTGATGGTCCAGGGGCTGGTGGTAGGGCTAGCAGGGACCTTGCTCAAAGTAGAGGCTCCTTTGCGCATGAAAATATAGCGTCATATATGGTCAGTAATCCAGGAAGACACTACAGGTATAAATCTTTTGATGCCATGCCAGTGCGCCCTTCCCGTGGAAAAGCCGCGTGCATTGCGAAAATTATACCGGTTAAATTCCTTTTATGTCAAGAAAATCATTGCCTGATCAGGGCTTTTCCGTTTTCGTCATGCTCACAAGAGCAGAGAGGTGCAGGCAACCCCGCGTCGCGGGGTTGCCTGCACCTCTCTGCTCTTGCCCTGCGCCCCGTTGGGGGCGCGAATCCCGTCGGCAGGAGTCAGAGGAGAGGAACACGGAAAAGCCCTGTTGGCTGATTGGATGGTTAGGGTTTTTCAGGGTAGAGGATTTTAACCCCATTGGGGCCGCCAATGATCGCTGCGTGGGCCATATGCAGAAATAGCCCCGTTTCCAGCACGCCTACGATGGACTGTATCTGTGCGTCCAGCGCAGCCGGATCGGCTATGCCGTTGGGAAAAGTGCAGTCAAGGATATTATTGTGATTGTCGGTCACGAAGATCTGTTCTCCCAAACGTCGTATCTGGACCGTGGCGCCGAGCGACTCCAGGCGCTGGCGTATCGGTGTGAGGGCAAAAGGTATAATCTCGACCGGGACAGGGGATCGGGAGCCCAGGAGTTGGACCTCTTTAGTCTGGTCAGCAATGATCACAAAGCGGCGTGAGACGGAGGCAACAACCTTCTCGCGTAGCAGCGCGCCTCCCCCTCCCTTGATTAAATTGAACTGGCTATCGATCTCATCGGCCCCATCGATACAGAGGTCAAGCGCGGGGTGGGTGTCGAGGTCCGTGAGCGGAATACCGAGATTATGAGCCAGATCGTAGGTGGCCCGTGACGTGGGAACGGCGCCAACGATGCGAAGCCCATCCTGAATGCGCCGGGCGAGCGCGTAAATCAGATAAGTAACGGTTGAGCCCGTGCCGATGCCGATCACCATCCCCTCTTCCACCAGTTGCGCTGCCGCATTGCCCGCCAGTTGCTTCCATGTATCACGCTTTATATCGTGCTGCATCATTTTACTGCTCCTTGTTTAGTATGTGTCTGATTCTCATTTTGCTTCTGTGCTCGCGCCTGCGGCGCTTACTTTCAGGAGAGGGATGTTGCAGAATATGCGCGAAGCGCATATTCTGCAACATCCCTCTCCTCTTTTGCGCGGCGAAGCAGCGCGACTCTGAGCCAAAAGGAGGCGAGAGCATCGCGAAGCAGACACATTCTTATATAATGATGTGAGAAGTGCTGCATATTTAAAAAGAAAATTACGTAGTAAAGTATAACACGCACACGAAAATGGAAAGGTGTAGGAGCAACCCTACCCAGGGGTATAGTACCAGTTTGCAATGGCCTTGCCATCCGAAAGGCATCGTGATACACTGCTCAAGTGGCTGTAGAACCAACGAACAAGGAAGACCTGGGGAGTTTATGGGAACGCGGGAGCGCGATCTGCGTTGATGGGCTGGAAACAGACCAGAACTGTTTCAGGTGGTAAAAAAGATGTCTGATGCCTGGCGTATCTTCGTGGTTGAGGGAGAGGAAAGTCTCAACCGAAGCATAGTCAACTCTTTGCTGAAGGATGGCTATTTTGTGCAAGGCGCATTAAGCGATGCCGATGCACTGCGCGTCCTCTGGACAGAAGAGTTTGACGTCGTGATATGCGATTTGAAGACGTCAGTTGGCGGTTTTGATTTTATGCAGTGGTTACGCGCCTATCGCCCCAGGACGCAAACGATCATCGTCGGGAGCGAAGATACGCCGCTGCTGCGTAGCCAGGCGCTGGAGAGTGGCGCGGCAGGATATTTAGCCAAGCCGCTGGATTTACGCCTGCTACGCGAAGAATTGCGGCGCCTGTTGCAGCCCGCAGGCTTTACCGCTGACCTGGACTCGTTTGATTTATTGGATGTGATCCAGATTGTGACGATGAGTCGCAAAAATATCGCGCTGCTCGTGAGCACCGGGGTCGAGGAGCGTGGGATGTTGCGCTTCCAAAAAGGGGAACTGGTCAGCGCCGAATATGGGATGTTGCGTGGGGAAGAGGCGTTTTTCGCGCTGGCAGCCCATAAGAATGGGACGGTGATGGAGCAGCCCTGGAGCGGTCAGATCGTCTCGAATGTGACCCAGCCGCTCTCGCGTCTGATCTTGCAGGCTCTCCAGTATCGTTCAAAGTATGCGCATGGGCAGCCACAGGAGGAGGCTCCGGCAAACGCCCTGTCGGGCTCATTCGCTTTTGATGAAGTTGACGATAGCCCCTTTGTCTTTGCAGAAGATGCATCGCTCTCTCCCATGCCGCAAGCCTCAGCCGCCCAGGAAAACCTTACCAGGGCAACCGCCAGCCAGCAGTTAGCCGCGCTGAGTGCGGGCGAGGCGAAAGAATGGTGGGAACAGTCGGCGCACATCCCCCTGGTTGAGCAGAAAAATAGCAACGCGTTTGCGGCGCAGGATGCCACGGCTGCGGCTTCGACGTTTGCCTTTGATGTGACACCCTTTGCGGACAGAAGTGAAAAAAGTATGCCCTCGGCTGCGCGTAAAACGCAGGAATATCAGCGCACTGAGCTGCCCGGCTGGGTCATGGACCAGCCCACATCGGGCATGCCCGCGACCCGTCCATCGCCGCTTGCCGACGCCCTCGGGGAACCGGCTACTGCTCAATGGCAAGAATCTCCTGTCCAGCCTCTCCTCAAAACGACTGATCCGCTCACGACCAGAAAATCGGTTGATCCCTATACGATTGCTCCAACAGAGAGCGGTGCGCGCCGCATCTCGTCGCCTGAATGGCAAGCTCCCATGTCTGCCCGCGAGTCCAGGGTAACGAACGATCTCGCAGAGGCCGCTTTCATGAAAAATGTGAGCGACGCCCTCTCGCTCAATGGCGCTCAGGGTAGCACCTGGATGCCGGATGATGGGGCTACCATGCCGAGGAAAAGTGTACGCAGGCAGCATAATTACACTGCACTCGTCTCCGCTCTGCAAACGCTGGGATATTCCGTTCCTGGTTTTATTGCTGCTGGCGTGCTAACCACTGAAGGGGAGCCCATTGCCCAGGTGGCGGTGGATAACCTTGATATCACCAGGCTCTGCAAGCCGTTCTGCCTGCTGCTGCAACATGCCTTACAATCGTTGAGCGAGGAGACCTGGGGCACGTATGAGAGTACCATCATTACCACGATGCAGCGCCATATCCTGCTGCGGGTGGTGCATGGCGAGCAAAGGGTTGTGCAGGTATTGATTACCAGCCGCGAGGCAGACCCTGCCGATGGCCTGGAAGTGATGATCAATATCGAGGGCGTTATCAACGCAGCCCTGCGTTAGCCTGGAAAGAAGTGCAGTGATGAGCGAAAAACGACCTGTTACCGATGAGGAGCGCAACAATAACCGCTTTTCCTTCATTGTGGGCATTTTTATTGGCTTTGCAATAATTTTACTGCTGGTGCTGCTACAACTTGTGGTGATAGGCCATTTTTGAGAATAACCCTCATGCCCTCTTCCGCCGAAGCAACCGGATAACTTAGTGCTGTTGGGTTATTTCGTGATAGCGATTGGTGACTTCTGTTTGTACCTTGTGAAGGACTTGTTGCAACTTCATAATATCATCGCCGGTGGTGTTGCTATCGGCAATGATATCATTAAGCACGGCGTTGAATGCGACAAGTGGCATGCCGCCGAGTTCGAGCGTGTTGGTGGTCGCAAGCTGCTGGAGAATGGTAGTGATGTGGGAAGCGATTGCAGGGGTGTACGTCCGTTCGACCAGCTTCCTCTTCAACACCGCAGCTTCCGCAATATCGACCACGACAAAAGAAAGATTAATGGGCTTGAGTTGCATCCGAACCCCCTTCCACGCGCTGTATATCCGACTCGTACACATACAGCAAGCACTGGCTGTTCCCGTTTGGCAGTTTCGGCCTGAGCAGATAGCGGATGTAAAAGATCCCCCGTGACGGCGTCACGACCCGGTACATGGTTTCCTGCGTGACGATATCGGCATATTCTTCCTGCGTCCCTTCTGGGCAATCGAGCCGCAGGTAGATCTCCCCGTTGATCTTCTCGGGCACAATCGAGACGCCAATGCGGTTCAGATAGTTGATCACCTCAGCCGTCAGTTCGATTTTCAGGCAATAGTATGTCATTTTAAACCTCCTCTTTTTTGTTTGTACTCGTAAGCCTCAAAAGCTTATTTGTGATACAATATGCCTAATTCAACTCTTCTAGCTATACCATACGTCAGTTTTTGCAGATGTGGAACAGTCCATCAAGTATGGATTTTTGTGGTAGTACGGGAGCGAGAAGATATACTTATAAGTAGGTGTTACTGACGAGATATCTGTGGTACATTGCATGGTATTATGAAACGATATCATCACGGCATAATAATTAAAGCTGCCCGTGAACAACTAGGCATGACACAAGCAAGCCTGGCAGAAGTTTGGCCTAAAAACGATGGGGGAAGAGGCGTCAGTGTTGGGTATGTGCAACTGGTTGAAGCAGGGAAGAGAAACATTGACAGCGATCATACGTTGCGTCGGCTTTGCGACATTCTTCAGATTGAACATTGGAGATTTGGCTTGTCAGAATATGATCCCCATAATCCCTATACTTTGCCGAAGAGTAAACGGCTGATTGATGAAACATTAGATCTCGTTGAATACTCCATCCAAAGATTCGAAGATTCGTACAGAACCGCGCCCCTTCCTGTGGCTGCTGCTGATGCTAAGCAACTGCATAGTCTCTTTGAGTATATTCAACAGCATCAACCACCTCCCATTCAGCACGAAAAACGTTTTCTCCAACTCTACGCTCAAACGTTGAACCTAGATGGATTGGTATGGATTGGATATGAGCGATATGATAAAGCTCTTCATACGTTCAGAGAAATGAATAAGGTGGCTGAGCAGCTAGGGGAGCCAACCTGGATAGCGCACTCATTATTAGCCATTGGAATCGAGTTACACCGAACTGGCTATCTGTTAAGACAGGCAGGAGGCCCCTCTCGTTGGGACGGGTATATGAAAGAAGCTATTCGATATATTGAGAAGGCGCGCGATTTAACATTCGATACGAGTAAAAATGTTGCGGCATTTGTTCACGCCTATCTTGCTCGCGCATATGGCTCGACCGGTGATACCTACCGTTTCGAACGCGCAATTAATACGGCTCTAAATTTGGCTCCCAGCACATATGGCGATGGAACAGATTTTGTCTATCATCGTCCTAGCGGTATCCTGGCGGAAAAGAGCTACGGCTTTCTGGATCTTGGTCATCCTGAAAAAACGCTTGCCATGCGTGAGGAGATAAAAGAGCAAATAAAAAAGGATCGGAATAATCGCTTAGATACATGGATTCACCTGGATTGGGCAAAAGCCTGCAAGGCGCTGGGAAAGGTGGAGGAAAGTGTGAAAGAAGGGCGTGATTTTTACATGAAGGCCCAGGTTATGCAGTCTCCCCATATTGTCACTCGTGCGAAGCGTTTCGCTCATGAGCTGATGAAAGATTATGAAAATATTCAGGTGGTCAGTGATCTTTACGAAGAAGCGAATGCGGGAGGAGACAACCAGTGATAACATTTAGAACGTATAAAAAAGTTGCTCGAACTGTTGCCCGTCTGCTTACTCCTCAGGATTTTGGGGAACGTCAAGGAGTAGTGCATGCACCAGAAGGCATATTAAAATTTACCCCTGGTGATTATTTGGCAAAAGACGCGAAAGGTGAATGGACAATTTGGCAAGCAACGATGCGCGATAAGTACGTCAAAGTTGCCGCTGAAGATGAAGATGGTTTTGCACAATATGTACGGACTGACACATCTTTTGCTGCTCAAATGCCGGAGTCTTTTATCATAGATGGAATGCGAGGGCAAGCGGGAGACTATCTAGTGATCAATGATGGCTCCGGCTGGCCTGTGGCTCGCGAAATATTTGAACAATCCTATGTGTTGGTGGAAGAAAACGGGGCTATCCAGGAATAGGGATATGCAACAAGAAACAGATGTCGCGATTATTGGCGGAGGCATTATTGGCTGCGCTATCGCCTACTTTCTGCGTAGACGGGGCGTGAAGGTGATGGTTTTTGAGAAGGGAGCCATTGGCGGTCAGGCTTCGGGAGCCGCCGCCGGACTGCTAGCCCCTCTTGGGCCGCTTTCTGGTCCGGGTCCACTCGCTGATCTGCTGCTCGCTGGCTTCGCCCAACTGGCAACTATCGTGCCAGAACTGGAGGATGCGACCGGACTTCAACTCGGCTATGAGTGCCTGGGTGCTTTGCGCACTGTCCGCAGCCACAAGCGTCTTTCCCACCTCAGAAAACGCTTCGAAGCCTGGCAACCATTGGGCTTAGAACTGCACTGGCTCAGCGGCCAGGAGGCGCGTCAACTGGAACCCTCGCTCTCTGAGGAGGTGTGTGCAGCCATCTATGCTCCTCAGGAGTCACAGATCGATGCTGTGCTGCTCACCAGAGCGTGGTATCAAGCTGCTCAGCAGCTCGGCGCTCAGTTCTTCTGTGGGCAAGAAGTGATGGCTGTCGACCATCAGCAAGCACAGGTCAGAGGCATCCGCCTCTCAGATCATCGCTCTATTGCTTGCAAGCATCTTGTGCTTGCCGCCGGGGCCTGGGCTGCGCAGTGGAGCGAGGGACTTCACCTCTCTTTACCGGTGAGTCCGCTGAAAGGGCAACTTCTGACTATGCGACAGCCAGAACCGCGACTGCGGCGTATTATTTTTGGGGAGGCAGCCTATATCGCGCCGCGAGGGCAACAGGTCCTCGTTGGCGCAACGAAAGAAGAGGCGGGATTTGATGATCAGGTGACTCAGGAGGGGATCAACTGGTTATGCAGCACCGTGATACGCTTCCTCCCAGCACTCGAATACGGCTCTGTCCAGACCTCCTGGGCGGGATTACGACCGCGGACGCCTGATACGCGCCCGATGCTTGGCACGGCCCCAGGTTGGAAAAACGTCACCATTGCCACCGGACATAACAGCGTCGGGATCATCTTGAGCGGTATTACCGGAGACACGATTGCCGAACTGATCGCTACAGGACAGATCCCAAAAATCATCGCACCATTCTCTCCGCAACGATTTCAAGCCCCATCTTTTCCAGAATAGGAACGTTTGGGCTGGCTATATATCGAAGAGCCACAGGGCAAGCGCGAGGCCCCCACGTCCCCACCAGCCCCGCCCCTTGCCCCTACCGTCTTTGTCCAACGTGAGAGAGCCTGTTCGATTTTTTGTGGCACAATGTTGGGGGAACGCTGGTAGGGGCAAGGGGTGGTACGGGGATTAGGTGGGGGCCTCGCGCTTGCCCTGCTTGCTCGGAATTCAAGGCAGGACGCGATAAATCAGGTCCCTACGGGGGGTCTTGAGGGGTTTCGAGTAGCTTTTTCAGGTGTTCTATCTCCACATTTTTGGTGAGGTCTCCGGTTGACACCTCGGGAGCCGGTTGTTCCCTGTTGCGCTTTCTGACGGGTTCTCCTGAGCGTGGTTGAGGTGGTTGCAGGGGGGAGAGATGAGCTTCGCCGTTCGTCAATAATGGGAGCGTGTCGGGCGAACTTTTCTGCTTGAGCGTATGTAATTGTTGCTCGATCAGTTGATCGGCTGAGAGCTGGTCGAGCTGGACTGTGAGGTCGCGTTGATGTAAATCGGCCAGGGCGCGCGCACGCGCCTCCGCCTCTATAACCGCGTCCTGGGCTTTAGCGGTGAGACCTTTATCTTTCGGCCTGTCGGCCTTGTTGAGGGCTTCGAAGACGCGTTGCTGGATCAGCGCGTTGCGTTTACGCGTTGCGAGCAGGTCGATGCTGGTTTCGACCTCCGAAATTTTCACTTCTAGCTGGCGCAGGACGTCGCGCAGCGTCTTCGCCAGGTGCTCCTGCTCCGTCTGCTGCTGCTGGTAAAGCCGGGCCTGTTTGTTCAGATCATTATAATGTCCCAGAGCTGTACGCGCTACATTATCATTATTTTGCTGGATGGCCTGCTCCGCTTTCTTCCACCACTTCTGCGCCTCTTCCCCCCGCTCCTGGCTACGTTTACGCAGGCGATGTCCTTCCGCGATAGCTGTCGCGACCTGCGTCTTGACCTGCACGAGCTGGTTGCGCATGTCGAGTTGTAGTTGTCGCAAGGTCTGCTCAGGATCATCGGCCTTCTCAATCATCGTATTGAGATTGGCTCGTAGCAAGGTAAGCACACGCTCCAACAAATTCATTGGCATCTCCTGGTTGTTCTGGTACAGATGTAGGGGCAACCCTAGCGGTTGCCCAACCCGTATCGGATTGGTTCTGGTAGAACTGTAGGGGCAACCCTAGCGGTTGCCCAACCCGTATCGGATTGGTTCTGGTAGAACTGTAGGGACAACGCTAGCGGTTGCCCAACCCGTATCGGATTGGTTCTGGTAGAACTGTAGGGACAACCCTAGCGGCTGCCCAACCCATGCTGGATCAGGGCAAGCCCAACCCATACCGGATCAGGGCAGGGGCAAGCCCTGCCCCTACAGTTGTAATACTACTTTTCCGTCGTGTTTGGTTCAGCAGTGTTAAGCGTGCCGTTGGCTTTTGCCGGGCCTTCGTTGTCCTGGTTGCCCAGGGCGGGAACGCGGTTCATCAAATCGCCAATGGGGGTGCCGCTCAATAGCTCGAAGAGAGCTGGCACCTGCGCCACCATATTGACGATATCGCCTGTGAGACGGCTGGCGCCGAGGCCGCCGCCGTTGGTGCCATTGCCGCCGCCGGTCGAGACAATCGTGACTTTATCGACCTTGCTTAGCGGCTCGGCGATGGCGCGCACGACCTCAGGCATGTTTGTGAGCATTTTATCGAGTACCGCAGCCTGGTTGTATTCGTGATACGCCGCAGCTTTAACCTTCATCGCGTCAGCTTCCGCCTCACCTTTAGCGCGAATAACCTCGGCTTCGGCCAGACCACGGGCGCGGATGACTTCGGCCTCAGCCAGACCACGGGCGCGGGCGGCTTCCGCTTCGCCCTGGCCCTTTGCTTTGGCGCCATCGGCCAGACCTTGAGCTTCCAGGATGATGCGCTGGCGCTCGGCTTCCGCCACGGTTTCGACGCGGCGGCGCTCAGCTTCGGCGGCTTTCTGGATGGTTGCTTGCAGCTCCAGTTCACGGCGCTGGATTTCGGCCTGCTGCACTTTGATCTGGGCGTTCTTCTCAACCTCGGTCACGCGGACGGCTTCCTCGACTACCTGCTGCTGCGTCACATTGGCCTGGATATCGTAGGATTTGTCGGCGGCTGCCTGCTGTTTCTTTACCTCGGCTTCGAATTCAGCTTTTTTGAGGGACAGGTTGCGCTGCGATTCGGCCTGGAGGGCCAGAGATTCGGTCTCGGCCTTCACGCGCTCCTGATCCGCTTTGGAGCGGGCAATGGCGGCTTCACGGGATGCATTAGCCTGCTGGATCTGGGTGTCGCGCTGTGCCAGGGCCGCGGCAATATCGGCCTGCTTGCGAATTTCGGCGATCTGGGGACGGCCCATGTTGGTGATGTAATCGTTCTCGTCGCGTACGTCCTTGATAGTGAAGGAGATGACTTCCAATCCCATCTTGGTCATATCGGGAGTGACGGTTCTGAGCATCTTGCCACTGACGCTCTCAGGATCTTTGACCAGGTCTTCAACGGTCAACTGGCCAACAATGCCACGCAGATGGCCTTCCATCACCAGACGGATCAGATTCTCACGGTCGGCCTGAGATTTGCTCAAAAACTGCTCGGCGGCGGTCTTGATGCTCTCTTCGTCTGAGCGAACCTTGATCTGTGTTACCGCTTCAACGTTGACCGCCACGCCCTGAGTCGTGTAGAGTACCTGACGAGGAGCAACATCAAAGGACATCAGCTCAAGAGAAAGTTCCTGGGCTCTCTGGTATAGAGGAATAACAAAGTGAGCATCGCTTTTAACAATCTTCGGTACGCCCCGATTGCCTACACCGTAAATGATCAATGCCTGGTTTGGCCCTACTTTACGCAGTAAAGAGCCATAAATTCTGAAAATGGCAGTAACTACGATGATAAGCCCGAGGAGCCCTGCTCCTATGGTAATAACAAGTCCGCTTAACATACATTACTCCTTTTGTAGGTCTTTCCGTATGACGTATTCTGTTTCAGCTTTAGGAGATTCGTTGAGAAGTGCGCGCAATTGGGCCATTTCGTCGTCATCAGGCATATCAGCCGCTTCCAGCTCTCCCTGGTTGATAAAGCGATCCCAGGTATCAACCTCTGCGACTCCGGCCTGGTAATTTACCACCACGATCTCCTGGTCGCGATCAAGGTGTCGGCCATCTACAGAACGGGCTGGAACGCTTTTACGCGTACCACTGGGGGAGATATAGAGAATTTCGCCGATGCCGTTTTCTGGGATGGTGATATTGACCTTGCCTACGAGGCCGGTACGATCCGAGACGTCTAAGGAAGTGGCGTCATTGCCGCCGCCGAAGATCCGATTCATCGCTATGAGCAGGATAGCGGCAATGACCAGCCCGCTAAATCCCGACAAGATTAGGGCGATTGGCAATGCAAGCGCGGTGCTGTTATGGAAGACGTAGCCAAAGAAGCCAAAGCCCACCAGGAAGATTGCCAGGGAAAGAGGATTGATATAGCCCAGGTATGAAAGGAAGTTTACATGAGCCTGGGTGGTGGCTGGCGCAGGCTGGCCGACTTTCTGCCCCGCTTGCCCGTTGTGAGCAGCCTGAGCGTGGCCTGCGTTTGTATGGCCTGCGTGTCCATGTACGGCATGAGATGTATGCGCATGAACATGTGGAGCGCCATGCCCCCCCATATGGATATGGTGCCCGCCGACGTGATGCTCCTGTCCGATGCCTCCCAGGAAGGCCGTCACAATCAGGAACAGCAACCCGAAGAGGAAGCTGAAAATGAACAGTAGCGAAAGCGGGTCAGTTGCGATTAGCATAGCTATGCTCCTTCGATCTCTGGAACATCGCAGCCTGTGACCAGAACCGGTCAATGCGTTCGATCATGACGATAATGCTGGTCACGACGCCGGATATGCCTAAGACAAGTGCGAATGTGAGACATAATTGTGCCGAAGGTATACCTAATAGGGACAATAAAGGAAAAAGACTATCCGTAAAAAAGCTGACGGTGCTGAACACAAGCGCGCCGCCAAGAAGAACGAGCGAGATAAGTGCGCGATGGCGCAACCTCTGAAGTAGAGCGCCTCTGCCAGGCGCGAGCAACTGTTGTTGTCGATCAGGCATTTTATAGTGTTCCGGGCTCATTTGCCTCCCCCTCTTCGAGACCCAACAAAATAATTTGATTATTATCGATCATACGGAGATGGCATAAAATACGCGCTACCGTCTATGTTTCCCATCTCTAAAAGATAAACGCAAAAAAAAACGGAAATTCAAATCATACAATTTTGTTGGTATCGTAATGTTCGGTGACTGCGTGAACAATGGCCGCGAGCTCGTCTACCGGCAAGTCCATAAGTTGGCGAAAAAGTTCAATATAGCGGCGCGGCTCTTCGGCGTTGGCGAGAGATTGGAGCAATAGTTGAAGATCGGGCTCCGTGTGCCATTCTTCGGCGCTGGCGTCCAGCCAGGTAGTGAGGCGGTCGGTATCGTGCTTCACAATATCAGTTAGAAGATCAGTGCTGTAATCCGGCGGATCGCTCACCAGGTAGCCAGGATGGATTTTGAAGAAACGGGCCAGCAGGTCACGGCTGGACGCGGTGAGGTGCAGCCGTTTGGCCTTCTCCAATTGAGAGAGGTACGCCTGGCTGATACTTTCGCCCAGCTCTTCTTGCATGGCTCGGACAACTTCCATTTGCGTCATAGGACGGTTCAACCCTCGTAATTCGCCTTCGATCTCGCGCAAATGTTTAATCTTCTCCGCTAAATTCATCTGCACCCTCACATAACTATTTGCTATAGCAAGTATAACGAACTGTTATTCTGCTGTCAAGTAGGAGGATGAGTTTGTTGTCGGCGAAGTTCGTGGATTTCATGTGCTCTGGTAGCAATAGCGAAATATGCCTGGGCTGCTGCAATCTCTGGTTTGCGCGGATCACCATTTTGTGCGACAAGATAGCAAGCGAACCGTGAAAGCAGATAATCTTTCCACTCTGTCACCGAACCTTTGCCGCCGACGATGCCTTTACTGGCGTCAGTAAAGTGATCCTCTCTCCGATTCCCCGATTCCTCACAGGCTGTGATCGAAAAAGCGATCACATTGATGAAGTTCTGCCATTTCCGGCCATAGCCCAAAAGCGGCATCAGGTCTCTGGCGCTCCAAAATTCCATCTTCTATATGTTGGTTTGTTTGATCGACTCGAAATCAGGTGATGTCTCCATTGGATCTCCCCTCCATCCTCTATCTACTTGATGACTCCTAGTATACGTAATGACAAGGTTTTCTACAAGCAAAAAAGCGGTGTTGGCTATCTGGGCTCTACTGACTTCCTGGTTATCTGCTCAGGACAACGTGAGTTAACAGAAAAAAGCCTCTTTACTCTACAATGAAGGGCCGTCAAGCTTTCGGGCCAGATAGGGCTGTGGCAAGCCCAACCCCTACCTGAGCACAATCGCGCCCGTTGCGTTGTCGATGCGGATGGCGACCGCGGCGAGCGGGGTGCTGGCGGGCGATTGCACGGCTGCCCCATTTTTCGCCGGATCGAAGGCGGCTCCGTGACAAGGGCAGAGCAGCAGGTGGCTATCGGGATCGTAATCGACCGCGCAACCTGCATGCGTGCAGAGGGCATCATAGGCGACGAACTGGCCGTTATTGAGACGGACCAGGATGCCGGGATCGCTGGTTGAGGGGATGGTGAAGCTGATCGAGCTATTGGCCTGCACCTTGCTCACCTGGGCGATTACGCCGTTGGTTGGCGTGCCGACGCCCGCCGTCGCCTGGGTGTTGTCCGGGGTAGGAATGATGTAGCCGCTCAATCCATTATCGTTGCTTGCCTGCTCGCCTGTGCCGAAGAGGCGTAGCGCGTAGGCAAAGATTGCAAGCGTAAAGACGCTTGCCCCTCCGGTGAGTGTCCCTAGCAGAAAGCTGCGCCGCGAGGTCGGGGCTTGCTGACTCCTTGCTATATATCGCTGTCGGGAAGCCGGGAGAGCGCGCATCGGTTGGGTATCATCGGATGTGATAGGAGAGGAGGCGGCTGGTTCGGTGGTCCCGAGCATGTAATGCAGGATACGGGCCACGCGCCGCTGTTGCTGCGGTGGGGCGCGCTGAATGAACTGGAGGGCGAGTTGCTCGTCAGGCGCGGGCAGGCCGGTATTCAGGGGACCGTTGAGCAGCAGCGTCAGCCAGCTAAAGACGAAGACGATATCCGCGCCGTAAAAATAGGGATAGACGCGCCATGTGACCGAAAGGTAAAAAAGCAGGCTGAGTACGAGGCCAAAGAAGGCGGCAGGTCTGAAAAGTAAACCCACCAGGACACCTAGCCCGATAGCGATTTCCCCATAAGCGACGAGGTGTCCGAAGAAATCCGCGTGTGGTACTACTACCTGGAGCAAGAAGTCGTGCAAAGGAGACGTGCGAGCAAACGCCGCTACCTGTTTGCCAATATAGCCGGTGGTGGAGGGCTGGAAGAACTGTGGATCGATAAATTTTTGGATGCCTGCATAGAGAAATGTAACGCCGAGAAAGAGGCGTAAGGGGAGCAAGACCCATTTTGCTATGCGGGCTGTATGTAAACTTTTATATGGTATCATTATATTTCTCAGGTAGAGACGTGCAGGCCGAAATTTTTCCCATAAAGAAAATGATGAGGCTTGTTGTCTATCCAAGCCTCTTTTAATGCCTAGCAG
The DNA here is from genome assembly GCA_035650355.1 of Ktedonobacteraceae bacterium. Lineage (GTDB taxonomy): Bacteria > Chloroflexota > Ktedonobacteria > Ktedonobacterales > Ktedonobacteraceae > DASRHT01. The sequence goes on from DASRHT010000057.1 coordinate 209,648, forward strand.
GGCCTGTGACTCACCCTGCTATTGCGCACATTGATAGTATACCGATGAGATATCAAGAAATATTCACGAAAATGTAAAATTTTTATCTAGGTTTCATCACCAGGGTGCCTTCAGCATTGTCCGCTATTGCCTGGCGCTCAAAGAGCATCGGGTGATGGCTAACCTCCAGCCACATCTGGATGAAGTCGTCGTAGTGTTTGCTAACCGGATGGCCCGATTGGCCGGGCGAATGTCCTGAGAGGGAGGACGGCAGACCGGCGAGATTGACGATCTGGCGATATGATGGCACTGTAATCACCTCCGTCGGCTGAGCTGGCGAGACCGCTCCCATATTGATCGTATCGATATCGCCGCCGACCGGGAATGGTCCCCGGTTAAAAAATTTGCTCAATAGCTTCACCGTACCCAGCGGGTGGCGGTAGGTCATTTGATGGATGGAACCGTATTGCCAGCGTGCAGGATCAGCTCCCAGTTTTGCGCGTAGTTCTTCAATGCTGGTGTGGAAAGCCTTTGTGAGCGCCTCATTCCAGGAACAGGGGCCGTTGGGAAGGGTCGAGTTGGCAAACCAACTATCGTCGCCCTCTTTCAGCAGACGGATCAGCAAGGGCCTGCTGCGGCTGGTATAGCCATTCACAAGCGCGAGGATGGTTGAGCCAACACCAAGATAGCGGTCCAGCAAATCTTCATCATCGCCAAGCACAGTACCAAGTACCAGGCGCTCCAACTTGCGCAGGAAGGTGATATAGATCGCCGCCCCCGCGCTCTCGGCTGTCAATCTGTAGTCCCAGGTACGCGCTATTTGCAATGCCGAAGCGGCAAGAGGGGTAGCGGGCTGCACTTGTAGCATGTAGGGGACGATCTCAGTTGCGGGTAGAGAGTAGTAATCGGCTTGAATGCGGGCCATATCCGCGAGGGTAAGTTTATGGTCCTGACTGGTGAGCAGGTCGCGGATGCGCTGGGCGCGGTAGCCATTGAGCCATTCGTTGGTGATGTAGTAGGGGTAGTTATCGTCCACCACGCGGTTATTGGCCGTGGCGATAAAGTGTTGTTCAGGATTAAAGCTCTGGGGCAGCTCCTCAAAGGGGATATAGCCGACCCACTCGTATTCGCCCTTCCAGCCGGGCGAGGGTAGTAGCGCCTGCCCTTTGCCACGAATAGGAATGGCTCCCGCCATAATATAGCCAATATTGCCTTCGACATCAGCATAGATAACGTTCTGTGGGGGGACATCCCAGTCGCGCATGGCATCAAGGAATTCTGTCCAGTTAGTGGCGCGGTTGAGCTTCTGGATGGAGGAGATGATTTTGCACTGTTCCAGGCCGGTCCAGCGCAGGGCCAGGGGAAGTTCCGTGGTAGCGCCATGAGCGCCGTTGGCCTGCGCACCGTTGAGCGGTTGAGTAATACCGGTCAGGATCGGGCCGTGACGAGTAATGCGCACCTCTTCAATCACCGGCTCTTTCTGTCCGCGCACGTTGATCACTTCGCGCACGACTCTGGCCTCGTGCCATTGGCCTTGAAATTCGTACTGGTAAGGGTTCTCAGGGTTAAATTTCTCGATGTAAAGATCTTCAACGTCGGAGACAGCATTGGTGACGCCCCAGGCGATATGCTGGTTGTGCCCGATAACGATGCCCGGGCTGCCGGGGAAGCTGGCGCCGACGACATCGATATCGCCCGCGACCAGGTGGCATTCGTACCAGATGGAGGGGGCGGCCTGCCCCAGGTGCGGATCGTTGCAGAGGATGGGGGAGCCTGTCGCGGTCATGGTGCCATCGACGACCCAGTTATTGCTGCCGCCGAGCATGCCGAAGCCGCTCAGCTCTTTCACCTGCTGGTACTGCTCCAGCAGGCCGAGATTGATGCCCCTGTATTCGATGCCGGGCGGAACGATGAGGGGATGAGCGGGATCGTAGCCAGGCTCCAGCTTCGAGGCCAGTTCGACTCCCAGCTTGGCAATCAGGCGGGCGCGGATGATCTCGGTTTCCCAGTTGCCGCCCAGGTTCCAGCCCATCATCTTGGACCATTGGATGGTATCGGCAGGCTTCCAGGGCTCCGGCTTGAAGCGCAGCAGTACAAACTCGATAGGCAGTCTGCTCTGGTTCTGTTCGATAAAAGCGTTCACGCCCTGCGCGTACGCTTTCAGGACGCGTTTATTGTGTTCCGAGAGGCGTGCCACCTCTTCGGCGGCGGCGCGGTGCATCCCCAGGCGGCGACTAAAGCGGTCGGCTTCAAGCGCGATGGTCCCGAAAAGCTCGGAGAGCCGTCCGGCGCCGATTCTGCGGTTAAGCTCCATCTGCCAGAGCCGTTCTTGCGCGTGGATATAGCCTTGAGCAAAATATAGATCGTCTTCATTCTGAGCATAAATATGGGGGATGCCGTAGCGATCAGTAATGACTTCAACAGGTTCATGTAGTGATTGCAGGTGCAACGTGCCGCTTTTGCGAGGGAGGGGACGGCGTGTCAAAAGATAGTAGGTTCCGCCGGCTAATCCGGCGAGGCTTGCAGTCGTGAGTAATATTTTTTGCCACCATGAAGCCATAGCTGCCCTGCCTTTCTCAATACTACCAATATATGTCCAGGCCGTTCGTAGTAGCCGCCGATCCGCGCCGGGCAATTGGGGTGCCATATGGCCCGACGCAGATGAAGCTATACCCTATTAATTGACGACTTCATAACCCTTTGAGTTTAGACCAGTTCTGTGCCTTTGGCGGTATCGCGCACCTCGAAGCCGAGGGCCTTGAGCTGGTCGCGGATGCGATCTGATTCCTGCCAGTTGCGGGCGGCGCGGGCGGCGTCACGCTGTTGAACCAGCGCGAGTACCTCTTCGCTCAGCTCGCGAGGTGCGCGCGGTTGAACGGTGTCGAGGCGCAGTCCCAGCACGCGATCAAAGTCGAGGATCAGGTGACGACGCTCTCCTGGCTCGATCTTGCTGGTACGGGCCACTTCGCGCGTAATGCTGAGCGCCGTGGGAAGGTCCAGATCGTCGTTAATGGCCGTGTGGAACTCGTCGCGCACACGCTGAGCTTCTGGCGACCAGGCAGTTTGCGCTTCAGTTACCGGCAGTTCCGCGAGATCAGCGTGCAGGTTGTTGAGGCCATTCTGTGCCGCTGTGATCGACTCTTCCGTAAAGTTCAACTTTGAGCGGTAGCTGGCGGTCAGCAGCAGGTAGCGGTAGGCCATCGGGTCGATCCCCTGGTCCTTGAGCGTCTGGACCAGGATCACATTGCCCTTCGAGCGCGCCATTTTGGCATTGCCCAGATCCAGGAACTCTCCATGCACCCAGAAACGCACGGGCGAGTTGCCTGAAACGCCCTCGCTTTGTGCAATCTCATCCTCGTGATGTGGAAAGACCAGGTCGATGCCGCCGGTATGGATATCGAACTGCTCGCCCAGGTATTTTGTTGCCATTGCAGAGCACTCGATATGCCAGCCGGGGAAACCAATGCCCCAGGGGCTGGACCAGTTCATTTGTCGCGAGGGATCGCCATGCTTCCAGAGCGCGAAATCCTCTGGCGCGTCTTTATCCTCCGCGATTTCCATTTGCTGGCGTCCATGCCCGCCCGCGCGCAATTGCTCGACGGTATTGCCGGAAAGGGCGCCGTAGCTGGGGAAGCGGCTCACATCGTAGTAGACATTACCATCCGTGACATAGGCTAGCCCCTTCTCAATCAGCTTCTCAATCATCGCCTGCATCTCTGCGATATGCTCGGTCGCTTTAGGATTAAGATGCGGCGGCAGAATGTTCAGCTCGGCGGCATCCTGCATGTAACGCTCGGTATAGTAGGCGGCAATGTCGTAAGCGGAGCGGCGCGTCTGGCGCGCCTCCTGCTCCAGCTTATCCTCGCCGCCGGCCTCCGAATCGCTATCGAAAAGATGTCCCACGTCGGTAATGTTGCGGACGAGGAAGACGTCGTATCCGTTGTATTCGAGCACGCGCCTCAGCCAGTCGGTCATAAGAAACGTGCGGAAGTTGCCGATATGAATATCGCGGTACACGGTAGGGCCGCAGGCATAGATGCCCACTCTGGGCGGCTGAAGCGGCGTGAAAAGCTCTTTTGTACGGGTCAGTGTATTGTACAGGTAAACTGGTTTCGTCGAAACGTTTGACATGTGCATATCTCTCCTATGGTAGGTTTTGTTGCGTTGCCGAAAAAATGAGGTGATAGCCCAGGCGAGAGATGTGCGTGCAGGGAGACAGCATCAACGGTGTCGATTGGAGAGCACGCCACAGCGTTCACAGAGGGCTGAGCCATCGATCTTTCCTCTGTGAACGCGTGGACAGGTGCAATACAACATGCTATTTTCAGTATCCTCTTGTAGTATCATCTTTTCAGTACCCTATAGCGGATCGAGCGAACCATAGGCTCTTGCCGCCTCCCTTGAAAAACAGTATACGCCTCATATCCTCAGACGTCAAGTGAGAATGCAATATGATCACTTTTTTATAAGGAGGAGGCGCTTCGATTGGCAGCTCACCCCCAGAAAAAAGAGGTTGTGCCCCGGCGATAGATGTGAAGCCTATACAATTCTTTGAATATACCGATCAAGAATAAACAAAGCCATTTTGAGAGGAGAGTAGCATTTGAAATTCATTTCTACGATAAAAAGATCCTATCACTCTATTACCTATGGATCTAATCGACGTCCGTTTTTTGGAGCCCTTTGTGTTCTGCTCGCCGGTTTGCTGGTGATGTGGGAACCTATCTCTCTGCTTCAAAGTTCGTACATCCCAGCAGGGACGCTCCGAGGAGGGATTGAGGTTGGGGGGTTGCTCTTTGCAATGGGCCTCGTCCAACTCCTGGCTCCTTCGTATGCCCTCGTCGCTGGGGCTCTAGGTGTGGTGTTCTCAATCCTCTCCCTTACGACGTCGCTGGGGGGAGAGTTTGGCATTGGCATGGTTCTGGGAATCATCGGCAATAGTGCTGCTATTGCCTGGCAAGCGAAGAGAAGCCGCAGGGTATTCTGGTTAGTTTTGGGTTGCTCTCTTATGATCGTGGTCGGCATGGTTACGCTGATTGTCGGAGGAAAACTGGCCGTAGCTGCTCCTATCGCACATCCATATACGGTGACGGTTGGTCGGTCGGAGTGCCACAACGTTCATACCGTTCCCGCCATTTCATCGGTCGATCATCACACGCCCGTGATTTTGTTCCGGGCGGATATGTGCATCAATTCCCGGGTTGTCATCACGCAAAGCGTCCTGTTCGGGCACATGATTACCATTACCGAAGTGAGTGAAACATCGCAAGGCATAACGAGCGAAATAACAAGCCAGTCAAGCGCTATGAATCACTCTTCCAACGCGTCGCATAGCGCTGCTAACGGTTTCACGACTGACATCGAAACGAGCATAGATACCAATGTCACTATCCATGCGTTGTTTAATAGCACTGAGAGCGACGTGGTTTCTGGGATCTCGATCTCAATATCCTAAATGTGTGTCTGCTTCTCAACATGAGCGCGACGCAGTCGCGCAAAAGGCGATGGAGAGGATGCCCCACAGGCGCAGCGCGCCTGTGGGGCATCCTCTCCATCCTGAAAGCGAGCGCCGTAGGCACGAGCATGCGGACACGATGAGAAACAGGTTCGCTCTAGGAGGAAATAGCGCTTTTATTCTCTGTGTGATAATGCGTCTTCTCTATAGAAAGTCAATATGAGCAGCTAATAACGTCTAGTATTAGCAATGGGAAAGCTATTGCAAAAAGGCTTTGTAGGGAGTTGATTCAGTAGTGAATCGAATGATATTGTCATCCAGAATGTTTAAGAGAGGGGCAATTTTGGAAGACTATATAAAACTGCGCACTGAAGATGATCCACCGGAGCCAGAGCCGGAATCTGAGCCGCCGATTAATGTTGGGCCGAATGATGACGACATTTGTCGTCAGCAATAGCCGAGAAGGGCAAAAGCAGGGCACCCATATGGGTGCCCGTTTTATGATCAGCAAGCTTGCCGGGCGATTATGAGACGCTGGCCGTCTCTGTTGCCCGGACCGAGAAGTACGAAGCCTGCTGGTGATGCACGACGATAGCCGCCGTCGATTGTTCGGGCACGAGCTGGTAGGCTTCCGTCAAATCGACGCCAATCGCAGTGCGAACCGGCAGTAAGTTAAAGAGCTTTTGATGATCTTCCAGATCGGGTATTGCCGGATAGCCCCAGCTATAGCGGCGTCCGCGTGGACCATCCAGCCCAAGTTCGCGACAGATCAGGCGATTGGCGTACTCCGCCAGCCCTTCGGTCATCTGGACCGAGAGGCCGTGGACGAAATATGCCTCTGAATAGTCGCCCGCCTGCTGCAACTGGTGAACCCTTTCGCTGGCAGCTTCGCCCATTGTCACAACCTGGAGCGCGACCACGTCAATCTTGCCGCTTTTGGTTGCAGCGAAGTAGTCGGCGAGACAGAGCCGCTCGCGCTCTTGCTGGCGCGGGAAGCGGAAGCGAGCCAGCTCGCGCAACTGTGGCGCGTCGGAGCTGGCTTGCTCCTGTAACCCCTGCGGATCGTAGATTATCAGCTCGTTGCCGCTGGACTGGCAGGGGAAGTAGCCATAGACCGCTCTAGGTTGCAGGTAACGCAGCGGACGCGCTTCCCGCAGCATGCGTTCCAGGCGTGGGCGAAATTCCTGCTCCACCAGGCGCGTAAACTCCTCGCCATGAGCTTTGCCGCCCCATTGCAGGCGGAACAGCGTATTGAGATCCATGCACTCGGCAACATCTTCCAGGCCGATGCGCTCCAGGACGCGCGGCCCCCAGAAGGGCGGCGTCGGGATGGAAAGGGCGGGCTTGATGCTAGCAGAAGGTATGGCTGCACCCTCATCACTATCGGTCGTATCCTTCGCGGGCGTCGTCGTTTTACGATGGCGCTCCTGCAATGCCTCCTGTTTGATGCGCTGCAAGAAAGCCGTGCGCTCCTCCTGGGCATTCGTGAGCTTATCGATGATATCCAGCCCCTCGAAGGCGTCGCGGGCGTAGAAAACGCCGGGTTCGTAAGCGCGCGGCGTTGAGTCTGGCGTTTGCTCATCGACAAAGAGAATGCGGCGTCCAAAGGAGCGGTTGATCGCCGCGCCGCCCACGATCACGGGGAAGCTCAGCCCGCGCTTGTGCAGCTCTTTAACGCAGAGCGGCATCTGCTTCGATGTGCTGACCAGCAGGGCCGAAAGACCGATGGCGTCGGCCTTGACCTCAATAGCCTTGTCCAGGATCGTATTAAGGGGAACCTGCTTGCCGAGATCATAGACGGTATAGCCGTTATTGCTGAGGATGGTATTGACCAGATTTTTGCCGATATCGTGGACATCGCCAAAGACCGTTGCCAGCACCACCTTGCCTTTCGTATAGCCTTCCTGTTTCTCCAGGTAGCCTTCCAGATGGGCCACCGCTCGCTTCATCACTTCGGCTGACTGGAGCACGAAGGGCAGGATCAGCTCGCCCGCACCGAAGCGATCTCCTACATCTTTCATCGCGGGTAGCAGCACCGTATTGAGCACGTCAACGGCGGCCTCAGCCGTTTTGATATTTTTGTCTGCGGCCCGCTCGGTGATGACCTGGTCGATCAGCGGCTCAATGCCCTCTTTGCGCCGGTGCAGGATTTGCCAGTGGATACGTTCGGCAACGGTCATGCCTTCCGTTGGATCGACCTTCGCCGCTCCCTCGTCCTTCTGTGGCCCATGTTCCTCGAAGTAAGCGATGTAGCGCGGGAGGGCCTCGGGCCGATTGAAGATAAGATCGTCGGCGAGCTGGCGCTGTTCGCCGTCGATCTCGGCATAGGGGGTGATATGGGTTGGATTGACAATCGCCATATCCAGCCCGGCCTTGACCGCGTGATAGAGGAACACACTATTGAGTATGGCGCGGGCGTGCTGCTTCAGGCCGAACGAGATGTTACTGACGCCCAGGATAGTCATCACGCCCGGCAGCTCTTGCTTGATGCGAGTGAGAGCGTTCAGGGTTTCGACGCCGGCAGTTTGCAGCTCCTCCTGTCCGGTAGTAACGGGGAAGGTGAGCGGATCAAAGATCAGCGCGGATGGAGGCAACCCGTACTCGTTAGTGCAGATATCGTAGATGGCGTGGGCGACGGCGGCTTTGCGCTCCGTCGTTTTTGCCATGCCGATCTCGTCGATAGTTAGAGCGACGACGGCGGCCCCGTGTTCCAGAGCGAGGGGCAAAACGCTATCAATGCGCTGGCGACCGGTCTCCATATTAATTGAGTTAATGATACAGCGTCCGGGGGCGGTTTCCAGAGCAGCCTTAATCACGCCGGCCTCGGTGCTATCGATGACAAGGGGCGCCTCGATGCCCAGCGAGAGCTTTTTGACCGTCTGCGCCATCTGTTCCGCTTCGTCGGTGCGCTCGGTCACGGCAACCTGTACATCCAGCACATGCGCGCCACCCTCAACCTGTTCACGTCCGATAGCCAGCAGGGTATCGTAGTCATCGGCGAGCAGGGCCTGTTTGGCTTTGCGACTGCCCTGAGCGTTGACGCGCTCGCCAACCAGCAGGGGAGGTGGGTCCTGCTGCATGGCAGTCGCCCTGATGCCGCTGGCGACAAACGCAGGGGTAATGCGGGCAAAATCTTTGTTGGTCAGATTGTTATCGGCGATGGGGCGCGGACGGCGCGGCGCGTTGCGACAGGCTTTCACAATTGCTTGCAAGTGTTCGTGACTGTTGCCACAGCAGCCGCCGATGATATTGACGCCAAGCTCGGTAATGAAATCGCGCAACGCCGCCGCCATCGGCTCCGGCTCCATTGGATAGACCGCGAGTCCGTTGACGTTGAGCGGGATGCCTGCGTTGGGGATCGTCGAGATTGGCAACGGGCAGTTCTCTGCCAGGAAGCGTATAGGTTCACGCATATGCTCCGGCCCCGTTGAGCAGTTAAGACCGATGACATCCACACGGAGCGCGACGAGCGTTGTCATCACAGCGGCGATATCGGTGCCGAGCAGCATGCGCCCGCTGGTATCGAGCGAGACCTGCGCCTGGATCGGCACCTTGCGTCCAACCTGTTGCATCGCGCGGTGGCAGCCGGTAATGGTGGCCCGCACCTCTAATATATCCTGGCTCGTCTCGATCAGCAGCACATCGACGCCGCCCTCCAGCAAGGGAACGGCCTGCTCGTGAAAGACATCGACCAGTTGCTGGTACGTAATATTGCTTAGCAGCGGATCGCTGGACGAGGGGAGCATGCCGGTGGGGCCGAGGGAGCCAGCGACGAAGCGCGGCTGCGTGGGGGCGCTGTAGCTGTCGGCCAGGCGGCGAGCCAGACGGGCGGCGCTCAGGTTGATCTCGTAGGTAAGATGACCAATGCCGTATTCGTCGAGTTTGAGGCGGCTGGCGGTGAACGAATCTGTCTCCAGCACATCGCAGCCAGCCTCCAGAAAACCCGTGTGAATCTCTTCGATAACGGAGGGCTTGCTGATGAGCAGGTATTCGTTGCAGCCCTCGGTCGCCTGACCGCCATAGTCTTCCGCGGTAAGCTGGTAACGCTGGACATTGGTGCCCATTGCTCCATCATAAATCAGGACCCGGTGGGCCAGGGCATCAAGAAATTGGCTCATGCGCGCTCCAATCTGCTCAAGCATATGAAAGTATAATCTACTTGCAGCCTGATAAACTCAGTAGTAATATAATTAAGTGCGATAATCCATGTATAAGATAGTGTCTGATTCTGAGTGTGTTTGCTCTTACGTGGCAGCGTTTGCGCGGCTTCGCCGCGTAAGGGTGGTGGAGGAGGTGGGGAAACATGCGCTTCGCGCATGTTTCCCCACCTCCTCCACAGGGCAAGCGCCGCAGGCGCGAGCGTGCGCTCCTGCTGAGAAGCAGACACATACTTACGGTTATTCAGCCAGAGCGGCAACCAGTTCGCGGCAGAAGGCTGGAATGTCATCGACGACGCGGCCCCACACCAGATTGCCTTCGCGGAAGGCTGGCTCGTTGACCCAGATGCCGCCGGCGTTGGTAATATCATCTTTGATCCCGGTTGAGCCGGTTGCTTTATGCCCGCGTATAATGCCTGCCGAGATCGGCACCCAGCCGCCGTGGCAGATCGTTGCGATAACTTTTTTCTGCGCGTACATATCACGAACGAGCTGAAGGACGCCCTGGTCACGGCGTAGCTTATCGGGCGCCCAGCCGCCGGGGATGACGATAGCGTCGAGCGCATCGGCCTTTGGCGCTTCATGAATGCTAACGTCGGGCGTCATTTCCAGGCCGTGCTTCCCATGTACCGTCTGCGTTGTCAGACCGATCACAATCACCCTGGCCCCTTCCTCGCGCAGCCGCATCAGAGGCACCCAGAATTCTAAATCTTCCACTTCTGACGCCACGAAATAGCCGATGGTTTTTCCTTGTAAGCGCATGGCAAACCTCTTCTCTTCCTGTTGCACACAACATCCAGAGTCATTATATCATGTGCTGGGAGAGAAAAGGCTGCGTGCCCTGGAAACTCTTTAGCCTTGCCATGCGTAATATGACAGTAACGCCGGGTAGAGCCTTGCTGGTTGAATTGGAGGAGAAACATGTCGGATCGTTTTACGCTTGGTATCGAAGAAGAGTTTCAACTGATGGATCGCCAGTCGGGAGACCTGTGTTCATGCGCGGAAGGCATTCTGGATAAGGCCAGGCCCTACTTCGGTGATCAAGTCAAGCCGGAAATGTTGCAATCGACCCTGGAATTTGTCTCCAATATTTTTCCAGATATAACGGCAGCTCGTAAGGAATTACACGCCGCCAGATCGCTGCTGTCGCGGATTGTCGAAGAAGAAGGGCTGGCCCTGGTGAGCGCGGGCACCCATCCCAGCGCGTCCTGGTGGGATCAGACACGCACGCTGCACGACCGTTACATAGAGCTGGAAGAGGAATATCAAGATGTCGGGCGCTCGATCTTGATCTTTGGCATGCACGTCCATGTCGCGATTCCAGATAACGAACTGGCGATCAAGATCATGAACCAGGCGCGGACGTGGCTGCCGCATTTAATCGCGCTCTCCTCCAATTCGCCCTTCTGGTATGGACGCATGACCGGTTTGAAAGCCTATCGCCCTGTGGTCTGGAAGCGTTTTCCGCGCAGCGGCATCCCTAAGATTTTCACCTCCTGGGAGCATTTTGACGGCTATGTACAGGATCTGATTGCGATGCAATGCATCGATAACGCCAAAAAAATCTGGTGGGATATCCGCCCGCATCCATTTTTCCATACCGTCGAGTTTCGCGCCTTTGATATGCCTGCGACCTTAGAGGATACGCTGGCGCTGGCCGCCATCTCGCAGGCATTAGTGGCAAAGCTGGTCTGGCTCAACCGGCGCGGCCAGGCGATGCCGACGCTGGCGACCGATTATATTGAGGAGAATAAATGGCGGGCCATGCGCTATGGGTTAGATGCCGAGGTGCTGGACTTTGCGCAAAAGCGACGGCTGGGGATGCGTGACTATATTGGCGAATTGCTGGACTTTATAGACGATGTGGTGGATGATCTGGGGAGCAGGCGAGAGATGAATTACGTTCGTGACCTGCTCAGCAATCCTAGCGGCACCGGAGCGGACCGCCAGATAGCGGTGTATCTACAAAACAGAGATATCCGGCAGGTCCAACAGTTTTTGATGGAGCAGACGATGCAGGGCATAATTTCAGTACCCTCAAGCGGGTCGTGATAGCTACTAGCTCCCGCCGCCCCTTTTGAGGGGAAGTATACCATCGAATCCGAAGATGTCAAGTGGAAATGCAATAAGGACCGAAGCCTGTTAAGCGCATTTTACGGTTTCATGCTATGATCTCGGCAAGTTGCTGGCAGAATTGCTCAACCTCCTGCTCGGTATTGTAGTAGTGGACGGAGGCGCGCACCATCGTGGTCAGACCGCGCGCCTCCATATCGAGCCGGGTTGAGCTGCGTTCCGCCACAGAGACATTGATGCGCTGCTCGGCTAACCTGTGCTTGATCTCCTCAGACGCGATCCCCTCGACGGTAAAGGTAACGATGCCACACTGATTGATGCCGCGGTCATGCACAATCACGCCTGGCAGCGGGCTGAGTCCAGCGCGTAATTGATAGGAAAGGGATTTAATGCGCCGCCAGATGTTATCGATGCCCCATTGCATGGCATAGTCGATAGCGACGCCGAGGCCGATCTTGCCCGCGAAATTGGTCTCCCAGTTTTCAAAGCGGCGAGCGTCGGGGCGCACTTTGTAGCGGTCGCGCGCCACCCAGGTTGCAGCGTGCAGATCAAGGAGTGGCGGCTCAAGCTGCTCCAGCACTTCGCGTCGCACATAGAGAAAGCCGGTGCCGCGCGGCCCACGTAAATATTTGCGGCCCGTGGTCGAGAGCATATCGCAGCCAATCTGCCGGACATCGATGGGCATTTGTCCGACCGACTGGCAGGCATCAATTAGGTAAAGAATGCCTGCGGCGCGAGCGATTCTGCCAATTCCTGCCACCGGATTGACCAGTCCCCCGCTGGTTGGTATATGGGTCACGCTGATCAGCCTGACTCTATCATCGATGGCGTTATGCAGAGCATCGAGCGAGAGCTGCCCATGCTGATCGTCAGGAATGGGCTCGACGACTGCGCCGGTTTTTTGCGCGATTTGCAGATAAGAGATATAGTTACTGGCATATTCGGCCATCGAAGTCAAAATGCGGTCGCCTTTTTTGAAAGGGATAGAGTAGAAGGCCATATCCCAGGCGCGGGTGGCATTCTCTATGATCGCAATCTCATCGCGCTCGCAGCCAATCAATGTTGCTGCCGCGTCATAGGTATGTTCAATCTGGTCGCTGGCCTGCTCTTTGGCCTCGTAGCCGCCAATCTGCGCCTCAAGTTGTAGATGGGCGATAGTGGCATCGAGAACAGGTTGCGGCATTAAAGAGGAGCCAGCGTTATTGAAATGCAAAACGTGGGCGCAGCCGGGCGTCTCCTGCCGCACTCGTTGGATATCGAAGGGCATAATTCTATCCTTAAACTTCCTGAAAGAAGGGAAAATATCTTTGTTTTTTAGTATATCATCTTTTGGCCTGAAGGGGACTGCATTATTTGTCGGACAGGCAGGGCTTTTCCGTTTTCATCATGCTCGCAGGGCGAAGCCCTGCTCGTAAGGGGAGAGAGGTGCCGGCACCTCTCTCCCCTTGCTCTGCGCCCCGAACGGAGCGCGAACCCAGGCAGCGAGAGTCAGAGAAGAGGACAACTGAAAAGCCCTGGTCGGATAGGGAGAGATAAGGCGAGTGCAGCCATTAACAATCGAACTTACCTTATCTCTCTCTGTGCAGGTTTTAGCGCCAAAGTCATGTTAAGGAAAAAATGTTATTGCGTCGGAATAACGACCCTGCCCTGTCCGACGGGAGGCATATTTGGACCTCCGCCCACATAGCGGATGGCGGTGCCGATGGCGACGACCTCCATCCATTCGTTATTATGCATAAACTCCACCTTGATATCGACGCCGATAACGCCATCGGCCCCCAGTTGGTCCGCCTCAAACTGCATGCGGCTAATCGCCAGTTCGCGGGCCTGGTACATCAATTCAGAATACTCTTTAAGTTCGCCTTGAAAGTTGCTTTTGATGCCAACCAGCCAGTTGCGGACGGCGCCCATCGAGTAGATACAATTGCCCACCACCAGCCCCATCGGCTGGAAACCTTTATCGACGACCAGCCAGAACTCCTGTCCTGTCAGATCGGAAGTGAAGGCGCGCCCCCGGTAGCCGGGCCTGATATCCATTGCATGACGTGGTTCAGCCATTAGCGATATCCCTCTCTTTAAGTAACCATATGATCTATCGCAAGATGATTTGCCGATTGCTAGCATACTGGCTGAGCTGAGGAAAGTCAACGGTAAGGATAGCCTCTCAGTGCATGGTCAGGTTGCCTCTGGTCTGAAAAAGAACTGTTAATGGGCTTGAGGTGCATCGGAAGTTCCTTCCATACGCTTCATATCTGATTCATACACATAGAGCAAGCACTGGCTCTTCCCGTTGGGCAGCTTCGGCCTGAGCAAATAACGGATATAAAAAATTCCTC
>DASRHT010000058.1:0-110953 GCA_035650355.1 Ktedonobacteraceae bacterium
CTTAGGAGGATCGATGCGTATTCGCAAAGCTGTTTTGCCGATAGCGGGTCTGGGTACCCGTATGCTGCCAGCCACCAAAGTCGTACCCAAAGAACTGCTGCCCATTGTCGATAAGCCAATCTTGCAATATATCGTGGAGGAGGCCGTTGCGGCAGGAATAGAGGAAATTATTTTTGTGACCAGTCGCAGCAAACGCGCTATCGAGGATCATTTTGATAGTTTTCCTGAACTGGAGCAAACGTTAGAGCAAAGGAAAAAGCTGAAGGAATTAGAAGGTCTGCGCAAGCTTCAGTCAATGGCTACCTACGCGACTGTGCGACAGGTCGAGCCGCTGGGACTGGGGCACGCAGTCTTATGCGCGAAAAATCTGGTGGGAGACGAGCCGTTTGCAGTGTTGCTGGGCGATGAATTTATGGCAAAAGAAACTCCATGCCTGCCTCGTCTGATGGAGGTGTATGAAAAATATAACGGCTCCGTCCTGACGCTTTTTAGTGTGTCAAAGGATGAAGTTTCTTCTTATGGCATTGTGACCGTGAAAGAGCTTGCGCCCGAGGTGTTTCAAGTATCGAACCTGGTTGAGAAACCGTCGCCCGAAGAAGCTCCTTCCGATCTGGCAATTGCCGGGCGTTATATCCTGACGCCAGATATTTTTGCACTGATCGAGAAAACCCCCAAAGGTCGCGGAGGGGAGATTCAACTCACGGACGCGATTGAGATGCAGGCTCAGGCCGGTCATTGCTACGGCATCCATTTTACCGGCAAACGCTACGATACGGGCACTCCTCTTGGCCTGCTCACCACCTCTATCGCCCATGCCCTCCAACGTCCCACTATCGCTCCCGCGCTGCGTAAATACATGAGCGAGGCGCTCAAAGAAGAATAGCCTGCGGGGACAACCGCAAGGAATAGTCTCTACACCGACAATGTGACGGTAGGGGCAGTGCCTTGCGCCTGCCCTGCATGCTGGCAACGTGCCATCAGGGCAACCGCAAGGGATTGCCCCTACATTGACAACATGCCGTAGGGGCAGTGCCTTGCGCCTGCCCACTATTTATATGCTCGCGGTTGGGATGATGACCGTGCCATCTGTCCCGCAACCGGAGATACGTAGCTGGTTGTTGCTAATGACAACGCCGTTACAGGTGTAGTTCTTTGTCGTGCCTATCTGATGTGGGACAACGAAATTCTGTACCGCATCGCTAATAACGCAGTTGCTCCCTTGCTTCTCAATGGTGAATGTGCGCACGGTGGTGGTGTCAATACCGCCCACGCGATAGATGAGCGAGGCTGATTGGCATTGCTGATATGCTTTGATGAAGCAGTCAGCCGCCTTGGTCGAAAGCCCTGCATCTTCCAATGTTCCACGCGGGCTGAGATTGATCGAGCCACAATTTTGTCCAGTCGTTGAAGGCGTCGTTGAGGTTGAACCTGTGGTTGCTGTTGGAGTCGTCCCGGTGACGGTCCCTCCACTTCCTTGATTGGAACCACAGGCAGCCAGACCGATCCCCAAAATGATAGCCAGCAGCACACAACTCACTGCAGACCGCCTGAGCGCAGCTAGACGCGAGAGCGGCATTGGCGGTCTGAATAGCAAGTTGCTGAAGAGAAAAAGTGACGGTGAAACTTTACGGCCCATTGATTACTCCTTTCCTGGCGCGTGTTTCTACTAGAAAAGACGTACAGGACAGCCAAAAGTTCCCTGGCTTGTTTTTCGGGTGCGCACACGCTATAGTATGGCTGAACAGATTCCGCAATTTCGAGGCCGAAAAAGAACGCTCTAGAGAGATGTCGCTGGATTGCGACTTGAAGGAGAAATCACATTGACACAGGTTATCCTTACATTGCATTCGTATAATGTCTATCTAGTCATAGCCGCCGCCACGATTGCTTTCGTATGGGGCTTCATCCTCTTTTTTACGAAGCGCACGATGAATCCATCCTGGCGCATATCCCTGATTGTGACGGCGGTGCTGGCCCTCATCCAGGGGCTGTTCGGTATCATCATGGTCATTATGGGCCTGAAGCCTGGTACAGGTACCGGGATCTATTATTTACATTATGTCTATGGAGGAATAGCGGCGCTGGGTTTGCCCATCGCAGTGACTTATGCGACAAGCGGCAAAAATCCACGCCGAGACGTGCTGATCTTCAGTATCGCGGCTCTGATTGTAGCGGCTGTGGCGGTGCGAGCCTGGATGACCGGTCCGGTTGTACATTAGTTTGGGGGAATCATGCGAGCTTCTTTTATCCATATCGCCGATACGCACCTGGGTTACGAACAATATGGCGTACGTGAGCGTTTCAACGACTTCAGCCGCAGCTTCTGGGATATCACGGATGAAGCCATTGCCCGCAACATCGATTTTATGGTTATCGCGGGCGATTTATTTAATAAACGTGCTATCGATGCCCTGACGCTTATTCACGCCATTGAAGGATTAAAGAAGCTCAAAGAGCGTGATATTCCGGTGATCGCGATAGAGGGAAACCATGACCGCAGCTACTATCGCGATGGGGTGTCGTGGTTGCAATTTTTATGCCATCAAGGCTATTTAATTTTGCTTGCCCCGGTGATGCAGGATGGCGCACCCGTGCTTGAGCCGTGGCAGGAAGAGAATATGCAAGGGGCGTACGTCGATCTGATGCATGGCCGCTTGCGCGTTTACGGTCTGCCCTGGCAGGGAGCTGCGACGGCCCGCAGCCTTGAAGGATTGGCTCAGGCGTTAGCGGCTACAAGGTCCGAGGAAGAGCGCTGCGGCATCGAGTATCGGCTGGTCACGATGCATACGGGCGTGGATGGCATTGTGGGACGCATCCAGGGCTTGCCCACGATGGCTCAGTTTCAGCCGTTGCGCCAGCATATCGATTACCTGGCGCTGGGCCACGTCCATAAGCCCTACGCCTTCGATGGCTGGATGTACAATCCAGGTTCAACCGAAACCTGTAGTGTGGAGGAGGTGCAGTGGGATGATCGCGGTTACTACTACGTCCAGATCGATACCGAGGAGCCGGAGCGCGTTATCGATATCGCCAGGCACGAACGCGTTCATCATGCCGAGCATGTCAAGAGCAAGCGCCGCCCCTTTGTGCGCTACGACCTGCGCGTCGATGGCCTCAACGAGCCAGATGCCATATATGCCCGCCTCGAAGATTACTGCCGACGCGAGGGGGCGCATTATCAAGCCATAGATGCCGAGCCGGTTGTACAGGTGCAGCTCAATGGCAAAATGAGCTTTGATGCCGGTTCGCTGGATACCGCGCGGATGGAAGAGATGCTGCGCGATCATTTTCGGGCGTTACATGTGCGCGTCGATAACCATACCAGCGACCAGGACTACGTCCCCGACGATGGCGACATTGATGGACGCGACCGTGCGCTCTGGCAAGAACTGGAACGCCGCATTTTTGAAGAACTGGTCGGGCGCGATAATCGTTACCTGCCCGCTAAAGAGCAGTGGAGCTCGGTCCTGACCGAGCTCAAGCGCAAAGCCCTCGAACGCGACGATCCGGCGGAGATTGCCCAGTACTTGCGTGAGAGACGGGCCGCGCTATTAGAATCGTCTTAGGCATGCCTCTATCCCCATAGCAAATCCATTGACAATAACAATCTGGCGCTTCCTCATTCCTTACTGATCTTACCAATCTCTAACTTTTAAGGGGTAAGCTATCCTTATCAAGCACAAAAGGGTCATGATGAATCATGAAACTTTTTGTCAGTCGAAAAGCAAAAGGAAGGAGATTGTCTCATGTTAGGTAGAGAAGTTAGCGTAGTACGACCCTGGACCCGCTGGCAAGATTGGGTCAATGTCGTCGTCGGGATTATCCTCTTCATCTCGCCGTGGTATACAGCAACCTCGTGGAATAGTACCAGCTCCTGGAATGCCTGGATCTTAGGCGTGGTCATCTTTCTGGTAGCCTTATGGGCATTAGCCACACCCGGCTCTATGGTTCCTGAAGTGATTAACATCATCCTGGGCATCTGGGTTTTTATCTCCCCCTGGGTATTAGGGTTTGCTAATCTCTCAGGTGAAGCATGGTCGGCCTGGATTCTTGGCATAATCACTATTATATGCGCAGCCTGGTCTCTGTCTCAGTTGCGTATGCCCAGTACGAGGGTGCCTGCTTGATGAAGAAGTATAATCCTGTCGAAGAAAGAGCCTGTCAGGCTCTTTCTTCTTGTCTGGTATATGTTTTCTAAAGTGGCTTTTACGCTTATCCCAGGATCTCCAGTGCTGCACGCGTTAGCATCTCAACCCCAACCGGTAACGCATCCTCGTCAATATTGAAGCGGGGATGATGGTGTGGGAACTTCGCCCCCTTCTCAGGGTTGTGCGCGCCGACGATAAAGTAGCAGCCGGGAGCCGATTGCAAGAAATAGGCCATATCGTCGCTGCCGGTGGTCATTACTTCCTCGCCATCGTCCACCTTGTTCTCGCCCACCGTCGCAATGGCCGCCTTACGTACCAGTTCCGTCACCCTGGAGTCGTTAGTGCAGGGAGGGCAGCCGCCGGTCGCATCTATTTCGCACGAGCCGCCCATCGCGGTCGCGACGCCGTTGGCCACTTCCTGAATGCGCCGTAGCAGGAAGTCGCGATGCTCCGTAGTAAAGGCACGCATGGTTCCCTGCATTACCGCCGTTTCGGGAATGATATTGAAGGCCGTACCCGCATGAATGGTGCCGATAGTGATGACCGCCGGGCTGAACGGCGAAGTCTGGCGGCTGATCAATGTCTGTAACGCGGTCGTGATATAGGCGGCGATCACAATGGGGTCAATCGAGCCTTCTGGCATAGCTGCGTGTCCGCCTTTGCCCCTGATCGTGAGCGTAAACCTGTCCGCGCTGGCAAAAACGGTGCCGGAACGCACCCCGACGCGTCCAAGTTCGTAGTTACTGATCAGGTGCAGGCCAATGACGTGATCGACCCCCTTCATCGCTCCCTCATCAACCATCGGTTTAGCACCACCGACATTTTCCTCGGCGGGCTGAAAAATAAATTTGATATTGCCTTTAAGGGCCGCTTTGCGTTTGCTCAAAATATCGGCAACAGCCAGCGCAATGGCGGTATGCCCATCGTGACCACAGGCGTGCATTTTTCCGTCAACTTGAGAGCGATATTCGATCTCATTGAGCTCATGAATTGGTAACGCGTCCATGTCAGCGCGAATCGCCACCGTTTTGGCGTTGCCCTCGCTCCCTTCACCGCGCAGCAGACCTACCACTCCCGTTGTGGCGACATTTGTCTGTACTTCCAGTCCAAGAGCGCGCAGCCGCTGGGCTACGATACCAGAGGTGCGTATCTCTTCGAAGGCAAGCTCTGGATGCTCGTGGAAATCGCGGCGCGTCGCCACCAGATCAGGTACAAGTTCGTCAATGTCAGATTTCAAGCGGTCAGCAGGTACAGACATAGCTCCTCCTAAATAAAAAGCAAGCCGGATGTGTTTCGAAATTATGAACGCAAGAATCGGATAGCTTCTATAGCCATCAGGTCTTATCATAGTACCATAAATAAATACAGGTTTGCTGATAACAGCAGCAACTGTGGAGCTTTTGTTATATGCAAGGAGAGGGAACGATGTACGAAGAACAATGCTGGCAGGCTGTTCTCAGCAGAGACGCTCGATCCGATGGCACGTTTGTTTACGCCGTGCGTTCCACCGGCATCTATTGCAATCCTTCCTGCCCATCCAGAAAACCACGCAGAGAGCAGGTTGCTTTCTTCGCGCTTCCGCAAGCGGCTGAGCAGGCCGGTTTCCGCCCCTGCCGACGTTGTAGCCCGCGCGAAACTGTTACCGGTGAGCCACATGTTCTGCTGGTGCAACGCGCCTGCGCTTATATCGAAGAGCATTGCGAAGAAGCACTCTCGCTCACAACGCTGAGCGAGGCAATGAGTATGAGCCCGTTTCACTTGCAGCGCGTATTCAAGCGCATTACAGGCATTACCCCTTACCAGTATATCGAAACCTGCCGCTTGAAACGGCTCAAGGAGCGGCTGAAAGAAGGGGAAGCGGTGACCACGGCGATGTATGACGCGGGCTATGGCTCCAGCAGCCGCCTCTACGAGCGGGCCCGTTTAGGAATGACACCAACAACCTACCGCAAAGGAGGTCAGGGAATGAAAATTCACTATAGTATCACGAACAGCGCATTGGGTCGCTTACTGGTTGCAGCTACCGAGAAGGGGATCTGCTCCGTCTGCCTGGGCGATGCCGATGCTATCCTTGAAGCTGCATTGATAAGCGAGTATCCTGCTGCAACGATTGAATGCGATGATGGAGAGATGAGCGTGTGGATAGAGATGCTGGTACGTTATCTTGATGGGCAGCAGCCAGACCTGAATTTGCCGCTTGACGTGCAGGCCACTGCGTTCGAATGGCGTGTCTGGACAGCGCTTCAGGCCATTCCATACGGGGAGACGCGCTCGTATAGCGAAATTGCTCAAGCTATTGGCAATCCCAAAGGGGTTCGGGCCGTAGCCAACGCCTGTGCCAGTAATCCGGTTGCTTTGATCGTACCTTGCCATCGTGTGGTGCGCAACAATGGCGATATCGGCGGTTATCGCTGGGGCATAGAACGCAAGCAGAGCCTCTTGCGTCAAGAGCAGGGGAGCCAAGTTACGCCAGGATAACCATCATTTTGACCGGTGTGGGCCTCGTCTCGCTGGTGCGCGGGGGAAGTAAGGGATAGTGGACGGATCAGCGTTTGAACAATAAATGGAGGGCGACAGCGAGCTGTCGCCCTCCACCCACGTCTGTCAATCTTACAGATCGCCAGATTTTGCCCTGGTATAGCGATCAGACAATTCATCTTTAGTGCGGTTATACAAATCGCGCCCCTGTATCATTGCCTCGTTAGCGCGAGCGCGAATTTCGTCACTAAAGTTGCCTGAACGGAGTAAAATACCCTGTTCCGCCAGTTGCGCCCGTGTCGCTTCGCCCGTCTGTGGGGCGAAAAGCAGCCCGATAAGGACGCCCAGACCGAGTCCTAGCAATAAACCTGTAAAAAACTTCATCGCTTTCCCCTCTCTTTCCTCAAGGTGATGGTATAAAAGAGATATATGACATACAACACGAATGACCGGAAGCCCCTCCGGTCAAGAATTGCATCATATAATAACAATCCATCAATGTCTACTATGCCCGCGCTAACCGGATTTAGCCAGCAATTCTTCGACCTTATCCAGCAAGACATCCAGTTCAAAGGGCTTGCGCAGCAGATAGACTCCTTCGTACGTCTCGGGGCTTTCTTCTATCAGCCTGGAAACCTCTTCTGCCTCAAGCACAGCCGCGGTGTAGACAATAACAGGAATATCAGCAGTTACTGTATCAGCTTTTAACTGCTTGAGAATCTCCTGGCCGGACATATCGCCCAGCTTCAGATCAAGAATGAGCAGGTCCGGCAATAAACTTTTCACACGGGCGAAGGCATCTTTCCCTTCCTGCCAGATAGAAACCAGGTACTGCTCATCTTCCAGAACTCGACGCATCAAATGCAATAGTTCATTTCTATCGTCAACGACTAGTATCCGTTTTGTCACGTCTCATCGGTGTCATGCCTCACATCAGTACCGTGTAAGAACACACCGCCTCCTAATTGTCCCTTACGTTGCCGGTAATCAAAAAAAGACCCTTGAGTGATCGATCTGGTTCTTATGTGCAAATGCTTCCGCTTATGATAGCTATTACGATTCACCGCTCCGTTTAGTATACAACAGTCAGCTTTCCCTGAATGCGCCTATACAACGAAAACGGCTGGCCCTGCCTCCCTGGCTATGGAAACAGCAGAGTCCCCTTCAGCGTTCAATGCGATAAAGATGGGCAGTTAGTCAGCCTAATATGTAGGTGGTGAGGGCGGAGGGGATCGAACCCTCGGCCCAGCGATTAAAAGTCGCTTGCTCTACCTCTGAGCTACGCCCTCATCATGATTGACCGTAGCCATTGTAGCGTATTTTGCGGGATCGCGCAAGTAGGAAAAGAGAGATTTTCTGCCCCTCTGCGAATTTTTAACAAATTCTCGTTTCGCCCCGTTCTTTTTGTCCCAGACCAGGACCAGGCATTATGAAAAATTGTTTATCCTGTCAGGAGAAAACATAAATATTAGTTCATAATCTCACGCGGGTGGTGCGAAAAAATCAATTTATATAAAACAATATTACGATAAATACATGTGGTAATATCTGTAGAACTTTACGCGTACCAAGAGTTATATTTCGATATATTGCGCGTTATAAACCATAGGGAACAGAAACGGGCCTCGTTTTAAGCTGGGGAATAGCCGCTTAATTAGGTGGTTGAAGTATCGTTGGGATGGCATAAATACATGCGGTTTGTATGGTTGGAAGGGTATTATGCGTATTTTATTTGTAACTCCTTATCCGTTGTCACGTATTCGAGCACGCTCTTACGGCTTTGTCACTCACCTTGCCAGAAAACATGATGTAAAAGTGCTAGCTTTATGTGCAGGTGAGCGCGAAATGGCCGATGTGCGGGCTGTGCAGCGCGAAGGCATCGACATTGTCGCTGTATACGAGGAACGCCTCGTGCAGTTCTTACGCGCTTTGCTATCGCTAGGATCAGGTTTACCTCTTCAAGTTGCATTTAGTGCCTCTGCTCACCTGCGGATGATCCTGGAAAAGCTGCTATCCTCCGGGCATTTTGACCTGCTCCACGTCGAATTTGTGCGCGCATTGGGAATGTTACCCATGTCTCTCCCTGTGCCGGTTGTATGGGATGCCGTAGATTGTGTGAGCCAGCTCTATGAGCAGGGAGCGAAGTTTGGTATGACGCCGATGCTGCGGCTTTTTGGATCAGGTGAAGCTCGGCGTGTACGCACGTACGAACTGGCTCAGTTGCTCCACTTCCGTCACATACTGATCACCGCTGAACGAGACCGGCGGGCGCTGCTAAATCTTACGCATAAGCAGCCTGATGAGCTAGACGGGAGGACGTTGGCGGAAATTCACGTACTCCCTCATGGGATCGACCGGCGATATTTTCACCGTTATAGCGGGCCGCGTCTGCCCGAAACGCTGATCTTCTCCGGTAAGATGAGCTTCCACGCTAACATTGCTGGTGCTCACGATCTTATCAAGCGCATTATGCCACGCGTCTGGGAGCGGCGACCCGATATTCGCCTGATTATTGCGGGCAGCGATCCCCCTGCTTCACTGCGTCTTTCCGGCTCTGATCCGCGCATCACCTTTACCGGCTATGTCCCGGATCTGCGACCCTATATTGCGCGAGCATCTATTGCGGTAAGCCCGTTACCCTATGCCGTGGGAATACAGAATAAGGTGCTTGAGGCGCTGGCGCTGGGAACGCCTGTAATTGCCAGTTCCCAGGCTGCCGCTGGCATCCAGGCGATAGCGGGCCACGATTTGCTCGTGGCTGATGAACCCGAGACGTTTGCCAACGCCATTCTGCA
This sequence comes from Ktedonobacteraceae bacterium, assembly GCA_035650355.1. Lineage (GTDB taxonomy): Bacteria > Chloroflexota > Ktedonobacteria > Ktedonobacterales > Ktedonobacteraceae > DASRHT01. The sequence continues at coordinate 9,422 of DASRHT010000058.1, forward strand.
TCTTTTGGATGATCGTGCTTTGTGGAGCAAGTTGGCTGAAAATGGCGCTGCTTATGTTGCCGCCAACCATAACTGGGACGATGTTATTCAGAAGCTTACTGCAATCTATACTCAGGCGCTGGAAACCTGGGATACGGCGCCTGCCGCAGATACAACGAATGTCGCTATCGATGCCTGTGATGAAGTTGAGGTAACGGCACTGGAAAATATTTGAAAAGTGGGGGGGAATAAATGAGCGAGCTTAGCAATAGTGAGATGAGCGCAGCTTCTGCAAAATTTTTTTATAGCTCATCATACAACTCTCAGCAAAGCTCTTTAATAGCTGAAACGCTGCTACAAGGGCCGCGCGTTTCTCGTCTTTATCAGATTGCCAAGCGCGGTTTAGATATTTGCGGGGCGCTGCTGGGGCTGGTTATTCTGTTACTGGTATTGTTGGTGGTGGTCCCACTCATATTGATTGAAGATCGAGGCTCCATCTTCTATAAACAGGTGCGGGTCGGTCAATACGGGAAGCCATTCTTTATCTATAAATTACGCAGCATGATTATGGATGCGGATAGTTACCTGGCGCAACGTCCCGAACTGCTCAATGCCTGGCGACGTACTGGTAAGCTACAAATCGATGAGGACCCGCGCATTACGTGTGTGGGCCGCTTCTTACGCAGATCCAGCCTTGATGAACTGCCCCAGATGTGGAATGTGCTATGCGGTGAGATGAGCCTGGTTGGTCCGCGTGCCATTCAATTTTCCGAGGTGGTGGCCTTTGGTGAGCTTGCCATTGTGCGTCATATGGTGAAGCCCGGTCTGACCGGTCTATGGCAGGTGCGTGGCCGCTCGCTAACCGATTATGAGCAACGCGCTCTTCTCGATTGTTACTACGTGATGAAATGCTCATTCTTGATGGACCTGTACATCTTGTTCAAAACGTTGCCTGCTGTTTTCTATGGTATTGGGGCTTGTTAGTAGGGGAGGGAAAGGCTATGCAATTACACGATATGCTCTGGCACTATGGCTGGGTGATCCGGCGCTGGTTCAGGTTGATTCTCCTGGGGACTGCCGGTTGTGCTGTTGCGACATTCGCGATAAGCTCAATGCTTCCGCCTGTATATCAAGCCTCAGCTTTGATAAAAGTTCACGCAAGCGTCGCCTCTAGCTCTGGCGATGTGTTCAGCGATCAGGCGCTTGCGGTAAGCTATTCATTGCTGATTACCAGCCCGGATGTGCTGCAAGCAACGGCGCAGAGGTTACCAGGTCTGACGGTAAATCGGCTGCAAAATGCGGTAAGCGATTCGCCATTAGATAGTACTCAACTTATTGAGGTTCGCTCACAGGCCAACGATCCTCAACAGGCAGCGAATATAGCCAATACGGTTGTCAATGTATTTATCCAGCTTCAGATAGCGAAGGAAGGCAATCAACTACAGGCTATGCTGGCCGAGCTATCGATGAATATGATTGCTGCAAAAACTGATCTGGATTCTGCTCAAAGTAAATTACTGGCCTTGCAGAATGCTCACACGCCGGAAGATCGTCTTGCCTACCAGAGATCGCTGGTTGATACCTACGAGGCAAATTACAATACCTTATTAACAAACTACCGCCAGTTGCAGGATCAGCAGCTCCATATCTCCGATATACTCACCGTTGCCCAGGCGGCGATACCGCCAGAAAAGCCTGTGAGTCCTCAGATACTACTCAATACCATCATTGCTATGCTGCTGGGGATGCTATTAATGGTGATCTTTGCTCTCTTGCTGGACTGGGCTGACACGTCTATCAAAACTACCGATGATGTCAGCCAGCTCGCGGCTCTGGAGCCTCTGGGAGGCATTCCTCTGAGCAGCGAGGCGGCAGCGGCCACTGTAAGCGATATTCTGCTAGTGCGCGATCCGGCGGTGGATGAGGCATTTGCGGCTGCCTGGACGAGCTTTGAGGCTTTGAACAGAGGGCAGCGTTTGATTATGGTGACGGGGATGCGATCAGGCTCAGGCGCTTCCACTGTGGCGGCTCGCCTGGCTGTCTTGCTGGCCCAGACTGGGAAACGCATTCTGCTGGTGGATGCTAATTTGCGTCGCCCTTCGCAACATGAAATCTTCCGTTTTCCTAATAGCCGAGGGCTGATAAATTGTCCAGGTGATGTTTACATGCTACAGGAACAGACCGCCGCCCTCTTGCCTTTATGGCTCAACCAGTGGAAGGCCCCTATCCCCAATTTATGGATTTTACCAACCGGTCCGGCCGCAGGTCATACTGCGGCCCTACTGCGTATGCCGGAGTTACGTCATTTACTAAAGTGGCTATTGCTGCAACCCACGACTATCAGCAACCGACAGGTGCCGCACTTGATAGATATGATTATCTTTGATGCCTCGCCTATTGGAGAAGGCTCAGAGGCGATTTTGCTGGCCCCTATCACTGATGCCACTGTTCTGGTTGTCGAGGCAGGTAAAGCGCAAAGAGAACTGCTACACACTGTCAGAACCGCGCTCCAGAAGGTTGGCTCTCCTGTACTCGGAGTAGTGGTCAATCGTCAGCAAGCAAAATATCGGTCATATTTCTATGTTGACCGTATTGACCGCCGCTACGCGAATCTGCATGACGATATTACTGCAACAGATGAACTGATGAAGCTTTCTTCAGAATTGCCGATCATATCCCATGAAGAGCAGCAGACGCAAGCAGTGTCATCGCTGGCAGAAATGCCCTCGACACCCTGGGCCCCGCTGACGCTCATAGATACTGATGTGCATAATGTGCCGGAAACTCCTCCATTCAATTTGCGTCCTCTGGGCAGCCTGCACATCCGCCTTCCTAGCTTACCTTTTGATGCTCCCCCGCGCACAAGTAATCTGGGACAGTACGGGAAGGAGGATAGAAATCATGGAGTATAGAGAAGCGCACAGCAGTTTTAGCTTTTTGCTGAAAGATAAAACATATAGAGAATATAGAGGGACTAATAAAAGTCCTCGATCTTTATGGCTGTTAGCAGGAGCAGGACGGCAGGTGAAGCTCTCGATCCTTTTTGGTCTGCTGCTAATGCTTGTTGTGCTTGGCTGCACGATGGGGCCGTCGCCGTTGCTGGCGGTTGGGCTGGTGATTGGGATAGCTCTTTGTGTGGGGGCTTTGCTGCGTCCACGCTTTGCCATACTTATGACTTTTGCCTGTGCTGGTATGCCGTCATTGCTCCTGCCTCTCCCCGGCCATACTGCGCACCTGCTTGAGCCGCCATTGTTGTTGTGCGTTTTGATCATTCTCTTGCGGCGTCCTGACCTGCAATTGCGTCTTCCGCATCTACTCTCTCTGGCCTTTGTCGCCATCTCTGTCATCTCTTTTATCCATGTGCCAGAGGTTGCTACTAATGCCTATTCGGCTGATAAGCGATTGCTGGCGCTAGTTGTGATCTTTGTCGCCTTTTTTTGTGGAACGTCGCTGGCTCGCTATATTCAAAATGCCTCGTCGTTCTTGATCTCCGTTCTACTGACCAATACTCCTCTCTACCTGATTGGTCTAGCGCAGTTTCTTGGGCTTCATCTTGCATCTTTCCTGGAAGCCAGCGGTGCTCAAGACCCTAAGATAGCGCAGGGGCGATTATGGGGACCATTCTCCTGGTCGTCTACTTTCGCCATCTATCTGATCAATCTTTTTGCCATTGCTTTATCTTGCTGGCTACTCGGTACTCGCCTGCGTTATCGCCTCATAGGAATGGTAATGACGATTGCGACCACGCTGGCAATCATAGGTTCCGGCACCCGTTCCGTGACGATTGTTGCCTCAGGTCTGATGATTGTTGCCTTCGTACTCGCCCGTCGCTTCAAAACCCTCCTGATTACTCTGTTGCTGTCGATTTTAGCAATCGCGCTCACCTTTGGGGCGCTATTGCCTCGTTTTCTGCACGACCCATCCTCGCTTGCCAACCGCTTTCTCCTCTGGAACGAGGCCGTTACATTGATAATTTCACACCCCTGGATAGGGATAGGTTTGCAGCAGTTCCGCTTCTATTACGCGCAGTTGATTGTGAACAGCTCATCGCAGTTGAATGCGCATGGCATTGTGCCGCACCAGCAATACCTGGAGTGGGGAGTGGAGAGCGGCATTTTTGCGCTCGTAATAGGCACTTTGCTGTTATTCAGCATTGCTGTTTCCTGCTGGCGAGCTTATCGCCTTAGCACCTCTGACCGGCGTGTGCTCTTACTGGCCGCCTGGCTGGCAGTGGTCGCAAATATTCTGATCGGTTTTCTGGATGTTCCTCTGGACCCGGTGGAAGGCGCTGTTTTTCTGTTCCTGCTGGTCGGATTAGCTCTGGGCCATGCTGAACACATGCAGAAAATATCGCCAGGCAAGCTGTTCTCTCTGGTTTCGCTCTCTAGCCGACTGAGGCGCAATGTGAGGGTAAGCAACTCTGTCAGCAAACAGGATGTGGCTGTGCCTGCTCTGTTACAGCTTTCGCCATCAATACCCAGTATGCAGAAAACGGGTCGCTCTGTGCTTGTCCAGCTCCTCTTATGGGGGGTGACAATTCCTATTATATTTCCTGTAACGGCATTACTGGCGCGCTATCTCGGCCCAATCCAATATGGAGAGTATAGCCTGACATTCCCGTTTTTTACGATTTTTGCTCTGCTCAGCGGTACCGGAATGGACCCGTTAATTATTCGCCTCCTGAGCCGTCAGCCGCGTTGCCAATGGAGCGATATACTGAGTTATGCCGCCGGGACGCGTCTGGTCTCCACTATGTTGAGCGCGGTTGCAGCCGCAGTTGTGGCCTGGGTGTTGCCGATCAGCATAGAGCAACGCAGCCTGTTCCTGGTGGGCTGTGGCGCGCTGCTGTTTAGCTTCTCTTTTAACGGCTTGCGTATCATCTACTCGCATGGCTTTCGCGCCGAGCAGCGTATCGAAGCGCTCTCGTTGCTTGAGATGGTTAATCGCGTCATTACTGCCGGATTGACGTTGCTGATCGTGTTGTTGCGCTGGCCGTTCTTCTGGGGATACGTTCTGCTGCTATATTCGGATTTGCCCATGTTTCTCTGCCAGGTCTGGCTCGCCCGCCGCCGTTTTGGTATCCGTCTGCGCTTTAGCCTGTCCCGTTTTCGTGAGCATATGTCAGGCGGATTGCCAATGATGGGGCATAACATGCTAACACTCTTATCAGGGCAGGCCGATATTTTGCTTTTGATGCTGATGGTCGGGCCGCTTGACGTTGGTATTTTTGCGCTGGCCTCGCGCGTGACCGATCCTCTGATTTCGATTGCATTGGCTTATGTTAATGGAGTATATCCACTCCTGTGCAGGAGGTTTGAGGATGGGCGCGTATCTTTTGCACAGGCGTTTCATGAAGCTACCCGGATTCTGGCTCAGATTATTATCCCTCTGGCGTTTCTGGTTTGCCTGGAGGCCAGATGGATAGTGGCTTTGCTAGGAGGGCAGCAATTTGCTACGGCGGTAGTCGCGGTGCAGTTGTTGATGTGGGCAATGGTGGCGACATTCTTTAATCAACTCTGTGAACGGGCCTGCGTGGCGGCCAATCTGGAGCGGCGTGTACCAGCGGTGACGATCACTGCCTCTCTACTCAATCTGGTGGCGAATCTGATCTTAATTCCCCGCTGGCAGGTTGCAGGAGCCGGCATAGCAGCAGTAATGAGCGAATTTATCGGGCTTTGCCTGTTTATCGCACTGCTTAAAGCCCATATTAGCTTACTACCAACAATCAAAACGATATTGCTTACCCTTGTCTGCAACCTTCCCGCCTTGCTGTTTCTCTTATGGCAGGAGCACACAACGCCCTTATTCACGCTGCCGGTCGCGTTTTTGCTAACTGTTACAGCCTATATAGTGACCCGCACGCTGGCGCTAAAAGATATAGCGATGATCTGGCATTTTTTAACTGGCCGTCGTCGCACAACCACTGGCTATGCGCCATCTTACGCTGTTCCCATGACAACTGTCCAGGATATTACCGCCTGTCCAACTTTTATTCTTCCATGCATGTATATATAGAAAGGAGAAGCATGATGAGCCTTGCAGTTGATACGCTAATTGAGGAGAAAATTCCTGGTGAAACTGCGACTACGGTCAGCGTGATTATGCCTGCCTCCCGTCTGCATAAAGCCGCGCAGGCTCTGCTGCCACTTTGCAACCAGAGTTATTCAGGCAAAATCGAGATCATTGTTGTCGGACCTCCGGCTGCTGAACTCGCCCATCATTGGCCGATTATTGCGCTCCATCCCGAGCCAATCTATGAACCGGGGAGAGCGCGCAATATTGGCGCGGCGCAGGCAACAGGGGAGATATTGCTGTTTCTCGATGATGATATGCTCGTCACGCACGATTGGGTTGAGCAGAATGTTCGCGAGCTACAGCGACCCGGTATCGGCGTGGTTGGCGCGCGCATGCCGGGGAGGTCTCATTCCTTCTTTGCCCGCTGCGTCGATTTTACTAACTGCGGCTACTACCAGCATGGTTATGCTATGGATTATCCGGTTGGAGCTGGAAGCCTGGGGATTCATCGATCACTATTTCAGATGGTCGGAGGCTTCGATGAAATACAACGTTCGGGTGAGGATATTGATCTCTGTCATCGCGTGCAAAAGTCAGGTTATCGTTCAAGCTATCGACCGGATATTCTGGTGATTCACGATCATCAAAATACCACTTTGAGCAAGCTGCTACGCTATAACTACAAGCACGGGAGAACGGGTGGGTTGACAACCAAAGTTCAGCATCGCGATATCGGGCTAAAAAATCGTCTGCTGTGTTCCGTGCGCTATCCGCCGCTCTTTTTACTGGCATTGCCGATGATTGCTTTGCTGGCGGCCATACAAATTATAGTGATTAATATGCACGATCACAAAAAGGTGCTGCTTTATGCGCCCTTTATTGTGCTGGGCAAGCTCTCTTACGAGTTTGGCATTCTGGTGCATTTATGGAAAAGCACGGACCCGGTGCAAATTTCGGCAATAAAACCTGTGACAGAAGAGAAATTATATTGATAGAGGGAAGCTAATGACCAGTAAACTGGCAATGCCGGAATATGAGTTGGAGGAACGTAACTGGTGGCGTGAAATACAAACCAGGATACGCAAGAAACGCTTTATTTTTTTCAGCGCATTGATAGCATCACTCCCTCGACCGTGCGCTATTCTAGACGTGGGAGGAACACAAGAATTTTGGGAAAAAATGGAGTTTCTCTGTGATGATGTGGAGGTGACGCTATATAATCTGTTTCCGATTGTTACGACTTATCCTGGCCTGAACAGCAAGCAGGGGGATGCAAGAGATATGCATGAGTTCGGGGAGCGCGCGTTCGATGTCGTCTTCTCAAACTCGGTGATTGAACATGTCGGCTCGTATGAGCAGCAGCGACAGATGGCCGACGAAGTGCGGCGCGTCGGCAAAAAGTACTGTGTACAGACGCCCAATCGCTATTTTCCCATAGAGCCGCATGTTTTGCTGCCTTTTTTTCAATTTTTACCTTTCGGGCTGCAAGTTTTTATTCTCTCGCACTTTAGAAGCCCCTGGGGATGGAAAATCACAAGCAGGCAGGAGGCTGTAAGCTATCTGCGGGGCATACGCTTGCTGACCGAAAAGGAGTTAAAGAGTCTTTTTCCCGAGGCGAAGATCTATAAGGAGAAGTTTCTGGGCATGACAAAATCTTTGCTTGTTTATTATGGATGGTAACAATTGCTACCTTTGAAAAAGACGGGCAAGCTCTCTCACGCGCGCTTCCTGTCCCCATAGCGCGAGCATATGCTCGTAAATGGTATATACCTCGCCGAAAATGAGATCGCTATTAATGGCCTGGGCGGCCTTCACCGTGGCTTCAAGATAAATGCAGCTCTGGATCATATTGCCGAGGATGAGCGCGGTATACGTTTTGTGCTTCAGGAATTCCGTGCGCACACGTTCTGGGGGCATTGGTTTCATATTGTCGATCTGAGCCAGCGCTTCCCAGGCGTTTTTAGGCCGACCCAGACGCAAAAAGACCAGCCCTTCATAGAGGAAGAGCATAGAATGATCGCACTGCGCATAGGAGGCACAGGGATCATTTTCAGGTCTATCTGGGAAGAGCGCAAACGCCAGTTGCAGGAAGTTAATCGCCTCTTGTTTTCGACCCATTGATGCCTGTATCTCGCTCAGGCCCGCGAAAACCCAGCTATGCAACACCGGCGAGAGGGCCTCCCGGGCGGAAATAGCTCTCCTGAGCGCGTCATTGTAGGCATGTAGAGCGGCCCCTGCACGCTTGCAAGCGGAGAAGATTGAGGCCAGACGGATCTGCGAGGCAATATAAAGATTTGCGTCTTTAGCAAGCTGGCTATAGACAAGTGCTTGAGTGCCATTGAGTTGAGCGGCGACAAAGTCTCCTCGCTGCAATGCCAGGAGCGCGGTGAGCTGGTGGACTTGCGCTATGAGACGGGCTGCTGGCTGCTGATCTGGACCAGGCTGGAGCGTCGGCTTGCTCAGATTTGTCAGATAAACCGGCAGTAGTTGCGCCAGTTCTTCCTGTCCCCCCATCATATAGAGCTGCCAGCAGGAGGCGAGGCCCATCGCCCACAATGAGAGCGCTTCCGACGGATCGATCTGCTCCTGATCTAGAGCGGGGATATTTGGCGAAGATATTCCCTTTCTCCCTGCTCCCACCTTATGTTCTGGCGCTTTCTTGTCGGCAAGATCCGCAAATCCCAATTCTGCGGGAGACATCCCAAAGACTTTGCAGAGTGCGTTGAGTGAGGAGTGGCGCGGCGTTTGCATACCAGATTCCCAGCGCATGTAGGTATCACGACTAACCCCGACCTGACTGCTTACAAATTCAGCCGTCCAGCTTTTTCTGAGCCGGGCTGATTTCAACAGCGCATTGTGTTGCCTCATGCCTCCCTCACTTTGTACACTTTTCGATGTTATAAAGCCTGTGAAGAGGTAAGTCAAGTAGAAAAAGGATTAAAATTATGGCATATGAGGAAATGATGATGGAAAGGTATAAAACGATACGAGTAAAATATGCTTTTGATAAACTCTATGTTATAGTAGTAGCAAAGAAACGTTGCACGGTGGGTGGGGAAGCAGGAAGAGGACACTGCATGAGAAACGTCCCATCCCTGCTCATAGCTTTGTGGTTATGCCAGTAATTCTGCTTCGCTCAGCGGACCTAAAGTTGTGAGTACCTGCTTTTCACGGAGAGGGAAATGATGGAGCGCACGCATTACGTCTTCTTTCGTCACTTTTTCGATGCGTTCAATCTCTTCTTCGATGCTGACCAGGCGTCCTTCCGTCACCCAGTCGCTGGCAAGTGAGCGCATGCGCGAGAATGTTGATTCGCTGCTCAACACAAGCCCGCTGATCCACTTGTCTTTAGCGCGGCGCAGCTCGTCATCATGTACCCCATCTTCCAGCAGGCTATCCAGTTCGGCGCGGAGCAATTTGAGCACGCGGGGAGCATCCTGCGGCGTCGAATTGGCTTCCATCAGCATAACGCCGGTGCCCTCCATTGCCCAAAGCCCCGCACTGGCGGATTCGGCTAGCCCACGTTGGTGAATATTCCAATAGAGGCGCGAGCCATCGTTATCGCCGAGAATGCTACCGCCGAGAATGGCAGCATAATAATCTGGATGTTTGATATCAACGGCAGGCATGCCGATAATCATGATTTGCTGCTTGAGCTTCTGGTCCACAACGACGTTATTAATCGAGCTGGCAGGCTCGTAATGGCTGGCGTCTCGCCCAGTATCTCCTGTACGCCAGTTGCCTGCAAGCTGTTCTGCCAGTTGCACGATATGATCCCAGTCAAAATTGCCCGCGATTGCCAGAATCATGTTGTTGGCAGCGTAGCGGCGCTGCCAGTAGTTGCGCATTTGCTCAATATGCATCTCTCGAATGCTCGTGCGCGACCCCAGCACGTCATGCCCCAATGGATGATCGCCGAAATAGGTTTGCATCAGGCGACGATAGGTGAGGTTGTAGGGTTGATCTTCGGAGCGCGCGATCTCGTTAATGATGACCTCTTTTTCCGTTTCGAAGTCGCTCTCTGCCAGGCGCGGGTGCATCATGTCGCTCAATAATTCGACTGCGCGATCCAGATACTCGCTAAGTACGCGAGCAAAATAGACGGTGGATTCATGTGAGGTGAAAGCGTTGAGTTCGGCCCCGATTTTGTTGAAAGCGAGCGTGATCTCTTGCCAGTCCAGAGTCCGGGTCCCCTTAAACACCATATGTTCCAGGAAGTGAGAGACCCCTGCGATGCCGGGATCTGGTTCGTCGCGCGAGCCTGTTCGTACGTAATATGAGACCGCCACCGATTCGAAATCGGGCATTGGCTGGCCTACGATCTGCAAGCCGTTACTAAGTGTATGCGTATGAAACACAGTACCATTGGCTGTGGATTCTGTCATAAGTTGCTCCTTTGGTGCGTGAGGCATCAACGACCTGTTCAGTATTGTTTACAGGCGTAGCGTTTATAGTTAGCATCATAGCCCTGGGGTGTGGATGTTGTCAAATCTGTGCGCTCACTTGCCTGCCTTGCCCTTTTTTCTGGCTTTTCGCCAATTGTCTCTCTGGATACGAGGAAAGGGTCTGCTTGCCAGAATGGAATAGCTCTAAGAATATGCAGGGCTTTTCCGTGTTCCTCTCCTCTCACTCCTGCCGACGGGATTCGCGCCCCCGAACGGGGCGCAGGGCAAGAGGAGAGAGGTGCAGGCAACCCCGCGTCGCGGGGTTGCCTGCACCTCTCTCCTCTTGCGAGCAGGGCTTCGCCCTGTGAGCATGACGAAAACGGAAAAGCCCTGTGAGAATATGCAACGAAGGTTGAATATAGTACAGGCGTGTGATATGCTACTTGATACTATATGCTACCTGATGCTTGCGGCTAAGATACGAGGAGCTATCCATGTCTACCTCTGTCTGGGGTAATTCTGGATCGGATCATAACAAAGTCTACTCACCATCACTGCTCAAACTGCTATTGAAGCAGATGATGGAGCGGTTCACCGCTCATGGAGCGTGCATTGCCCTCTACGATGAGGGGGTTAGTCAAATGCGCATAGTTCTGCATGTGCGTTTGCGTAATGCAGCTCAAGTAGCATCACCATCTCATACATCTCTGGGTCTCAAAAACTTTCGGCTCCCCGGACGGTGGACTGTCCCTCTGGAGGAGGATAGCGTATCTCCAACTCCGTCCCCATCGAGTCGAGAGCCACATAATGCACACTCAACGTTTGATCTAGAAGAAGTTTCCCCGCAGCAGTGCGAGCTTTTTGCGATTGGCTCCGTATGTCCCTTCGGTCAGGGGCTGATCGGCCATACCTGGGCCAGCAATGAAGCTTTTATGGTAAACCAGGAAGAATATGTCAATATCTACTTACAGAGCCATTCTTTCCAGACAGATGTTGTTCCCATGATTTATCTCAGCGTGCCGATCCGAGAAGCCACGCTGGCAGATGAAATACATGGCAGAGCTACGAAGTTGAGCATGCTGGGCGTCATTGTGCTGTATCAGGTAGCTCCCGCAGGTAAAGCAACATTCCAGCAGAAGCAATGTTTTCAGGTCAGCCAGTACGCAGAGCGCGTTGCCCTTTACCTGCAAAACGAGCGTCTGCGTCACTCAAAGAGCCGGACCAGCGAGTACCTCCAATTGTTGCAGGAGATCAGCACCGCCTTTCCAACCTCTGTGAAATTGTCAAATCTGGTGGAAAATATCTATCAGTTTGCCGCTCAGGTGGTAGATGTCTCTTCGGTGCTGCTTACCCTCTATGATCGCGACACAGAGAGGATCTATGATGTGTTTGCTATTTGGCACGGAGCGCGCATTGAGGGCCTGACTGAACAGCCGGTCGTGGCGTTGAAGGAGGATCGGCCCTTATGGTGGCAGGTGACGCAAAAAGAAAAGCACACGCTCCATTTCTCTCCGGCTCAAGATCCGCAGCAGGCGAATCTCTATTACGAGCTCCTCAACGGTGTCTGGGGCGATCAACGGCAGGCCGAATCGTTTCTCCTCCTCCCGATGAAGATGTTTAATCGCGTGATTGGTTCTCTTTCACTGACCAGCAAGCGCCCCAATGCCTATCACCCCGAAGAGATCCAGGTGCTGGAGACGATGGTGCAAATCGTCACGGTCAGTATTGAGAATGCGAAGCTGTACGAACGAGATCGCTACCTTCTCAAAGAGGCAAGGCAGCGCGAGGAGCAATTAGCCGCCGTTAATAGCGCGCTCCAGTCCATCAGCTCGGTGCTGGATATGACCGAACTGCTCAACAACCTGGTCGAGTCGGTGGCGATGGTGATAAAGGTGAATATGTGTGTATTCTTCCAACTCTCATCAGGCAAAGAAGAGTTGGTCGCGCACGCCCTTTATGCGCCGAGCAGTGTCAATATGATGGACGATGGCAGCGGCTTGCCCGAGGTCGAACCGCCTGGTGGTAAGGGGGGTCATGCTGAACTGATAAAGACGATCCGTCTCCCATTTAAAGGAGCGTTTCTGGAGCAACTGGTGCAGGAGGGCTTCTTCTATCTTGATGCCGCTAAACTGGAAGAACTGGCTCAGAGCAGCGAAGAGGGAGGAGCTATCTTTCTGGAAGAATTGCATACTCAGCGCATGCTGATGATCCCGATGACCTCCCAGGCGTCCTTAGTTGGTATCCTCGCCATACCTACGCCGACGGAGAGCCGTATTTTCCGTCCTAAAGAGATTGGCACCTTGCTGGCTATCTGCGCGCAAGCAACAAGCGCCATTCGCAACGCGCAACTCTTTGAAGAGAAACAGGAGGCATATGCTGAGCTTCAGCGGCTCGATAAGCTCAAAGATGAATTCCTGGTGACGGCTTCCCATGAATTGCGTACCCCCCTCAGCGCGATTAGTGGCTACTCGACGCTATTGAAGCGCCAGGGCGCGCGTGTGTCCCCACAGAATGTTTCGCGCTACGCTGGCAAGATTGCCAGTGCAGCCCAACAGCTTACCGATCTGGTATCAAGTATGACTGAGGCGGCGAATATCAGCGCGGTGGAAAAAAATCTTGATCTCCAGATGGAGCCGATGCAGGTGTTCGCCGCTGCTGAGATGGCAGCGAGCACAATCGCGCTCAGCGCCAGGCAGGAGATAACGCTCCAGATTGATCCTCTGCTCTGGATCAAAGGCGATGGGCTACGCGTTCGCCAGGTGCTGACAAATCTGCTTGAGAATGCTACAAAATATTCTCCGCCGGAGAGCCATATTCAGATTACAGCCCTCGCGACGACGCTCGCTCAGGTTGTATCTCTGATGCCAGAAGGCCAGATCGATCACGAAGAGCTGATTGAGCAAGGAGCTATGCCGGTGGTGCTGGTGCGGGTGCTAGACCAGGGCGAAGGTATCCTGCCGGAAGATAGAGAGAGGATCTTTGAGAAGTTTGTGCGTGCCACGCGCTCACTTACAACGCCTGTGCGCGGCTCCGGGCTTGGGTTGTATATCTGTCGCCGCTACCTTGAAGCGATGGGCGGCAAACTCTGGTTGGAGCTTACCGTTCCTAATGAGGGTTCAGTGTTTAGCTTTTATCTGCCATTCGTCGAGCCTCCCGTGATCGCGGAAGAGCAGGACAATAACGCGTATCAGACCTCATAGGGTGTTTGCGCTGTAACAGTGGATTGCAAAAACTCGACACCCTACAAGCAAGCCCTGTAGGGTGTCGTTTCCCTTAGCTTAGATAAAGGCCCTCGTCCGGTTTATACCTTGAAACCGCCCAGGTTGCCCATGCTTCCCAGCTCTTTTTGCAACTCTTGTGAAGAGTTGAATGTTTTATCGGGGAGACGCTCAAAAACGCTAACTATCTGGTTGTTCGCTCCCATTTGCTTCGCCTGGCGAACCAGGTCGGCTTTGCCAATTGGAAATGGTATTTTGTTGAGCAACTGGCTAATCTGTCCAGAATTGATACTCATCTTGCTACCTTTCTTGCTGTGTAGCGAACAGCTACACATTATCAATTAGGTACCATCCCTGGCAGTCAACAATCCTATTACCATTGTACACCTCCCACCATCCTCTTCTACCATCAATGATGTTTGTTGTTACATCAGCTCAGCCTGCTGCTTGTTTTTCCCAATCAATAGCCCTGCACCCACGATACCAAAAACAAAAAAATGCCAAGGGACGGAATCGAACCGACGACACCAGCATTTTCAGTGCTGTGCTCTACCAACTGAGCTACCTTGGCGCGTTTACTGGCCTACTATAACACGTCTTTTCACCAACGTCAATACTTTGCTGTGACCAAAAAAATCCAGGCTTTCTGTGCATCAGGCTGGCGTTTCCTGTCTGGCTGTTACGAATTTGATGGTATGGCGCTGATCGTCGGACTGGCGGTTTCCTCGTGTTTATCATCCTTCATTTCTAATAGGGGATGAGTGATAAACCAGTTCTGGCTATCAAAAGGCGCTGTTCCTGGCAAGGGGGATACTGGTTTGTATGTTCCGTCAGGCAGTAACTCCTGAGCGTTGACGGTATCTGCCAGCAGTGGCTCGATCATACGTTTAAGGATAGCTTCGCGTAACAGGGGGGAATCGATGGGGAAAAGCGTCTCTACGCGCGTATTGAGGTTGCGCTGCATCATATCCGCGCTGCCCAGGTATATCTCCTCCGCGCCGTTGTTGTGGAAATAATACATCCGGCTGTGCTCCAGAAAGCGCCCGACGATGCTACGAACGCAGATATGCTCGCTGGTGCCGGGGATACCGGGGCGCAGGCTGCAAACGCCGCGCACGATCAATTCTATGCGGACTCCGGCCTGTGAGGCGCGATAGAGCAGGGCCACGATCTCCGGGTCTGTGAGGGCATTGATCTTGAAGATGAGATGTCCATTGCCGTACTGCTCCTGTAGACAAATCTCGCGTTCGATCCGCTCGACGATTCCGTGTCGCAGCCCTATAGGGGCTACCAGTAACTTGCGGTAGGTCGTCTGGCGAGAATAGCCCGTAAGGGAATTGAAAAGCGCCGTGGCATCGGCTCCAATATCGGGCTGGCAGGTGATCAAGCATAGGTCTTCGTATATCTTTGCCGTGGTCGCGTTATAATTGCCGGTGCCCAGGTGTACATAGCGATGCAGGCCGTCAGCCTCTCTCCGTACCACCAGCGCGACCTTTGCATGCGTCTTCAGGCCAATCAGACCGTAGACGACGTGTACGCCCGCCTTTTCTAACTCCCTGGCCCAGCCAATATTGTTCTCTTCATCGAAGCGGGCTTTCAGTTCGACCAGGACTGCGACCTGCTTGCCGTTTTCTACAGCTTGCAGCAAGGAGTTGACCACCGGCGCGTTCGTTCCCACGCGGTACAGCGTTTGTTTGATTGCCAGCACCTGGGGGTCTTCGGCGGCGGCGCGAATAAAATCAACTACGCTGTTAAAGCTATCATAGGGATGGTGCAGCAAGATATCATGCTTCTGGATCGTAGAGAATATATCGCTTCCCTTTGCCAGGAAAGGGGGAACGCGTGGTACGAAGGGCGGATCTTTTAGCTCGGGACGAGCGATTTCATGCAGTTCTATCACGTCGCCCATGCCGAGCGGGCCATCAATCACGGTGAGATCGTTGACGGTAATCTCCAGATTTTCCAGTAAGAGATTGCGAATACGGGGAGGCATGGAGGGATTAACAGTGAGATCAACCACCAGACCAAAGCGGCGTTCGCGTACTTCTTGTTCGATATATTCCAGCAGATCGGAGGCGTCGTCCTCTTGCAATTCGATATCGGCGTCGCGCAGGACGCGGAATGGATAGGACTCCCACACGTCGAAGCCGGGGAAGAGCATGCTCAGATTGGCTGCGATGACCTGTTCAATCCAGACGAATGCGAAGACTTCCGGTGCCTCTGCCTGCTCTGGAGCGACTGGCACGCGCACGAAGCGTGGCAGGGCGGGCGGAACCTTGAGGCGAGCAAAACGCTCGCCATGACTGTCGCTGATCACCACAGCCAGATTCAAACTGCGGTTGGAGATGTGCGGGAAGGGGTGGCCAGGATCGACCGCCAGGGGCGTCAGCACCGGCAAAACCTCGTTTTCGAAGTAGCTGCGCATGGTTTCGCGCTGGTGGCTGTCCAGTTGTTCGTAATCAAGGATATAGATATGCTGTTCCGCCAGCAGCGGTAGGAGCTGGTTGCGCCAGTAGCGCCGTACCTCCTGCACCAGAGGGGCCAGCGATTGCCGCACCTCTGCCAGTTGTTGCTCCGCAGTTCTTCCATCAGGACTGCGGACCGGCGTGCCTGCCGCGATCTGGTCCTTCAAGCCTGCCAGCCGGATCATAATGAACTCGTCGAGATTGGTCTCGAAGATAGAAATAAATTTTACGCGCTCCAGCAACGGATGGCGACTGGATTGCGCCTCCTCGAACACGCGACGGTTGAACTCGATCCAGCTCAACTCGCGGTTCATATAGAGCTGGGGTGGTATGGATTCAGGCGGCATTTTATTGTCCATGATTTGAGCGATCCCAACGTTGCCTCGGCTTTGCCATCATATGTTTCTCTATCATCCTTTTTTAAGTGTATGCCTGATTCTCAAACATGAGCGCGCTCGCGCCTACGACGCTCGACGAGTTTTGTAAGTGTTGTGGAAATATGCGCGAAGCGCATATTTCCACAACACTTACAATCCTTGCGCGGCGAAGCCGCGCGAACTCTGCCATGAGAGGGCGAAGATACTCAGAAGCAGATACATTCTAACAAACAATGTATACACCATGCTGATCTGGGAAGAGATCACGGGTGTTCTGTGGTTATAGAAAGTATAGCCCTTATCCAGCTTAAATGGCAAGGAGACAAAGAGGTTGCAGAGATGGATATCCAGCTTTTGCCGGAGGAGAAACGGGCTGTGATAGCCAGAATGTGCAGGGGGCTAAATTCGTCTTGACAGCAGGTAAGTCGCTGATGTATTATCCACAAGTGGGGATATCATTCCTACTCTTTGGGAAGTACGGGCGGTTGCTGAAATTGGTAGACAGGACAGACTTAGGATCTGTTGGTGATGAACCGTGAGAGTTCGAGTCTCTCACCGCCCATTGTTATGTTGGAAGTGCGGTTCAGCGGGAGTGGCTCAGTGGTAGAGCATCTCCTTGCCAAGGAGAAAGTCGCGGGTTCGATCCCCGTCTCCCGCTCCAATTATCTGAACAGTGTGCTTTGTCATGTTCAATGCCGTCTCAGGATGAAACTTTGCGCTCTGAAAGGACAGGCAAGTCCCGGCTTTAGTTATGGCAAAAGCAGAAATAGATTGCAGTAAAAACTGTTGGAGGAAATGTGAAGGTCTCGGTTGAAAAATTGCCAACAAGTGAGGCGGTGCTTGACATAGAAATCTCGTGGGACGAGATGGAGAAAGCCTCAGATAAGGCATATCGCAAATTAGTGCAAAAGGTCGATATACAGGGCTTCCGTCGTGGGAAGGCTCCTCGCTCGCTAGTGGAGCGCAGGCTTGGGAAAGAGTATATTTATCAGGAAGGTCTGGATGATCTAATCACAGAGGCCTATCGCAAGGCGCTAAAAGAACATGAGCTGACCCCCATTACGCAGCCCAAACTGGACGCGCCCGTCTTTGAGATGGGACAGCCCTATCACTTTAGCATGACGGTACCCGTAGTCACCCCTGTTATACTGGGCGATTATAGCTCGCTGCACTTTGACCGTGAAGAGGCCAGCGTGACTTCCGAAGAGGTTGACAAGGAACTGGAGTCGTTGCGCAGTCGTTTCGCGGAATGGGAAGTGGTGGAGCGACCAGCCGCCTATGATGACCGTGTGACCGTCGATTTAAAACTGACCTCGGGAGAGGATAGTATCTCCGATCTCAAAGACAACCCCTTTGAATTGACACAGGAGCGTTACGGGCTATTCACCGGCATGGACGAGCAGCTTGTAGGCATGCAGGTCGGTGAAACAAAATCTTTCACGACCACTATCCCTACCGATTATGGCAACGAGAACCTGGCGGGCAAGCAGGCCGATTATACGGTAACGCTGCATAAGGTAGAAGAGAAACACCTTCCTGAGTTGGATGATGCCCTCGCGGAGAAGGTCTCCAATGGCGAAGTCAAGACCTTTGAGGACCTCAGTAAAGTCATTAGTGATAACATTCTTGAAAATAAAAAGCGTCGCATTCGCGACGCGTTGCGTGAGCAAGTACTTAATGCCGTGATAGAGCAGTCCGAGTTTACCTTGCATCCTCTGCTCGTTGACGAAGAAGTAGAGGACATGGTCCATCAATTCTCGCACATGCTGGAACAACAGCGCCTCTCGATGGATCAATATCTGATGATGATGCGTAAAAACCTTGACGAGTATAAGCAGGAGATGCGCCCCGATGCAGAGAATCGCATTAAGCGCCAGCTCGTGCTTGACGAAGTGGCGCGCCGTGAAGATATTGGCATTGGGGTAGAAGAGATAGAGGCGCTCTATCAAGCCTATGCCCAGGCTGGGCAGACCCTTCCACAGACGCCGGAGCAGATACAGGCGCTCGCCATTAGCTATCGCCGCGAGAAAGCCCTGACACGTCTGGTGGAGCTAACGACGCCGCCCGATCCCGACCTGGTGAGTGAAGATGAGGCTGTGGCGACCAATGCCCAGGAGGAGGCGCTTGCCGGTGAGACCATTTTGACTGATACTCATAATGAAAGTGTTGAGACAGAGGAATCTGCAACAGCGACATCTCTTCCTTCCGACAGCGTGGAAACGGAGAAGGTAGAGTAAAAACGATGCGACTACCGGGAGTAATGTTGCGCTTGCAGGAAAGGTGACAGACGTGGCAAACTCAAAAAATATGCGTACGACTTATCGCTGTTCTTTTTGCGGCAAAAGTCAGGACCAGGTGCAGCGGTTGATTGCAGGACCGGCGGGGGTGTACATCTGCGACGAGTGCATTGACCTCTGCCGCGAAATCATTGAGGAGGAGCAAGCAACTGTCGCCAAGCCACGCTTGCAAACAGGGAAGATACCGGCGCCTAAGAAGATCTATGAGCAGCTCAGCAACTATGTCATCGGGCAGGATCGGGCAAAGAAGACGCTGGCGGTAGCGGTATACAACCATTACAAGCGCATTAATGTGGGGATGCAGATCGACGATGTCGAGCTGGGCAAGAGTAATATTCTGATGATCGGGCCTACCGGTTGCGGTAAAACGCTGCTGGCCCAGACCCTGGCGAAAGTTCTGGATGTGCCTTTTTGTATCGCCGATGCCACCGCGCTGACGGAGGCGGGTTATGTGGGCGAGGATGTTGAAAACATCCTTTTGAGACTTATCCAAACGGCAGATTTCGATGTGGCGCGCGCTGAGCGTGGCATTGTCTATATTGACGAAATTGACAAAATTGCTCGTAAGTCTGATAACCCATCGATCACACGCGATGTCTCGGGCGAAGGGGTGCAGCAGGCATTACTCAAAATTATTGAAGGTACTGTTGCCAATGTTCCCCCTCAGGGCGGACGCAAGCATCCGCACCAGGACTTTATCCAGATAAACACAGCTAATATTCTGTTTATTTGTGGCGGTGCGTTTGAGGGGCTGGATAAGATTGTCGAGCGGCGGCTGGGAAGCAACAAATCTATGGGCTTCCGCGGCAATGCGACGCCCGAGACCACCGAGACAAAGAGTGAATCGGTGCTAACCCAACTGATCGCCGATGATCTGCTGAAGTATGGGCTCATCCCGGAATTCGTTGGTCGTATGCCCGTGGTGGTATCGCTGGACAATCTTGATAGGGATGCGCTGATCCGCATTCTGACCGAGCCGAAAAATGCCGTTATCAAGCAATACCAGAAATCATTCCAGCTTGATCGTGTCGAGCTGGTCTTTACCAACGATGCCCTTGAAGCGGCAGCCGATAGCGCCCTGAAGCAGCGTACCGGCGCCAGAGGGCTGCGTACCATCATTGAGGATGTTTTGCTCGACGTGATGTATGAGATTCCATCGCGAGCGGATGTGAAGAGAGTCGTGATTAACGGAGATGTAATCACCTCGCGCCACAAACCTATGCTCGTCACGCGTAGTGAACGAGCAAGCGCCTATTCTGAAAATGAGTCTGCCTAGTGCAGGCTCATCCTATTTAACAGTGCAGTACTTGAGTTACCCTGAGATTGACAGGACAGGAGAGACAGGCTGGAACCAATGAGTGAGCAAGAACGCCAGGATGTCGTGCAGGATATGCAGGAAGCGTACCCTCTTGTGGCGTTGAAGAACATCGTTGCGTTTCCCCATAATCGACATGCTCTGGTTTTTGCGCGAGAGAAGACGGTGCGCGCCATTGAAGAGGCTATGATGCGGCCAGATCGCATGCTGGTCACTGCCACACAGCGTAGCGCCGATATTGATGATCCCCAGCCCAAAGATATCTACTCTGTAGGGACGCTTGTCGAGATCAGTACGATGCATCGCCAGCAGGACGGTAGCCTCCAGGTGCTGGTGCGGGGCGTGAGCCGGGTGCAGATCGAGGAATACCTTGACGTCGAGCCGTTTATTCGAGTGAGCGTGCAGACCCTCACGGAGGCTCAGGCGAAAGGCCCTCAAGCAGATGCCCTGGTGCGTCACGCTACTAATCTGTTTGAACGTTATGCGCAGCTCAATCGCCGTTTCTCCGTGGAAGATATCAATTCGATTGTGGTTCTCAAGACTGCTTCGCGCCTGTCCGATACCCTGGCGGCCCACCTTGTCTCCGAGATGGAGCAGCAACAGGACCTGCTGGAGACATTAGACCCTATGGAGCGCCTGGAGAAGATCTGCGTGATTATGGGGAACGAGATTGAGATCCTGGAACTCGAATCGACGATCCGCAGCCGCGTACGTTCGCAGGTGGATCGCTCTCAAAAAGAGTTCTACTTGCGTGAACAACTGCGGGCGATTCAGGAAGAGCTGGGGATGGAAAGCTCATCAGAGGCCGATGAGCTGCGAGCCAAGCTGGTTGAGAAAAAGATGCCGCAAGATGTTGTGGTCAAAGTGCGTAAAGAGATTGATCGCCTGGAACGCACACCCTCGCAGTCGGCTGAGCTTGGTGTGATACGCTCGTATATCGATTGGATGCTGGCTCTGCCCTGGACAGAACGCAGCGACGATACTTTTGATATCGAGTTGACGCGCCGCATTCTTGATGAGGATCATTATGGGCTGGAAGGGATCAAAGAGCGTATCATTGAGTTCCTGGCCGTACGCCAGCTGCGCCAGCAATTTGTTAGCCGAGGGGGTCAACTGAATAAGGAAGGCCAGGGGCAGATCCTCTGCTTTATCGGTCCGCCAGGGGTTGGGAAAACATCTCTCGGGCAATCTATTGCGCGTGCGCTCGGGCGCAGGTTTGCTCGCATCTCGCTCGGTGGCGTGCATGATGAGGCTGAGATCCGCGGGCATCGCCGCACCTATGTGGGCGCTCTACCCGGACGTATTATTCAGAGCATGAAGACGGTGGGCGTTCGTAACCCGGTCTTCCTGCTGGACGAGGTTGATAAGCTCTCCGCTGAATTTCGTGGCGACCCTGCTGCGGCCCTGCTGGAGGTGCTGGACCCTGAGCAGAATAACTCCTTTGTCGATCATTACCTGGAGCTTCCCTTTGATCTATCGGAAGTCTTCTTCATCTGCACCGGCAACGTTAAATACCAGATCCCACGCGCCCTGGCTGATCGTATGGATATTATCGATCTGCCCGGATATATGCTTGAAGAAAAAGTGAACATCGGCCTGCGTCATCTCTTGCCTAAGGTCTTGAACGAGCATGGATTGACGCCTGATCAACTGAAGATCCCGCAGGGGACCATGCAGCGCATCATCACCGATTATACGCGTGAGGCGGGCGTGCGCAACTTTGAACGCCAGCTTGCCAATATCTGCCGCAAGGTAGCCAGGCAGGTGCTTGAGAAGCCTCAGACGCATGTGCGCATTTCAGCAAACAGGCTGGAGCCATACCTGGGGCCGCCGCGCTATAACAATGCGATGCCGCTGCTGCGCACCCAGATAGGCGCTGCCATTGGGCTAGCTGTAACGGAGAACGGCGGTATCCTGCTGCCGGTGGAAGTGGTCACAATGGTGGGCAAAGGCGATTTGCTGGTCACGGGCCAACTAGGCGATGTGATGCGCGAATCGGTTATTGCCGCGCTTTCGTACATTCGTACGCGAGCATTGCCGTTACAGATCGATCCGAATTTCCAGGATGGAACGGATCTGCATATCCACCTGCCCGAAAATGCCATTCCTAAGGATGGCCCCTCGGCTGGCATCACCATTGCAACCGCGCTGGTTTCAGCTCTCACAAAGCGGCCTGTGCGCGGCAATCTGGCGATGACAGGTGAGATCACGCTGCTGGGCAGTATTCTGGGTATCGGCGGCTTGAAAGAGAAAGTGCTCGCGGCGCATCAGGCTAATATTTCCCAGGTGATTATTCCCTCAGCCAATAAGAAAGATCTGGCCGAGATTCCCACCAAAATTCGCCAGCGCACCCAGTTTATCCTGGTGGACACGATGGATCAGGTAATTGAGCACGCGCTACAGGAAGCCCCCCCGTCTGCTGAAGAGAAAACGGAGCCACATTCGTTGCTGTTGGAAGATCACATATCCACTCTGTACCCGCAAAATCTTCGCCGCACGGGTATCTCTGATACCACGGGGGAAGAGGAGGGAGCCGCCAAACACGAGCCTCTAGAGGAGAATGAGTCTGAGCTGTATCCTCGCGCGCGTGCCGAGCAGGACGAAAATGATATTGAATAAATCGCTTCCTTGTTCGTTGTTATAGATAGCAGATGGAGCAGATCACAGCAATCTTCGCCATTTGATGGTACACTGCTATGCTAGAGGAGGAAAAGCAGGGCCTGCTCGAAGACGATTCTTCCACTCTCTAACTTTTTTAAAACTGCTGCGTAGTATGTTTTGAAAGGGTTAGCAGACCTGTGATAGGGAGGAGATATGGATAGGCAGGTTAATGTTTGCTTCTTATAACGTCATGTAGTAATGAGTGGCCAGATGTTTCTTGCTACTGGGGTCTTATATTCGTAAACAAAGAGAGGGATATATCATGAGTTATCAGGGACAAGATCCAAATCAACCAGGCCAGTACGGCGGCTATACCCCACCACCACAACCCACCGATCCTTATAGCGGCCAGCAATACGGTCAACCCGGTCAACAATATGGTCAGCCAGGCCAACAGTATGGGCAACCGGGCCAACAATACGGCCAGCCGGGTCAGCAGTATGGTCAGGCGCAGTATGGAACGCCTATGGCCGGAGCGACTTCTATGGGGCTGGACCAGAACGTGGCAGCGGGCTTGAGTTATGTGCTTGGTTGGGTCACAGGACTCATTTTTTTCCTGATGGAAAAACAGAACCGCTTTGTGCGCTTCCATGCGATGCAGTCAATGCTCTTCTTCGGTGGCCTGACTGTGCTGGATATTGCTCTCAATATCATAGGAAATTTCCCTTTTATGGGGTTGCTTTCTGTTTGTGCCAGCGGACTGGTGGGGCTTGTTGCGTTTGTTGGCTGGATTGTGCTACTCATCAACGGCTTCCAGGGCAAGTACTTCAAGCTGCCTATAGTTGGTGACTATGCCGAGAAATATGCCAATCAAGGGACGATGATGTAACTGGCTCTACTTGCAACGTAGATGCGGGGGCGGCTATCTCATAGTCGCTCCATTTTTGTTGTCTGCCTATACCTGTAGGGACAAGCCGCGCGCTTGCCCTGATGGCCCTAATCCTTTGATAACTGACTGATTGGTCAGGGGGAAAAATAAAACCGCCTGTGTGAGCGGGTGAAACGGCGATTTCCTATTTTCCCGTGGGGCTACCCCCATAGTATCGTCGGAGCTGAAGAGCTTAACTTCCGTGTTCGGGATGGGAACGGGTGTCTCCTCTTCGCTATGATCACCGGTTCACCTGCGCATACAGGCGGTTCTCTTGACAGGATGTATAATATCACGCCTCTGCCATGTTGTCAACACCTTTTGCAAAATCGCAGAAATTCGTAGGGGCAGCGTAACCGGAGGAAGGGCAACCGCGAGGGTTTGCCCCTACAGGAATCAGACAACCACCGGAACGAGGACAACCGCGAGGGGATTGCTCCTATGCCACCATTTTAGCCATTTGCTGGCAGGAGTTTGCGCAGGCGTTGCAGGCGTTGGCGCAATCATTTTCACCGATCTGGGAGCACATTTCACTGCAATGCTGGCAGATCATGGCGCAGAGCTGGCAGGTGCTGGTGTGTAAGGGCGAGTTGCGCAGCATGAAGTGAGCCGATGTCAGACAGATCTCGGCGCAGTCAAGCAGAGTGCGCACATTATCCGCATTGCCGCCCTTCTGCATCACCCTCATAGCTGTGTCCAGGCAGACTGTATGGCAGTTGAGACAGTCTTGAATGCAGTCGTTCATTTGATCGGTGAGCATCGGGTTATCTGTATTCTGCATGATAGTTTCTCTCCTTCTGCTAGATACTCAAAAAAACTCCGCTGATGTATATCGTTTGCATGCGATACTGTGTACACGCTTTAGCTGACATAGTTGTGTACTCTGGTGCATTTCCACCAGACATCTGTAGGGACTCGATTTATCGTGTCCGATATCTATACTCTCCTCAAGGGGACGGGTCGAACCGTCTGTCAGCTCGACCCGCTTGAGGATACTGAAATGGGGGTACTGAAATTAGTAATGAAACTGCTGAGCATGCTCGCCCGTCGTACCCAGTTTCTCTGCCATTGTCTGCAAGGGGTAGGTTTTGCCCTCCAATAGGTGCTGTAGTGGCAGAAAGAGTGGCTGTGGCAAGGCATCCCAGGTGAACCACTCAAGCTCTGATTCTTCATCTGGCGCGGCTATCTGCGGCTCGCCGGAGAGATATTTCGCGTCCATCCAGATGGTAATGAAATGTTTCTGATCCGCTTCAAACACATCGCTGGTGATGACGCGAAACCTGACTTCAGTAATGTCGAGGGTAGTTTCCTCTTTGGTTTCGCGAACGGCGCAATCCTCGAACGATTCTCCAAACTTGAGATAGCCGCCCGGAGGCGCCCATGTGCCCGCGCCATGCGTATTTTTGCGCTTATTGAGCAGGATGCGGTCACCCTTCTGAATAAGAACGGCAACGCCCACTTTCGGTTCAGGTTGATGTTGTTGTTCTGACATGCCGAAAAACCTCTTTCTACATTGCTAGTTGATGAACGGATATTGCTCCCATATAGCACGTATAGGGTAGGAGGTAAGACGCAGCTTGCCGTTTTGGTCAGTCGTCCAGGTCTCCTACAGGCTGCGTGTTAGAGCTAGAACCGGCTGGACATGTGCGCATGGGCAAGATCAGCGGGCTGTTATGGACCTGCGAGAAATCCAATGTGCTCATGAGATCGCCCGCTGTCAGATCGCGCTTCCCTAGCGATGGGAGATTGAAGACGCTCTCTGCCAGCTTGAGAACGGAGGAAAATTCCAGCAGCGCATGGCTCACATGTGGATTGCTCGGATTATCATTGGCGTAAGCGTAAGGGCTAATAACCATCAATGGAACTCTAAAGCCCAGCCCGAGTCCATCCACGGTAGGAGGATTGACATGGTCATAGAAGCCGCCGAAGTCATCCCATGTCAGGATGATGACCGTCGAAGACCACTCAGGACTCTGCTCCACTGCATTAATCGCGTTAATTGTCCAGTTTTCGCCCGCACAGGAACTGGCTGGAGGATGTTCGCTTTGTGGGAATGGTGCAGTTAGCCAGCTAAATGCGGGCAAAGCGTTTGCTTTCGCATCGGAAATGAAATTTTGCCAGGGCACTACGCCAGAGTTAGTGCGCACACTTGGAAATGAATTGAGCGTACTCCAGACATATCCTCTTTCATTTGATTGAGGAGCATACTCTTTCCAGGATACGCCTGTTTTATTCATATCGTCGGCAAGGGTAGCGAAAGTACTGAAACAGGGAAAAACTTTTGCTCCATTGAGTAGTTTTGTAGTTGTTCCTGCGGGCGAATCGCAGCCCCAGGAGAGGGATGACGTTCCTGCAGGGCGCGCCGGGTTTGTAATTGCGCTATGTGCCTGATCTGGTCCTGATGCGCCCGCAACCGTAAAAAGGTGATTGACAAAACTGGCTCCGACCTCTGAGGAATAGGCATTATCATTCAGCACAAAATGAGAGGCCAACGCCCAGTAGTTTGGAATGAAGCCGGGTTTCGCGGTTGCATAACAGGGATAAGGAGTGATGTTGCAGCCAGTGTTGGCGCTTCCGACATTAAATGCATCCATCTTCCCACCGTCAACATCAATATGGGCGCAACTCCATTCGTGACAGTAGTTAACCGAACTATCGGGCAGACTGTTGAGCGGGATTGTCTGGACTACTTTGCCCTGCTTGATTTTTCCAGTGGTGGTGCCATTGACGCCGGGAAAGAGCCCGAAATAGTTGTCGAAGGCGCGGTTTTCTTTGATGATAAACACAATGTGCTGAATCGGACTGGTAGTGATGTTAGCTCCTCGGATGGGGCGCGCTACAGAGACTCCATCAGTCTTACTAACAACTGTGAATGTCAGAAATACAATAATTATCCAATAGAAGGCGCGTGCAGTGATATTTCTCATCCTGTTTATCCTCTTCAAATACACAATATGCCAGCAGCATAGATGAGATGTCTATGCTGCCGGTTAGAGCCGGATTCGCATACCTTTATACTTTCCTTTCGGCCTTTTGGGCGAGATGCAATAATTGATAAATTGTTATATTTCGTTTAAACAGAAAAATCATGAATTATCGGCTGCAAGCTATCTTCGTTGTATACTAAAGGAGATATGGCCTATTGGATCAAGATATTGTCAAGTGAGGAAGAGTATGCAAGAAGTACAGGCAAGCGGCGATGAGCAGCAACAGGCAGCGATATCGACCTATGCGGGCTATCATAGCATTATCAGTGGCGTGGATCGCAAGTGGGAGTATGGCGGATTTGCGCTGCCCGATGGCACATTCTGGCGCTATCGTGAGCCGGATGCGGCGGTGATCGTCGAGGGTGATCTCCTGCGGGTACGCGTAGAAAGGCTGACGCGCTCCCATGGCCGCGTGCAGATCCTCGATAATGCCAAAAATATGTTTTTCTCGACCAGTCGCTTTGTCATCCCTGATGATGGCGAAATCTCCTTTGAGTGGGATATGAGCGCGCGCTGTAGTGGCACGCGCCCGCATGATCTCTATGACGGCTTTGTTTCGGCTCATCTGCTGGACTTTCAAACCGGCATGGCGCTCGACGTCTTTGCTTGCAACGACAGGATAGCGACCGTCTTTGCTCGCCTGCCCTTTCCAGGAGTGCCCGCCCCAGCAGATCCAGATGAGCCGGTAAAGCCAAAGTATTTTTCGGACTTTAACGAGCTACCCGTTGAAACAACCTATGGGCAAACTCATCACTATCGCATCAGTTACGCGAAAAATAGTGATGAGGTGAGCTTTTTCGTTGATGGACAAAACATGGGGACATATACGGAGGTTCCCAGCAAAATAAATTCCTGCATTATCGCGCTTGGCTTGATGACCGAGAAGGGCATCGCGCAGGGGAAGAGTGTCTCCTGCCACGGCCAGGGCTTAACCGGCGAATGGGGACCATTTACAATTACTATCACACATCATTAGAGCAGGTCGGCCCGATATCTATCAGGCCGACTTACTGATTAGCTAGCTAGAGCGCGACAGATAAATTCTTCCTCTCAATAACCTCTGCTATTGTGTTAGCGCCTCGAATTGCGCTATATCTTTACGCACTACATCCAGACTGGCATTCCAGAACGCTTCAGAATGGAGATCAATGCCGAAGCGGGCCGCGAGCGTTGCCGCATCAGCCAGTCCGGTTGATGATAGTAAATCATCATAGCCCTGCTTGAATGCTTCCGGGTCCTGCTGATAGCGTGCATATAGCCCCAGACCGAAGAGCAGGCCGAACATGTAGGGGTAGTTGTAGAACGAGCGGGCACTGCTGTAATAGTGGGGTTTGACAGCCCACATGTATGGGTGCAGCGTTGCTTCATCCAGCCCGTCGCCGTAAGTCGCCCGCTGAGCTTCCAGCATTAGATGATTGAGTTCATCAATGGATAGCTCGCGCTGCCTGCGCTTGTCAAAAACGCCTTGCTCAAAGAGGAAGCGACTATAAATATCGACCACCACCTGGCATGAGCCATTTAGCGCAGCCTCAAGGATCACAATCTGTTCCTGCTTATCGGCTTTTTGCAGCGCGGCCTGGCGGATAATCGTCTCGCAGAAAATGCTGGCGGTTTCAGCCAGGGTCATCGGCGTGATGCGCTGAAGCGAGGTGCGTTGAGCCAGATTGAAGTTATGGTAGCCATGCCCCAGTTCATGGGCGAGCGTGCTCATGCCGCCGAAGGCGGGCTTAAAGTTGGCGAATACCCGTGATTCGTCTTTGCGCAATGGTGTGCAATAAGCTCCATCACGCTTACCGGGGCGTGGCTCGGCATCGATCCAGTGTTCTTTAAACGCACGGGCCGCGAAATTGGCGAGCCTGGGTGAGTAAGTGCCAAATTGCTCAACAATAAAGGCCGTAGCATTGTCGTATTCCCAGATCCGGCTGCTTGAGCCAACCGGTGCGAACAGGTCGTACCAGGTGAGGCGCGGCAGGTGAAGCGCGTGGGCTTTGGCATGCAGGTAGCGGCGGAAATCAGGGAAGGACTGGCGGGCAGCCGAGAACATCGCATCAAGCGTCTGTTGATCGATATTATTATTGAACAACGAAGACGCGAGAGGAGATTCCCATCCCCGACTCCGCGTCAAAATATTGACCTCGCCCTTGATACTGTTAAGAGCGGCGGCAAGAGGCAGGGCAGCGTGCTTCCATGCCGCGATTTCAGCTTCATAGGCGCGGTGACGTACCTCCCGGTCGGCATCATAGGCCAGATTGCGGATCGCGCTCATCGGGAGTTCCTGCACCTTATCTGCGATTTCCAGCGGGACCGTCAGTTGAGAGGTGACATTGCTATGCAACCTGGCCCATGCCATTCCGCTAATAACATCCAGCTCCGCGGCCAGCATTTCTTCAGTGGGCGACATGAGATGTTGCGCCTGCACTTTAGATCGACGCAACATATATGCATGATCGCGTGCAGTTGCGGATCGCTCAATCAGTTCCTCTACGTTCAGTGAACCGAGCCAGGCGGTGAGGCGGGTGGTCAGGAGAGACCATTGTACCATGTGCTGCTGCAACTCGCTTAGCCTGGCCTGAGCAGTATTGTCGCGCGAATTTGTATTCACAAAACAACTGATGTATACCATGATCATTCTAATATGATCCGCAGTCGCATTGTAGCGTGCAAATACGGTTTCCAGGGTATGGATAATGCTATCATCCACAGCCTGGGCTGGCTGCTGGGTAACATGATGTTCATCAAACAGGAGTGCGAGATTGGCGATATCCTGTGTTGTCTGGGCAAAGCCTTGAGCAAACTCCGGCGAGTCCAGACCTGGATAAATCACGGACATGTCCCAATGGGGTAACGATTGGGTTGTAGTCACCAGGCAGATCTCCTTTTCACTTCCATGCCGCGCTCCTGTAGGGACCTGATTTGTCATGTCCAACCTGATTTATCATGTCCAACAGCATTGGAGCGCGGAAGATGGAGAGGCTCATCAAAACAATATTGCTAGTATTGTAACATGGGAGACGAAGATGCGGAGAATCCTGCGGTTTCCGGCTTGTACTTGACGGCACGTCATGAATTCCATACAATCAAGCTACAAATTAGGCGCTTACTAATAATAATCGCTACCACTGTTGGCAAGCAATTCCTTGCAGACGGCCTGAGCGCAGCTAGCTGCTGTAGCTCCTCGATTCATTGTGGGAGCGTTGGCCGTCTGGATAGCAAGCTTTTCAGTTGCATGAGTCTATCTGGACTAGCCGCAGGCCTGCGGCGTTCGCAACTGCATTTCAAGGGTAGGAGGTGTCGTGTTGTCATCACAGGGAGGAGAAGAGTGGTTGAGCCTGCGCGAAGCTGCTGAACTGCTGGGAATGCATCCGGCCACGGTTCGCCTGTGGGCTGATCGCAATGAACTGCCTTCGCGTCGTACCAGCGGCGGCCATCGTCGCTTTCGCCGTGCTGATGTCGAGGCCCGCCTGCGCCAGGAGATGGAGCCAAAGCCACACCCGACGGCTCAATTGCTTATTCAAAGTATCATGGGGCGGGTCCGCTTCGCCTTTACCGATGGCACGCTGAGCACGCTGCCCTGGTATCAGCAGTTCGATGAGACGGCCCGCGATGCCTATCGCCATCTAGGGAGGCGCGTGCTTGATCTCCTACAACGTGCGTTGAGTGACGCGACAAACAAGGAGGCGTTACGCAGCGAGGCCATGCAACTGGGTAAGGAATATGGCTCCATCACCTGCAAATCACATGTGCCGGTCGCCGATGCTGTGCGGGCCTTTCTCTACTTCCGCACGCTCTTTGACGAGGCGATCCTGCAACTCGTGGAGTTTCGCGGGGTCCGCGAACAGGATATTCCCTGGATCGAAAGCCTGTACCAGATCCAGGCTATTACCAACGAGATTCTGCCAGCACTTATCGAAGCCGCACAAACGTAAACCATGTCAAGCCAGTTCTTGCTATGTCCCGAAATATCAGTTATACTCAAATTAGCTATTCTGGCCGTTCAGCCGAAACCTTTCTATCTTCTAGAACGTCTTCTTTAGTAAGGAGCTCCAGCCGCATTCCAGCTAAAAACGCGTCTGGCTAGCTCAAGGTATGCGGAGGGAACCGCGTGGCAGATATTGCACCGATCCCCAGAACTGCGTACCTGTATGTCCACGAGCAATTCTCATTTTTAGATATTGTTCAATCATGTTGGTATATGTTATGTTTTTGATGGAATAAAACATACCACAAGGATTTAAGGGGATGCCGCTATGTCTGTGAATCAGCAGCAGTCGGAGGATGCTCAGCTTCCCTCTTTTGTTGCCCCCCGAAGCAAGATTACAATTAAACTGACAGAGACACAGGAAGTTCTTGCTGCCCCTCGAAGCAAAATCACGATCAAGCTGCCGGAGATGCAGGAAATTATTGCAGAAAAAGCACATGCCCCTATCGACGAAACAACGATGTCTCTCCTTCCCGCTACTCCCCTTGCGTTTCCTGTGCCAGATTTATTACCAGATGATGTACTCTCATTGCTCAAAACGGAACTTTTGCCTGAGCCTGAGGAAAGAGAGCTGGCATTAAATACAACAACAGGCGATGATATAACGGCGCTCCCCCTGAGTATGTTGCTATTGGACGATGAGCTGACAGGACCTATGGTGCCAGCATGGCACACAGATCTCCAGCCTCCCGTGACTCCGCCCCTCAAGGTGGCGGAATACGCTCCTCAAAGTGTGGCTGGCTCTCTCCAGAGAATACCCGTGCGCGGCAGAAACACTCGCCGCCGCAAAGCCCTGGTCTATCGCTTATCGCGTAAGCACAGGCAGCGAGACAGGCGCAATGTGCAGCTTACAATCAGACGTCGTTGGGTGGTGCTATTCAGCACGGTGTTGAGCGTGCTGGTGCTCCTCCTCTCCCTGAGTGGAGCGGGAGCGTTCGCCACCTATCGTTTTACCACGGACACGCAGGCAAAGTACCTGCACAGCGTGCTTACGCTGCGCGATCTGGTGCCGCGTGACAACCTCAAGATGTACGACAGCAAAGGCGTGATGCTGGCTCAATTGACAGATCAGGGAATCCATACAAGCGTCTCCCTGAAAGATGTCTCGCCCGACCTGATTAACGCGACGATTGCGACCGAAGATAAGAACTTCTGGCAGAATTCGGGCATTGATCTCCCGCGCATCATCCAGGCCGCGCTGGATGATATCCGCAGCGGTCGTGTTGTTGAAGGCGGGAGTACCATTACTCAACAACTGATTAAGAATCTGATCGTGGGCAATGAGACCAGCGTGGAGCGCAAGCTGCAAGAGATCGCGCTTACTCCTCAGGTCAATACGTATTATACAAAATCTGATATTCTGGAAATGTATCTGAATAGCATCTACTATGGTGAGCAGGCATATGGCATTGACGCGGCGGCCAGCGTCTACTTTGACCTGGAAGATCAGCCCAATCGGCCTGCCTCAAAGCAACTGGACCTGGCGCAGGCAGCTATGCTGGCAGGATTGCCCAGTTCTCCTGTCAATAACGATCCACGGCTTCATCTTGCTGTCGCCTTCCAACGTTTTGAGACTGTCCTTAACTTAATGGTGGGCGAAGGCTATATCACAAAGGTGCAGGCGCTTGAAGCGATCAAAGAAGCGCAAATGCCTCAATTCTTCAAAAGCCCGACCAATCTGGTGAATCGAGCGCCGCACTTCGTCAACTTTATGCTCTCGCAACTGGAACAGACCTATCACCTTACCCGTCAGCAGCTCTCGCGCTCGGATATGAGCGTCTACACCACATTAGATATCGCGCTTCAGGATAAAATTCAGCAAATCGCCCAGCAGCATATCGCGGAACTGCGCGACGCTCATCACCTTACCAATGCTGCTGTGGTGCTGATTGACTACCATACTGGCGCGATTCGTACACTGCTGGGTAGTATTGACTATAACGATAAAAGCATTGATGGCGAATTCGATGTTGCGACCCAGGGCTTCCGGCAGCCAGGCTCGTCGTTCAAGCCCTATGTATACGTCACGGCCTTTGAGCAAGGCGCATCACCGGCTCAGGCTATCGATGACCAGCCATTAACGATTGATCTGCCGCCGTACTCCAATCCTCCAACCTTTACGCCCTATAACTATGACCTTAGCTATCATGGGCATATGACCCTGCGCTGCGCCTTGCAGAATTCGCTGAACATTCCCGCCGTGAAGGTATTGCAGCACGTTGGCATCGATGCAGCCATGAAGACGGCGACCGATATGGGGATTCAATATAAGGGAACGCCCGGCTACTCGCTGGTGCTCGGAGGGTTGGATGTCCATCTGATCGATCACACCTCGGCCTATGGCACATTTGCCGATGGCGGCGTGCATGTTCCCTATTATGGCATTGATAAAATCGTCTTTGCCAGCACCCACCAGACGATTGTCCACCAGGCCGATCCAGGGCAGCAGGTCATCAGCCCGCAGCTAGCGTATATGATGACCAGTGTGCTGAGCGATAATGCCTCGCGCACACCCGAATTTTTCGATTGCAATGTCTTGCAGCTCTACTCAAACTCGCAGCAAGATTGCTGGAATGGCAATCGTGGGAGCGTCCGGCCCGCAGCAGCTAAAACCGGCACGACCAATGATTTCCGTGATAACTGGACGGTTGGCTATACCACTGATTATGTCATGGGCGTCTGGGCGGGGAATGACGATAACACGCCAATGATTAATGTCACGGGCGTGCAGGGCGCGGCCCCGATCTGGCACGATGCGATGCTGGTCGCGGAACAAAGTCATCTAATCCGCGATTTTACCAATCCCGGAGGGCTGGAATGGGATACCGTCACCTATCCAGACGGCGTGCAGACGAGTGATTGGTTCCTTCCTGGTACGGCGCCAACATTTGCCTTGTCCACGCCGACCCCTGAGCCGTCACCAGCGCCAGAAGGGGCACCGCCAAACAATGACAATCCATCGCCCGTGACGGCTCATCCCTATTGCCCAAGTAGCTATACGTTTGCATTTTCTCCGCCATCGGATAAAACGCCAGCGGTCAACGCCGGATGGTGGTAATCAAATAGTTAATAAAGCGTTACTGTGCTTTCTATCGTACCGTTAGGTATTATAGGCAGGCTGGAGCAATCAAAGGCATTATTCTGAGAGATCATCTCTCAGGTCGGCAGTTGTTTTAATCAGGGAAAAGAGTATATACTATACATGGCCTATTGCAACATTAGTAACTTTAGTAGCAGGAGAACCTATCAGTTTTATTGCTGAGAATATTTGTGTATCCCTTTCATATACTGTAATCCGTACATTCTCACAGGTAAATAGCGTTCTCTCTGGTGGTGGATGTGTGGCAATGGAGGAGCAAGGTCAGAAGTACAGTGTAGCTTTTTCTGTTCTTGCAGCACTTATCAGAAAGAGGTTAGCAAATGGGAACCGAGCAGATTCCAATGGGCACATCTTCCTCTCAGCAGGCTTCCCAGAACCTGGAAACTGGGGGATCTACCAATGGCCGGCAGGGTAAGCCAGCCCAACTACCCGTCCATAGCCGAGCGGCTGCGGCGCAACGGCTCAATGATATTCCTGAGCAACCTGATCGTGGCGTGTATTATCCGGTCCCTCACCAGCTCGCCAATGCCCCCGGATGGCGAACGAAACGCTACATCAAGCGGAAAAACTTGCGCCTGAGCAACTTGCGTTACGCGACCACGGAGCGCATTGGGACGCAGTGGACGATGCTCCCGATGGCATTTGGCGCTCTTATCACTATTATTGTTCTTGCCAGCGTCCTGGTGACGCTAACAGCCATTGTGGGAGCGACGCAACAGCGTTACGGTCAGCAGGTGACGACCTTAGAGGACATTCTCCCGAAAGATAGCTTAAAGGCTTATGATGTGCATGGCACGCCGCTGTTCCAACTGGTGGATCAGGGATTGCAGACGTCGGTCCCGCTCTCGCAGATCTCGACCCACCTGGTTAACGCTGAAATCGCCATTGAGGACCAGAACTTCTGGAATAATCCCGGCTATGATATTACCGGCATTGTGCGCGCCGCATTGGACAATGAGACGCAGGGACACATTGTCTCTGGCGGCAGCACCATTACGCAGCAGTTGATCAAAAATGCCATTGTGGGCAACCAGGCAACGGTGACGCGCAAATTGCAAGAGATCATCCTGGCTCCCGCTGTCACCAGACAGTATACCAAAGAGCAAATCCTCTCCATGTATCTCAACACCATTTTTTATGGAGAGCAATCATATGGAGCTGATGCCGCAGCCTTTACCTACTTTGGTTTAAAAGATACCCCCACCGCTTCGGCGGCTTCGCAGTTGGATATTGCTCAATCAGCGACGCTGGCGGGCATCCCCAGTTCACCGATAGCTCGCGATCCGTTCCTGCATCCCCAGGCATCATTAGCGCGGACAGAAGAAGTCCTGCAGCAGATGTATCTTCAGGGATATATCACTCACGAAGAACAGTTGAAGGCGATTTTTGAGGCGCAGCAGCCCAATTTCTTTCATCATAGTTACGTGGGTAATACTGCCGCGCCACATTTTATGCAGTATGTCATCCGTGAGCTTGCTGACGAACTGCATGTCAAGCCGACGGATCTGTCGCGGGCCGGGCTGGTTGTCTCGACCACGCTCGATCTGAACTTACAAAACCAGGTCTTGAAGATCGCGCAGTCACATATCGCGGCCCTGGCAAAAGCGCATAATATGTCGAATGCGGCGGTCGTCGTGATCAACTATCATACTGGGGCCATTATGACGCTCCTGGGAAATATTGATCCCAATAATCCGCAGTATGGAGCTTTTGACGTGGCTTCGCAGGGGTTCCGGCAGCCCGGTTCTGCGTTCAAGCCATTCATCTACACTACCGCATTCGGAGAGGGAATCAGCCCGGGCACTCCAGTGTTGGATGCGCCTCTCACGGTACAGATGTGTTGCGGCCTCCCATCGTACACGCCGACTAACTACGATGAACGCTTCCACGGACTGATCTCTTACCGCCAGGCGCTCCAGAACTCGTTTAACGTCCCGGCGGTGAAACTGCTGATGCAGGTCGGCGTTGATAAGTCTCTGCATACGGCCCAGGTCATGGGCATTGGGGATAACTATCGCGGCGTGCCAAACTATACTATGGTGCTAGGATCGCTAAGCGTTCATCTCACGGATATGACCTCGGCGTATGGTGTCTTTGCCAATGGTGGTATACGCGTTCCTCCTCACGCCGTTAATACTGTGACGGATGTTCAGGGCCATGTGATTTTCCAACTTCTCCAGCCCAAGGGAACGCGGGTCATCACTCCTCAACAGTCCTTTATGATTACCGATGTACTGAGCGATAACGCAGCTCGTACCTACGAGTTTGGTAAATGTAGCGCGCTCTACCTGTATACCTACACCCAGAACGAGTGTTACGCGGGGAAACCGGGCAATGTTCGACCATCTGCCGTGAAAACGGGAACCTCGACCGACTTCCGCGACAACTGGACGATAGGTTACACCACCGACTTCGTGGTGGGCGTCTGGGCGGGCAACAACAACAACACGCCGATGGTAAACGTGACCGGTGTGGATGGCGCGGGTCCGATCTGGCATGATACGATGTTGCTGGCGGAGCAGGGCCATCCTGTCACCGATTTCACTAATCCGGGCGGCGTGGTCAGGAAGACGGTGCATTATCCTGGCATTACCACGACTGATTGGTACTTGCAGAAGTAACGTCATTACTCGACGCTAATGCCGAGCCGAGCCAGTAATCGACGACTGACCTCGGCTCGGTGCTTTATTGGCATACGTCCAGGCACACAATGCGAGTCAGAACCTGCGCTAAAAAGCAGATCGTGCTTTCGAACGTACTCCTGATACGCTTCGATGATGTCCTGACGGTGGTAGGGGTGATAGATCTCGATGCCATCAATGGGAATCTCCTGGCGCACCTGGTCAAGTAAAGCGGGATCGTAAAAAGTAAAGCCGCTTTCTCGGCGCCCGGGATGCGCGATCAGGCAGACCGCTCCGCTGCGGTGCGCGGCATCCACTGTCTCCGCCATATCTGCCATAATGGAGCGAAAGCCCGCCTCACGGATCATCTGCATCGCGGCCTGCCAGCTAGCCGCGTATCCATGTTCGCGCAGGAGCAGGCCATTGTCGGAGGGACGACGCAACTGCCCGCCATTGGCCGCCAGAATCTCCTCCTGGCGAGGGAAATCGTAGCCGCGCCGCCGCAATTCCTCGTTAACCTGATGTGTATTCTCTAACTGCAAACGTTCGACATTCTCAGTCACGTCGCTTAAATAATTATGTGCTGGATCGAAGCCATAGCAGAGCATATGCCCCATCCTGCCCTGCCACTCGGTGCTGACCTCGACGCCCGGGATCACTGGCAGCCCCTTCTGTGCTGCGAGTTCTTGAATCTCGGCAACTTTATCCACGCGGTCGTGGTCGGTGACAGAGACGAGATCAAAGCCTTCTGCTACCAGAAAATCAATCAATTGCTGTGCGGGCCAGCGTCCATCGCTATACGTTGTATGCATATGCAGATCAACAATCGCATCGGGTTTCAATGTGAGATTCGTCGTCAGGGAAGTCAAGATACGCTCCTTTTTTGATCGAAAAACGGGCCTACTTTCAGAATGTGTCTGATTCTCATCGCGCCCGCGTGCTCATGCCAGCGGCGCTCGCTTCCAGGAGGGAGAGGATGCAGCACAGGCGCGCAGCGCGCCTGTGCTGCATCCTCTCCCTCACCTTTTGCGCGGCGAAGCCGCGCCACGGTGAGCCGAAGCCGGCGATGGCGTCGAGCATCAGATACATTCTCGGATACTACATATATATTGTCGTACAAGTGGGCAAACGCGCAAAGTCTCAGCGCTGAGACTTGTGCTGGCGCAGTTGTAAACTCTCTAACGTGTAGCGCCAAAATGCATACATCTGTTGCTCTTTGTGTGCATCTAGATCGAGAAGGCGTACCTTATGCATATGAACTAGACTTGCCAGCAGATCGTCTTCCGTTCCCCATAGCTGGCCTGTTTGAGCAAGGTGGCATATCTGTCTCACCAGAGGAGGAAGCCGGTTCTCCAAAGGGGCCATAAGTTCGTAAAGAAGCGCATGCTGAATAGTTAAGTCAGTATCGGTGCGTTGCTCCCAGGAAGTAAGCAGCTCACAATAGTGTTTGCGTTTCGGATAGAACTCTTTGCGAAACGTGTATCGCTCCGTTCGCTTTTGGAGCCATTGTAGACGCTGCCCTCTATCATAACCCCAGATAGCAAAAAAGCGATCCAGGCTGGCAACGGCAATAGCAAGCGGCTCTAGCGTCAGACGGTGTGTATACTGGGCAGCGATAATGCTCCTGCATATCTCACTATCAACGCTGAATATCTCTTCTACAAGATCAATGGCGTCAGGGCCTCCATAGCGGGCAACTTCTCGTTCGTATGTATCAAGAACGAATCGCTGGCTCAAGCCTCGTGTAGCAAGCTGACGGCACCAGGAAAGCAACAGGTGAAGGGCTGGCTGGATCTGCTCGCTTGTGTGAGTATGGATACGGAGGCGCAAATGGGGCTGGGGATCAGCATAGCGGAGAAAAAACCAGCGATCAATTAGTTGTTGTTCGCGCAACTGTTGGATGACATCATGCAGAGAACCTGCAATAATCTCTTCCTGCTGCGTCAGTGTGCAGTAGAGTTTCACATAATTCCAGGCGTCACCTGGATAGAAGACCCGCACATGCTGAGTAACAGCATGAGAAGTGGTAGCGTTCGTTTGAGGAGATACGCCCTTGTGGATCGTACCTATGTTGGCATGGCGAGCTGAAGACGGTTGCGGCTCAAAAGCATCTCGTCGGAGCAGGGGAACCACAATCTCAGCAAAATAGGGAGCGCCTTGCCCATCAGTGAGCCAGAGATGCTCGAAATCGGGAAGGAGTTCCTGAAGGGTGATTTGCTGCCCTTCTTTGAGCTTCTTGAGCGATTCGAATAGCTCCTCGATCATCAAAGGGTTTTCAAGATCGAGCAAAAGGCGGTTATCGGCCTCTGTCAGGTAGATATAGCGAGGAACGCGCCACTGTTTGCGCCACTGTTGGAGCCCCTGGAATAGGCGTGCTTCGGGAGTTCCTGTCCCTTGTGGCTGAATGGTCGTCGCTTCAAGATTCCAACGAGCGGGGCTGAG
The DNA here is from genome assembly GCA_035650355.1 of Ktedonobacteraceae bacterium. Taxonomy (GTDB): domain Bacteria; phylum Chloroflexota; class Ktedonobacteria; order Ktedonobacterales; family Ktedonobacteraceae; genus DASRHT01. The sequence continues at coordinate 48,131 of DASRHT010000058.1, forward strand.
GACTAAGGATGCAGAGGGAGTCTGACGAACGGTGATACGGGGCAGAAACGGGGCAGGAGAGAGACTGCCCCAATTAAAACTGGAGAGAAGAGGAACGCCATCAGAGGCGATTTCGAGCAGAAAGCGGCAGACATGAGGGGCTTGTGAAAAGTTGAGCATATGCAGTTGGCTCACGATTACCTGTTTGTTAAGGCGTTGGGAACGCAGATAAAAGCGTTCCTCTCGTACGCCAACCATAAGGTCTTGCAAAAGAAGAACGCGCTCAGCGGGTCCAGAAGGAGCCACGCCGACCGCAATTTCATAGGGACGCAACCAGGGACGGAGTGCGACATTGGAGGTACGAGCGTGGCTATGCTGATAACTCAGTTCGGCGAAAACACAATCAGGCTCAAGCGCTTCCTCGTGTCTGAGCAGGTTTTGTAAAGCTTGCAAGGCTGGTTCGCCAAGCAAGTCAGCAAAGCGCCCAAAGGAGCGACCACCACTCGGAGCGCCAGGATTAGGGCTGACTACAGCACAGAACTCGCCGCGATCCATCGCCTCGCGAGAAGATGCCTGGATTTGCAGGTAGATCTCCAGAGAGCGAGGAGCTCGTTCTAAACGAGGACTCCAGGTTTCCAGTGTAGCAAGATGAGCGTCATCTAATTCAACTTCTAAGGAGCGGTTATTAAGAGCATCCTGCATCAAAAGCAACAGCATGCGTTCGCGCTGTTCGTACTTAGCGTGCTGGGAAAACGCATGAGCGCGAGGGACTTTCAAGGGCTGAGCGTAGCTGTGAGGAGGACCGAGACCAAGTTCAGGGCTAAGCAACTCCAACAGGGGTACCTCGGCATTGAGGCCATATTTTTCAAGAAATTGTTGGCGATATTCTTGAAGACCTGGTGCGCCCTGTGGAAGTGGGGTGAGACGAAGCAGAAGCTCCGCCGCCCGAGCAGCAGCCGTTCCAATGGTGCGAGAGAGTGTTGACGATTGCAAAGCAAGCAAGCTATCGACCTGAATGTACTGTCGATGTTTTTCGCCGAAGACGAATGTTTGCTGAGTCTGGATCAGTTCTCTCAGGGGATCAAGGCTGCCTCCAATGCCAGCAGCGTCGAATGTCGTGGAGAGCGTAAGAATTTCGCGAAGAAGTTTCCGTGTTTCTTCAACGTCTGAAAGCGTTTCCAATTGCTGGCACAGGTAATATGTTGGCTGAAGGTTGGTCAAGGGCGGATGAAGCGTACTGATGAGAAGACCATGCTCCCACAACTGCCACAACAGGCGCTCAACTTGCTGGATGGTCGCTGTAGGGAACGCCTGGAGAAGCGCATCGCGCAAGGTAATGTAGGGAAGAGGGAAGCGAGCAAGTTCCAGGGCTTTGCGTACAACGGGGGTAGCCCGTAAGGAAACGGCCTGCTGGCGTTGTTGCCCATAAGGGTCAAATGCTGGGAGATAGACGCGACCGCCCGCAATAACGGCCAACTGGTTAGCCTGAACAGTAAGTTGTGTCACCACGGACGGAGAAGTTTCAATCTGCTGCAATACAGACAAGAGCCAGTTCATATCTGGCCGAGTGCGAAACTGCTGAAGAGCAGGAGAAGCCAATTGGCCTCTGGTCTCTGCGCTAAAAAAGCCGAGAGCCACTCCCGAAAAGAGACCAAAGGGAGTGGGACGGGTGCTCATGCGAATGAGATAGCGTAACAAACTGGAAAGAGCTTTTTTTGCACGGTTGGGGTGGGCCGCTCCACGACGCACTTGAGCCAAACTCTCGTGTAAAGAACTACTGGCGACACATATTGCCTGCTCGATCTGAGGATGGGTGCTCATTTCTAAAAGGCGTTGTTGAGTCGTCTCACGTTGGACCTGAAGCCAGGAACTGAGATCTACAGTGTTTATATCCTCTGCTAGCTCGACAGAGGAAAGATGTTGAAATGTATGTGCTGGGAGCGCAGGGGTACGTATGAGATAAAAATCGGCAGGGAGATAAAGAGCATCAGTAGATGGATGAACATTACTTTTTGCGGCCATAACAATCCCTTTTCACATCATTGAAAGATTTAAGAAAGCAGCAGCAGGCGATCCCAGGAAGGAGCTACCTCACTAGCGGCGGCAAGAAGAGCAAGTGCAGTGCCAGCCGCGCCAGTGAGCAAATCTGGTTGATCTACCAACCTGTCTCCTGGCTCGATGTTACGAAAGCCTAACGGGCTCTGTGGATCAAACTGTTCCAGAATATGCTCAACCAGGTGCGGAATTTGCGCTAAAATGAATGGGTCCTGGCTTTCATGAGCAAAATGCAAACAAATCAGCAGGAGTCCGGCACTGCCGTGACAGAGGATGGGCGCTGGAATGTTGCGTTTCGACTCGGGGCGACGTAACACGGCTTTGATGGCATCAAGGGCAACATTCATCAAGTGCTTATTTTTCAGAACAAGTCCGGCGAGCCAGAGGCTGCGGGCAATCCCCGGAGCGCCATAGCACCAGGCCGTACGAGATGCTGGCAGCGAACGCCATTGTGCGGGAGAAGAGGCCAGTTCGTACGGAATAGCAGCAGGCCAGGTAACGCCCCATTCATCATAGATTTGATGATCGACGAGCCACTGACTCACATAAGCAATCGATTCAAGTAAGCCGGGGCGTCATAGCCTGCCATAGCAACGAGCGAAAGTGCCGCCAGGGGACCAGCAATGCCATGCGCCAGACCACAATTAAAACGCCCACAAGGATAGTCCTGCCGAGCCTGCTCAGTAATAAGCAGGGATGGCGGACTGAACCATCGTTCCTTTCCCAGCGCCTGTCCTGGTTCAGTGAGAGCAAGCAGATAGTCTAGTAGTGTGTGCAGCGTATCATGGACAACGAGGTCAGGGGTTGGAACGCTGGCAAGATACCCTGCTATGCCCGCAGCGCCGGTAATGAGATCCATATCGGTTTCGGCTATGCCTGCTTTAGGTGGTAGACGCCATGATGAGCGTCTACTCACTTGTTCAGCGATGGATTGATGGAGTCGAGCAAGCGTTTGCAGGTAATGTTGTCCAGCTTTGCTGAAATGCTGAATGACAAGGGCAACACCACTGATGCCTCCAAAGAGCCCCGGAGAAGTCAAATTTTGCTGCTGACTGCGTATCGCAACCAGTTTCAGGTAACGTTGGGCAACCGTTTGCCAGTCTTGCTTAGGGAAACAACAGGCTACATGCCAATAGAAAAGAGCGAGCTCAGCCGCTGCCCAGGGATGAGAGTGATTCCACTGTGGAGATGAACTCTGCTCTTTTGCCAGAATTGCAACCTGCTGCACGTACTCTGGATCTTGCAAGTGTTCTGCTACCCAGAGCGAAGCTGCTATCGCTTTGTTACGGAGTGGCTTATCAAGTAACACTTTCCAGGGAGAATGAGAAGTCCGATTCCCATCAATTGATTCTTTGGCTGCAAAATGACGAAACCCCTCCATAAGCCTCCTTGCTTTTGGTCTGCCGTAGAGCGGATAAGAGGTTAAGATGCGACATATGTTGTGCGAGTATAACATAGCTTTTGTGGGTCGTCTACGTGTAAAAGGGAGAACAAATGAACTAGACAAAAAACTGTCCGGTAATGTCGTGGTATCATGACCATATTACAGTTTATGCTTTTAGAGGGAGGTTAGCATATGACCCCAGAAGCGATGGCATATCTCAACGAGGCGTTAGATTATATTCAGGCGAACTCCGTCAGGCGAGATCGCGTCAATTGGCCAAATCTGCGACAGGAAGTCTCTGATCTGGTTCATGATGCCCAGAAACCAGCAGATACCTATCCAGGTATTGAACTCGCTTTAAAGCACCTGAAAGACAATCACAGCTTTTTTCTGAATCCAGAAAAAGAGCAACGACGCCTTGCTGGTATAGCTAAACGAATCGGGTTGCGTGCCACTTATCCAGAAGGAGTCGTGATTGTTGTGTTCTCCAACAGCCCGGCAGGTCACGCCGGGATACGAATTGGAGATCGAATTGCTCAGCTCAATGACCATCCTATACCTACCTTGACTCGACAGCAATTTCAGATGTTGATGAGCGAGGAACAGGTAGATTTGGTATTGCAGCCAAAGGGGCAAAACGATCTTCGGTCGATCCATCTGCAGGCGTCCTTCTATGATGAAAGGAGGATACCGGAGGGACGATTGATAGCTGAGAGGATTGGTTACCTGGATTTGCCTGATTTGCCTGGCAATGTAGAACACAAACAACTGTATATGGCAGAAACGCAGAAACTTCTTCGGGAGCTTGATCAAGCGGGGGTCTCTAGCTGGGTGCTCGACCTACGCCGTAACAGTGGAGGCAACATGTGGCCGATGCTTGCTGGAATCGGCTCTCTTTTAGGGGAGGGGGAATGCCTTGCGCTAGTTTCTCCCTGGGAGAAAGTCCCAATTTTCTATCGTGATGGGAAAGCCTATGCGGAAGAGCGATGGGAAAAGCTTGCAGAGGAAGTAAAAAATCCATACCAGCTTCAACGCCCATTACCGCCTGTAGCAGTGCTTACCAGTAGTCAAAGCACTGGCAGTTCTGGGGAGTTTGTCGTTCTGGCATTTCGCGGACGTCCCAGAACGCGTAGTTTTGGCGAGCCCACCTATGGTTTGCCAACTGGCAATGATCTGAAGGAGTTGTCCAATGGGGCAAAAATATTCCTGACCTCTTATTGGGGAGCAGATCGAGCAGGAAATGTTTTTGATGGCCCGATCCCTCCTGACCAATATGTCAAAGTCGATTGGACCCGCTTCGGTGAAGAAGGCGACCCCGTTTTACAGGCAGCTCTCCAATGGCTTTGGGCTGAAGAAAGCTGTCAGGAGTCTGGTCTGGGAAGATAAAAGGTTTTTCATGAATCGGCGTTTTTCTTTTAGGATGAAAGGAGTATAACATTCCATGAATAAAGATATTGCCTCATTCCTTTTTGAAGAAGTTCAGGATGATATTTTCGAGTTGGATATCCGCATTTCTGAGGTTTCCAATGAGGAAGGGGAAAACCAAGTCATCCCGTCGCATTTTACGTGTGATACTTCAGAAGGTTGCCTCACTCTTTTTGTTTGTTAGAGAGATATCTATTAAAATCTGAAATAAAGCAGTCTCACGTTGTTAGAGCAATAGACGTTTCTTAAAGTGAGGCCGCTTTATTTTGGCGTACCGCATGGATTATTAATAGCTTCTTTCCCTGCTGAGTCTTGCCCAGGAAAACTCCTCGTGTTCTGAAATTGCCCCAACAGATATCGCTTCCAGACGACCACGACAATAGGCAGTATAAGGGTGTTCTAGGCCAAGCATATTTTCTCCCTTGAGCAATGCTTGCCTATAGCGGTTCTGTGCCAACATTAGATGACCCTCTTTGACCAGATGGTCCGCTATAATGAAAAGACAGCGAACAACCTCTTGATTATCTATATTCTCGTTCAAAGAGGATTCTCCCAAATTGATGAGTGTTCGATACAAAAAAGGTCGTGCAAGATGGAGACAGTTTTGGGCCATAAAGAGTTCTCCTAAACTTGTCAGGGCATAGGCTAGTTCATAGGGATCTGGTGCGGGGTGTTTCTCATATAGCTGTACGGCCTTTTGATAAAAAGCTTCTGCTTGGTGGTATTGTTTTAGCTCAAAAGAGACATTTCCTAATCCAACTAGGACAGAAGATATAGCCGGATGATAGGGGCCTAATTTTTGTTCAAAAATCTGTAAAGCCTGCTGGTAAAAAGCAAACGCAGGTACATATTGGTTTTGAAAGTGATAAACATGTCCCAGGCTTTTGAGAAACGCTGCAACGGCGAAATGATCCGCCCCTAGAGCTTTTTTAGAGATAGAAATGGCTTTTTGGAGCAACTCGATTGCTTGCAGTCCTTGTCCCTTGTGCATCAGAGCTATTGCTAGAGCATTGAGGGTTGGCGCTATTGCGTGGTGATCCCATCCTAGAATCTGTCTCTTAGTTACTAGGGCTTGTTGAGCAGAGGAGATTGCTTGAGTAAACTTTCCTTGACGACCATATAAATTGGCAAGAATCTCAAGTGTTTCGGCTGTGTCTAGGTGATCCGGTCCCTGAATCGTCTTGCGGATAGCTAATGCACTCAGCAAATACTCTTCGGCTCGGATGTACTGTCCTAAACCAAGAGAGATAAGCCCAAGCTCATGAAGATAAAATGCTGTCGTAATATGTTCTTTCCCAAAAACTTGTTGAGCAATATCAAAAGCTTGTAGTAACAATGACGAAGCTAGGGCATGATTTCCCAGATACTGTACATAATAAGCTACTCTGTAGAGTAGTTCCGCAGCTTCTGGCGAGTTGATTTTCAGCTCTCGGATATGTGCAGTGCAGGAAAGGACATGGGGAAGATGCATCTGATACCCTGATTGCTTATGAGCTTCATGGGATAAAATATTACGATAGTCTGGAAAGATATGGAGCATAGTCTGTATGATGCGCTCCACCCATAGTTTGTGGTCGCATTCATTCATCTCGTCTTTGAGCACAGCCTGGACAAGACGGTGAATACTCAACGTTTTCGTTTCTGCTTCTCGACGGAGCAACGAAAATCGCCGTAGCTCTCTAATAGCCTCATCCAACAAAAAGAAGTCGTCAGAGATCGATTGCAGTTGTATGCTAAGAGCTTCCCCGGTCCGAATAAAGAACTCTTCAGGAATCGCCTCAGCATACAGAAAAGCGCACAAGCGCAGGAGATTGGCAGCAGCAGGAGATTTCTGCTCAACCTGCTGAACTGCAAGAGCGAGGGTTGTAGTCACAGAATCTGGATGATGGTTGCTGAGCGTGCCACGAGTGCTGAGCAGAATAGTTCGTCGAGTGGCATAGCGTTCAAGATAGTCAGGCAAACTACATGCCGTCTCTTCAATATAGGCCCCAGCTTGATCAAGTGCCAGAGGCAAGCCATCTAAAAGTTCAACAAGCTTGTTTGCCTGAGCAAGTAACGAAGGCGGAGCATCTGCTAAGGCTGCATCGGGGGGAAGCAACCGGGCTCGTCGCAGGAGAAATAGCGCCCCTTCCTCTGGCTCCATCTTTTGCAGATCAATATGAAATCCAAGTGTTCCAACAATCTGGGAACGCGTAGTGATCAGAATATGTCCCTGGCGCGCGTCGGGAAGCATGAGATGAAGCTGCTCCATGTCTTCCACATTATCAAAGACAAGTAGCCAGTTAGTATGACTATGGAACCAGCGTTTGATCGCTTCTCTCAAAAGAATTTGATCTGAACTGTCTTTTTCTGGTAGTTGGAAGAGATGAGCCAGCATACGATAATCCGACATCAAGATCTCAAGAGTTTCCGCTCCAACCCATAATACCGTCTGGTAGTTGTCACGAAACCGATAGATATATTCCAGGGCTGTTTGTGTCTTGCCAATTCCTCCCAGACCAGACATAATTTGGGGCTGGGTTAACGCTATCTGATGTTCCTGGTGAAGCCGCTCATGAAGCTGGTATAGAATATCCTCACGACCGGTAAAGTAAGGATTGCGTGGATAGGGAACATGCCAAAGAGGAGTCAGCTTTTCAGCCTCTTGTTGCTTTGCATCGCTTTCTCCAAAAAGTGCTTCAGGAGTAGTCTGCAACGCTTCACACAGGCGCTCCCGATAGTATTGCTGAGGAATTGCCTGATTATGCTCCCAACGGCTAATGCTACGCGCTGTGGTGCCAACTGCTTCAGCCAATGCTTCCTGTGAAAGTTTGAGGCGAGTTCGCGCTTGTGCTAAACGCTCTCCAAAGGCCACTTTACGGAAATAGTGTTTTTCGGAAGGTTCCATCCTTTTCTCCACTATAGACAGGTAAATCAGACAAAAAAGTGTCTTGTGTTGTCGTGGCATTATACCATAATCGAAGGTATATTTGGCTTAGAAAGTAACTGAGGTTGCGAGGCGTGAAAGTACCCAAAAGAAAAGTTATAGCTGCCTTTGCTTCCCTTTTCATTGAGTTTAAGCAATTGAGTATCAAACAAGAAAGAGGTAATTATGAATATTGTTCATTACATTTTAGATATTTACTTTTCTGCTGTACTTGGCATAGCAGGAATTTCTAAAATTGATGGTCCTCAAGCCTTTATTATTTCTCTTCGGAGGCACTACCTACTGCCTGAAAAAAGTGTCAGCTTTATAGGAATTTGTTTTCCATGGATTGAGATTTGTTTATCTGTTTTGCTTTTAGCTGCAACAGGAACAATCAAATTAATAGTTACGATCTGCGTGCTTATTTGTTTTGTTTTATTCTCCTACTTTAATGTTGCGACTCGGTTTAAGCACCGTTCGACTTCTGACTGTGGTTGTTTTGGAAAAGCCTTACAAAGGCGAGGGATGAACACAAATGGAATTACATCACTTATACAATTGGTCCTCGCTTTTCTACTGACTATAACGGCTTTACAGTCAGATACTTTATCCTGGATTTATTACCTCACTAGTTCAGTCCTGTTTGTAGGTACGTATGTCTGGCTTTTATGGAGAACATGGTGCCGGTATAGACGCTTGAATGCCGTACGCTCTCAGGCACTTTCTCCGCTTGCTGCAAAGGAGGGATAGAAACTGTAAAAAGTAAAACGACCCAGCTAAATGCTGAGATCTATGTTCTCAGCAGAGGGCGTTCCAACAACAATCCTTAGTGGTAATTACTGCTCGGTAGCTTAGTCTAATCACGTTTAGGAGGTAAAAGGATGTATAGAGAGATTTCAGATGTACTACGAGTTTCCCGTCGTCGTGTTATCAAACTGGGAGCAAGCTTGTTCGCTTTTGTTCCTGCTGCTGCGTACCTGGCACAAGGTAATAATGCTTTTGCATATACTCCTTGTAGTTCGGTTATTTGCAACGTTGTTAATACAGTGTGTGCTAACTATGACTGTGAGGTCTCAAATCATTATTACGATATATATTACTGCCTTGATGCACAAACCGGGGCATTTTGTTACTCGTATTACGTAAATACAGGAGTTGAGTGTTAGTCGGCATTAAGCATGCAAAGCTAAAAAGGAGGAGTAAAGTGAGCAAAGATTTTGTTGTCGAGAAGCACATTTGGAAGAACATTCCAGGGCAGACAGTACTAAAAGTCATAGATGCAGCGCCTGGCGATTGGCCCAATCAAAAGGACCCGGCGGGGAATCCCTTACGAAATCCCGTTACCATTGCCGATTTGAAAAAACGTTTCAGCGGCATACAAGGGCATCTTGTCAATCCTTATACCAACAATCAGGTTTTAGTTGATCTGAGTAATTGGTCTCATCTTGACGATTCGACATATTTGGGATTTGTCTGGGTATTCCAGCCAGATGTGCCTGTATCAAAAAATGATCCTCACTATCCTACCTCTTAATAGGGATAGAGAGATATTCAAGCTTTTCTCTCGTGCCTGATAAGGTTTGTACTGATATGGTGAGCAAGCTGGTAGGACTCATGAGTGAAATCCGAAAAGGGAGCACATTTGGTAGCAGTTAGTATGTTGAAGCGGGGAAGCGTTACTACACGAATGAAGTAGCCTAAGCTAATGGTTATAGCAAGGCTTAACAACTTTAGTTTGAAGGAAGGAGCTTACAATGGAAGAACAGGAACGGGCACAAGAAATGAAAGGACTTTCTCGTCGCACAGTAGTCAAAGTCATAGGAGGTCTCTTCGCATTTATTCCGGCTATAAAGTACCTTGTTGATTCTCCTGTAACGTTTGCCTATGTTCCCTGTGCCGATCCAAATCTTGTCACATGTAGCTGGCAATCCGTATGTGCTGATCCAACATGTAGAGGATTTACAACTATATGGAATTTCGAGTACTGCATTGATACTCGTAATGGTCAAAATTGTCCTTCATATCAAAGTCCGCCTGTTGATACAGGAATACGATGTTAAATCTATGATAAAATACTCTTGTATGAATCAAAAACATACAGAGATAGATTTAGCACCATTCACGATAGCTTTTTACAAAGGAGGCATTGAAATGCTGAAGAAGGAATTTACAGTCGGGGCTTCTAGCTTTGTCCATTCTCAAACTCAAAAAGAAATTCCGATCACCCTACGTATGATCGTGTACGATGTTGCCGCACAAGATTGGGTAGATAAAATACATCCTCACACGGGAACGGTACCGCCGCGACCAATGACTATCGGTGAATTCAAGCAGCTCTGGGGCGGCAAACTTCAGGGACCTCTTTCACATCCACTGGGGAAAGGTCAACGTTTCCAGTTCGATATTACTCCCTGGTCGCATCTCCCTGATAATACCTACCTGAACATTGAATGGCCTTTCGAAGCTATTCACGCTGGGCATCTTCAACAAACGGGAAAGTAATATACGCCTTATGGGCTGGTAGGTGGCTTTTCCCTGGCTATGCTAATGCCTGGCTTGAAAATAAGAAATATAGGTAAACTGGAATATCCAGCATTATGTGATGACCTATCACGTAATGCTGGATATTTATTAAAGACCTGGTGGTTTTTCTGCCTACGGAAGTGTATGATGTTGCTGCAAAAGATTGGGTAGATTAAATACTGCCAACAGCCCTCTCCCCTAACGGCCCCATCTGTGGTACAATAGCGTGGATTTCAGAAAAAATGTTAATTTTTTAAGCTATATACATGGCTGCTATATGACGGAGTGTGATGATGTTGGAACAGAGAGATTTACTGGCGGGCCTCAATGAGCCGCAACGCGAAGCTGTCACCACTACACAGGGACCGGTGCTGATCCTGGCCGGACCGGGCAGCGGCAAAACTCGCGTCATCACACACCGCATCGCTTACCTCGTTCAGCATGAAGAGGTGTCTCCCTGGCATATCCTGGCCGTGACCTTTACCAATAAGGCCGCCAAAGAGATGCGCGAACGCCTGGAGAAACTGGTGGGCGTGAGCGAATCGAAAGAGATGATGATCGGCACCTTCCATGCCATCTGTGCCCGTGTGCTACGCATCGAGGCCGACTCGCTCGCTCCCTGGGGGCTGACCCGCTCGTTTGTGATCCTCGATACCGACGACCAGCTTACCCTGGTCAAGCAGGCGATTAGGGAGCTTAATCTGGACGAGAAGTTCTACAGGCCCGGCAATGTCCATGCCCAGATCTCGCGCGCCAAGAACGATATGCAGGGGCCGGACCAGATGGCCGAGCAGGCCCGCAAGCACAGCGAAGAGGTCGCGGCCCGCGTTTATAAAGTCTACCAGCGGCTGCTGAGGAAGAATAATAGCGTCGATTTTGATGATCTGCTGATGCTGACCGAGCATCTCTGGCGGTACGAACCGGAGATACTGCGGCGTTACCAGCGTAAATGGCAATATATCCACGTTGACGAGTTCCAGGATTGTAATCTGCCGCAATACAAGCTGGTCCGTTTGCTCGGTTACGGCACCGGCGATAGCCACGAGGGACGGGGCAATGTCTGCGTCGTGGGCGATGATGATCAGATGATTTATAGCTGGCGTGGGGCCAGCGCCGAGAATGTGTTGCGCTTTGAACGCGATTTTCCGCAGACGCGGATTGTGATCCTCGACCAGAATTATCGCTCAACCCAGACCATCCTTGATGCTGCACAAAATATCGTGCGGCGCAACCGGATGCGTAAAGACAAAAAGCTCTGGACGGACCTGGGGGATGGTCCCAAAATCGTTGTGCATACGGCCTTCGACGAAGAGCGGGAAGGCTACTACGCCGCGCAAGAGATCCAGCTTTTGCGGGCCAGAGGCGAGATTGAGCATCTTGGCGATGTAGCTGTGATGTATCGCACCAACGCCCAATCGCGTGCAGTCGAGGAACAATTCTTGCGTGCTAATATCCCTTACAAAGTGATTGGGAGCCGCAAGTTCTATGAGCGCAAAGAAATTAAAGACATGCTGGCCTATTTGCGCCTGCTTGCCAATCCCAATGATGATCTGAGCTTGCAGCGTATCATCAACGTGCCCAACCGCAAAATCGGCCCCAAGACCGTTAGCGAACTGCAACGTTGGGCGAGCCAGTTGCAGATCTCGCTCTATGCGGCCATACAGCGCATCAGCGAACATCCCACGCTCGGCAAGGCCGCGAAGGCCGCGTTGACGAGCTTCGGCGAGTTGATGGCGGACCTGACCAGATCGGTGGAAGAATTGCCGCTGCCCGAGCTGGTGAATAGAGTCGCGGAACGCAGCGGCTATGGCCCGGAGCTGCGTGCCAATGGTGATGAGGAGCTGGACCGCTGGAATAACGTGCTGGAGTTGCGGCGCGTCGCCGAAGACTACGAAGAGATTGAAACTCCGGTCGCGCTCGAACTGTACCTGGAGAATGTCGCGCTAGTCGGAGGCGCCGATACCGCGCAGACGAGCGAAGATGGTACGCTGATCAAAGAGGAGAACAAGGATGCGGTCACTTTGATTACCTTGCATGCAGCCAAAGGCCTGGAGTTCCCCGCGGTCTTCATTATTGGCATGGATGAGGGATCATTGCCTCACGCGCGTTCTATCAGCCAGCCTGAGCAATTAGAGGAAGAACGGCGGCTGGTTTACGTTGGCATCACGCGCGCCATGCGTCATCTGTACCTTGTACGCGCGCGGCGACGCTCGTTTTTTGGCGAGTCGCAATATACGGAGCCTTCGCGCTTCCTTGATGATATTCCCGGTTCCCTGACCAGCCATAAAACGACCGGTCAGGGCAAGAAAGATACGTCCAGCTCAAAGAACCGCCGCAATGCCTGGGAGGACGATTTCAATCAGGATATCTACGGCTCTCGCGAGGGCGGCAGAGTGTATGGACGCGGCATTCCGCAGAAAGAGAGCCCGTCGCGCGCGAGTTTTTCCTCACCGCCAAAGGCTTCCCCATCGCTGCCATCGGCGCCGAAGATAGAGCCAGCCAGGCCAAAGGGACAACAGTATAAACCAGGCGATAGAGTGCGTCATGATCTGTTTGGTGAGGGCATCATTCTGAAAAGCGAAATGGAGTCAGGAACCGAGTTTGTGGATGTGCTGTTCCAGGGTAAGCATGGCAAAAAAAGATTGAGTATGGACTTCGCAAATTTAGAGAAATTGTAGCAGGCTTTGTACATTTTCAACGCTTTCCAACTATATAACAACGCATATGCAGCACGAAAATCAATCTGTTCAGCAGGAAACACCATCGCTGCTCCGTGGGAATCGCGAACTGGCGATTCTTTACGAGATCGCCAGCTACCTCAACCATAAAGTGGACGTTCGGGAGGCGCTGCAAGAAGTGCTGGTCCGTGTGACCGAAATGCTGAACCTGCAAACGAGCTGGCTATGGCTGCTCTCAGAGCAGGGAACGCCTGTCCTGGCAGCCTCACAGGCACTACCGCCCTATCTTGCCGATCATCCTGAGCGCATGACCGGCTCATGCCTCTGCCTGGATACCTTCCTTTGTGGCGATCTGGAGGGGGCTTCGAATGTCGATGTCTTGCGTTGTAGCCGTCTAAAAAATGCCGAGCGCGACAGCGATCCCACAGCGCTGGGGCTGCGTTTCCATGCCAGCGTTCCCATCTATGCCGGAGATACGCCGCTGGGCGTTCTGAATGTCGCCAGCAAGGATTGGCGCGAACTCCAGGAAAAAGAGCTGCAACTGCTCCACATTATCAGCGATCAGATCGGGCTGGCGATCCAGCGGGCGCGCCTCTCCGCCGACCATACGCAGGCCGCCGCCAGACTGGCGACCATCGAGGAACGCAACCGGCTGGCCCGCGAGATCCATGATACGCTGGCTCAAGGCTTAGCCGCCATCACTTTGCAGCTCGAAACCGCCGACGCTCTCACCACGTCACATCCTCAACGGGCACAAGACGCCGTTCAGCGTGCGTTACGCCTGGCACGCAGCAACCTTGAAGAAGCGCGCCGCTCCGTCATGGATCTGCGAGCCGCCCCTTTACAAGGGCATACGCTGCCAGAAGCCCTGGCGACTTTGATTGCCCGTGAATATCAACAGCCAGAATCGGGCCTGACCATCGAGTATAGCTATTATCCGACCCAGAGCTTTCCTACGTTGCCCGCACGCGTTGAAGTCGGACTCTACCGTATCGCGCAGGAGGCGCTCTCCAATGCCAGCAAGCATGCGGCGGCGCAACAGATTGAAATGACGTTGCAGGCGGAGGAGCAATGGGTGTGCCTGGTCGTGCAGGATGATGGGCAGGGCTTTGATCCCGCAAATGTGTCGCAACAAAGTAGCGCAGGACATTTTGGGCTGATCGGGATGGGAGAGCGGGTCAAGCTCCTGGGAGGCTCTATTCGCATTCAAAGTGAGCCGGGCGCCGGCACTTGCATTGATGTCTCAGTTCCCTATTAATCAGTTGCCTGAAACAAGGTAAGGAAACGCAAAGAAAGGCGAAGCTATGGTGCGCATCTTGCTCGCCGACGATCACCCGATTGTGCGTGAGGGTCTCCGCAACTTGTTGGAGACCCAGCCCGACTTCGAGGTGATCGCGGAATGTGCCAATGGTGAAGAAGCAGTCCGTAAGGTGACGCAGCTTCACCCGGATGTTCTCCTGCTCGATCTCGAAATGCCGGTGATGGATGGCGTTGAGACCATTCGCCGTCTGCATCAACAGCCGGGCATGCCGCGCATTATCGTCTTTACGGCCTTCGATGATGATGAGCGCATTATCCATGCCATCCAGGCTGGAGCGAATGGCTATCTGCTCAAGGATGCGCCACGGGAGGAGATCTTCAAGGCAATTCATGTTGCCATGAGCGGCGGCTCCCTGCTGCAACCGGTGGTGGCATCGAAATTATTGCACCACGTTGGTCAACAGCAGCAGAGGAATATACCCATCAGAGGGAGTATGCCCATGCAGGTAGAGGAGCTGACCGAGCGAGAGCTGGAAGTCTTGCGCCTGCTTGCACAGGGGATGCCCAACAAAGAAATTGCCACCCACCTTATTATCAGCGAACGCACCGCCAAATTTCACGTCAGCTCCATCATGGGCAAGCTGGGCGCTACCAACCGGACAGAAGCGGTTTCTCTAGCTGTCCAGCGCGGCCTGATAACCCTGCACTCGTAATCTGCGTGATTCGCGTCGGCCCCGTCCCGCGCTTTTGCGATGCCGGTTGATATTGCCCCCGAAATGGTAAGACATTTAGGCTAATTTCTCCGCAAGAACGTGGAGCCGGAAATGATCTGATATACAATAACATAGATGTTAGCAGACACATCTATACATTGTGTGTAAAGATCAGCGTGTAGCCATGAGGCAATGACCGGAGGCTAGACACGCAGGCAAGTTTTTAGGAAGAACAGATGATAAACCCGCGCTTATCCGCAGCCATCTACGTGCTTTTGCTCATCGGAGTACTATCGCTGATAGGGATTAGCGCCGCGATGTGGATAGGCCCCGCAATAACGCATGGGACCGGTGTGGCGCACAACGATGGGCAGATTCTATCGATAGGCCCGAACATGGATTTTGTCTTGCTCACGACCAAAGGACAGGTGCATTTTCAATGCAGTGGTCGCTGCCGGGGAGAACTGAAACATATGCAGCGCCATCGTGATGAAAAAGCGCATACCGATGTCTATTACAGGCAGGACGCGAACAAGAATCTGATTGCAATAGACGTGGACTAACTAACGTAACAGGAAGAACGCGTGTATCCAACGGCGTAAATCGTTCAGCATGCAACTATTCCATGTTGGTAGTAAGGAAGCACATGACAACTGGTAAGCAAGATCGCATAATGGACCCTGCACGACAACAAAATAGCAAGCCGTATCTCGACCGGGCGGATATTGTCATTATCGGCAATGGCATCGCCGGACTGACCGCTGCTATCGAAGCGCGCGGCCTCGCGCCCGATAAGCGGATCGTGATGATTACGGATCAAACCCATCCCACCATCAACACCCCTGCGCTGAAGCAATTTGCGATAGGGAAGCTGGAGCGAGAGCAGCTCCTGGCCTATCCGGCAGGTACTGAGCGAGCCGAGCGTATTCATGTGGTGACGGCCCATGTCGAGGAAATCCATGCCAATAGCAAGTACGTCACCTTGAGCGGCAATCGTGGTTTTGGCTATGACTCCCTGCTTTTAGCAACGGGCAGCACCCCGATGGGGTTGCCTGACAGTACGCCCGGGCGCAACTTCGATGGCGTGCTCACGCTGCACCGCCTGCGCGATTACCTGGATTTTCGCCGCCGTTTGCCCGAGGTCAGCGAAGCCGTTGTGATTGGCGGCGGCGTTCATGCGATTGAGACCGTGATGAATCTCCTCTACTGGGGGATTCACGTCAACTGGCTGATCCGCAGCGCCAACTTTATGCCTAAGGTTCTCGATGAAATCTCTTCCGAGATGGTGTTGGAGCGGATACGCCGTGCGGGCGTCTCCATTCGTACGGAGACAGAGGTTGTAGGGGTCGTGGGACGCATCGCCACTGTTTCCGGCGTCATCACCAATCATCAGGAGATGATTCCCTGCCAGGTGGTGCTGACCTGCACTGGTGTGCAGCCCGTGACCTGGTTGGCGGAACGTTGCAGCGTCCCCATTCGCGCCAAACGTGGCATTATCGTGGATGACAAACTGCGCACCAGCGTACGCGATATTTACGCAGCGGGCGATGCCGCCGCTCTCAAAAATCCGCAGACGGGCAATTACGAACCTCGCGCGCTATGGTACGCCGCCGTTTCGCAGGGAAAGATAGCAGGCGCCATGCTGGCGGGACGCAAAGAACTGGCCGACCAGCCATTTGGCGCTCCCTGGCAGGCGACCCACCTGGGCGAGCTTTTTATGCTCTCCGTCGGCGATCCCATGAGCCAGGACCCCAAAGTGATGACACTCACTGATACGGGCCAGGGCGGATACCGTCGCATGACCATCGCGGATGACCGGCTGATCGGCTATCTTTCGCTGGGCATGTCCCAGCCCGATAGCCTTGCGATCAAGCGCATCATCGACGAGGGATATTCTGTGCGCAATATCACCAGGGCGCTCTTGAAGGGCAAGTTTGACGCCCGCCAGTATCTTTCGCAGATGCGTTCGCGCGTTGCCGAGAATATGATCAGTTCGGGCAGAAGTCCGGCGGTTTCATCGACCAGAGAATGGGGGCAAATGCCATCTCAACCTTATACGGGTGCAATGCCGGCTGTGCAGCCGGAAACCGTGCGACAACAGGAGACGCCGAGACCGGCTGCGAGGCGAGACGAGCCTGCAGTCGCGCAGGAATGGAACGGTAGCCCTATAGTTGCTGAAGAAATCAGTCCCTTCTCCGGGAATCTGCCCGCTATGCGACCTGGCAGAGCTGAAGGAGCCGGTCCGGCCATGCCCCGAGTTCAGGTCGAAGAGGTGAACCCCTTCTCTGGGAATTTGCCCCCTATAGCAGAGCGGGAGGTGGAATATCAGCCGGAGTTGATGCCTCCCACAAGGCAAAACGTGTCACAGAGCTTGTGGACCTACAGTGAACCGACAACAAAAGCGCCCGCCAGGGAGCGAGCGCCCAGGAACCTGTGGTCCTATAGCAACCCGGAAAAGACGTATTAATTTCATTCAGTACCCTCAAGCGGGTCGAGACAGCCGCTGGCTCCCGCCGCCTCGCTTGAGGAAAAGTATAGCATCAAACCCTAAGATGTCAGGCGGAAATGTATTTTAAGGAAAAGGAGGAGAAGAAGTGCTCAAGATGCTCAAGCTCCGACCTGCCCTTTTGCATAAAACAGGTTCCCAGGTGGCTCAGGAGTTGCGGGCGTGTATTGGCTGTAATGAATGTCTACTCGCCTGCCCGGCTTTAACCGAGCCGATCACAATTGATGTGCTGAATCGCGAGACGGTCTCGGGGACAATCTCCGCCCCAGTGGCGCGGTTCGCGCAGGCATGTTATCAATGTGGGGCCTGCGTCTCGCCCTGCCCTGTTGGCCTGCACCGAGATGCGATGGTGATGTGGCTCAAAATACGGCTTCTTGCAAGAGATGAGGAGTGATATGAAAGCAAGCTCAGAAAGTGGCTACTCGCTATTCTTTATCGAGTGGAGCCGTTCACGCATGGCTAGCATTATGGTAGCCCTTATCCTTGTTGCTCTCGGGATTGCAGCTTTCGTGTGGGCGCTTCGCTTTAGCGGCGATGCCTCGCCGGATAGTATCACCGGCTATAGCTTTGCGATCTCCGGTACCTTCTTTATGCTGCTCGCGGCTGTACGCTATGCGTTATATCGCCGCTCACGCAAGCGGGCGGTGGGCAAACTGAATGGCTCGTTGCACTGGCATATGGCCTTTGGGAGCATTGGTCTGGTCTTGCTCTGCCTGCACTCGTTCGGCAATCTCAACCCGCGCTCCGGCACCTACGCGCTCTGGGGAATGATCGCGCTTGTGATCAGCGGCATAATCGGGCGCACCATCGATCATTTCACGCCGCGAAAGATTGCTAAAGCTGCTAGCCGGGCGCTGACGGCGCAGGGAGAGGATCGCGTCGAGTCCCTCACGCAGAACTTGCAGTCGATTGTCGTCCATAACAAGCAGGAAATTCGTACGTTCAAGCCCGATAATAATCCCCGCAGTATGGTCGATTCCTCCTTTGGCACGCCGTTGCCCTGGGCCGGTGCCAATCGGCAGGCTTCTCCGGCAGGCAACGCCAAAGATCGCGGTGTATTGCAGACCTCCTGGGATATGGCTTACATCTCGCTGGAGGAAACACCGCAAGAAATCAGTCGCGATGCGGTACAATATCGTTTCGTGCCGGACCGGAAAAGCGCGCTGGCCCGTCCGGGTGCGCTCCTTCCTGGCGCTTACGATCATATCAACGAGTTGCAACAGGTGGAGAAGGCGTTGCGGCACGAGCAGTATCTGCGCTATGTGGTTCGCTACTGGCGTAGCTTCCATATCCTGCTGGCAATAGTCACCGTCGGGCTTACTCTCTGGCACCTGGAATTTGCCATGACGTTGCTCATTCCCGTCTGGCTCCATCACTAGAAGACAAAAGAATCGCTTGCGATCACTCGCCTGAATCGTTGCTTGCCCGCTACAACTGGTCTGCCCTCCTGTACGTATTACGTGTAGGTTATTGAGGAAGGAGCCAAAAATCGTGCAACAGATGATCAGCCATCGTGAGCGTCCTCGGCGTCGCGATGTTTTTCTGCATAGTATAAAAACATCAAAATTGATAGGAGCGTTATTGCAGGATCGACGCATCCCCGTGATCCGAAAACTGCTTTTCCTGGGCTCAATCGCGGGCCTGCTGTGTATCCTGTTTTTCCCGGACGTCTTTAATGAGGCATTTTTGAGCATTGTGATGCCTGTGGCGGGAACGGTACTGGGGGTGCCGCTTGACGCAGGGTTTGACTGGGTAGCGTTCTCCCTGGTGGTGGTCAGCCTGTTGCGCTTCTTTCCAGCCCAGGTGGTGGCGGAACACTATCGCAGCATTTTTCGAATGTAGGGGCAACTCCCACGATGAATCGGGGAGCTACAGGTGGTTGTCCTCAACCCCTATCGTGGCAGGGGCAGGCGCGAGACACCGCCCCGTCATATTCGTATTTTATCGCTGCCGGTTGACGGGCGAAATTTGGTGCCGTCGTTGATGAAGACCGAGACCTGGTCCTGGCTGGGTAAGTGGATATGAATTATCATATCGACCCTGCCATTGCCGGTGACGTCGCGAAATTCCAGGGTGATAGGAGCCAGATCGCCGCCATCGCCCGCGATATAGACAGGGGCAACGTAACTCACAGATTTGGCCGGGTCTCCCGCCATAAATTCCACGATAATCGCCTGGCGGTTCAGATTCATCGCGATGAAGTGGCTGGGGTGCTGAGGGCTATCCCCACCATGCCCGACGACCGCATCGGTCTGGAAGGTGCGCGGCATGCCATAGCGGTAATCGTTGTAGCGCTGTACCCCCCATGCCAGTACGCTGGAGCCAACCATCCATAAGACGAGCATAGCAATCATGCCGATGCCAGCCGGGACGAGCCAGTGGATGCTTTTGCGAGGAGTTGATTTGCGCTCGGTGGGATGTGAGGTTGTGATACGCGGCGAACGCGGCGGGTTCTTCATGTCTGGCTGTTGCGACTGGCGGCGAGTCTGGATGGGAACTGGCGACACCTGCGCGCTCGTGGCTCGCGGCACCAGGGCTTTGGGATTCTCCCCCCGACGAACAGCGCTCGTATGCTGGCGAGGCAGATCGAAGAGGTCTGCTGCGTGTCCGTCTGTTCGAGTGGATGTGTCTACCGACTTCCCTATCGTTTTCGCATACTGCGAGCCCGCACTGGTCTCCCGTTCGCCCGTATTGGTTCTGGGCCGCCTCGGTTGCGACTGCTCATCCTGAGGCATGGCTTTCCCTTTCTCTCGCTGCGTCTCCCTTCCCGCCTGTCTGACAGGAAGGTCTTACAGTTCTAACGGCGGACTATATCGAAAGCTATCATACTATGATATAGGCCCATTGTCAAATACTGCATGTCAAATCGTTTCAATGTGTTTCATATTGTTGACCTGGTTGACAACGCTTTAAGCTCAAGAACGGTTGTCCGATTCGAAAATTTGCTCGGCTAACTCCGGTTGCTCGGTATCATCAGGGGCAAGTGGGATATCAACTGGCGAGGCAGGATTGATAAAGCCGATCATAGCTCTGATGATCCCGATCAACACCGCAATTGCGCCGAAACCGATCAGAAGGCTGCCTGCCGAATACATGCCGGTATTGAGAAAAAGGCCGATGATAATCATAAGTAGGCCAAAGATGACAAGAACGGCGCCGCTGCCAGCGTACTTGATGAATTTACGCTGGGCCGCCTCATCCATCAGCCTGAAGCGTTGCCTCAGGCTCAATTTCTCTTCTGACATAGAGCGCTTCCTTTCCCTGGCCGAGTGTATACCCCTGTGTTACTACAAATTATACCTCAAACACTTCAAATAAGCAATTTGCCCTATTTCTGGAAGAGAGGCGTAGCAATTATACGACCTCTTTCTCAGAAATAGGGCTAGAAGAGCTGTGCTTTATTCTAGCATTACTCTGTTTTTGCTTTAGGGTGCGGGTGTCTGCACGGTCCCCAGGGCATCCGCAATCTCCTTCAAGGTCATCCTTTCAGCATCGTTGATCGCGTGTCCATTCTCTGAGGATGCGCTGGCAACTTTGGTGCTAACATCCATCAGCCATTGCTTGTAGCCTTCTGCCTCCT
The DNA here is from genome assembly GCA_035650355.1 of Ktedonobacteraceae bacterium. Taxonomy (GTDB): domain Bacteria; phylum Chloroflexota; class Ktedonobacteria; order Ktedonobacterales; family Ktedonobacteraceae; genus DASRHT01. The sequence continues at coordinate 69,139 of DASRHT010000058.1, forward strand.
GAGGCGAGACTCTCTGGGAGAGCAGCATGGCGACGTTGCGGCACGTTTGGAGTGCTTCGGGCTTGACCTGCTGACGGGCTTTATTGTCGCTAATGTAGGCTTTAACTTTCTGGAAGACGTGCTTATCTTCCTGATCATTATTGCTAGACAGAAGCGCCTGGATCAGCGAATTTTGGGGATACTGTTGCGCGACGCGTTTATTGGTGGCGTTATACAGCGCCATTGCCTCTTTGGCTGTCCCGATCAAACCACTGCTCGAAGAAAGCAAAACAGCCATCCCGGTCTGAACTGGAGCTAATAGGAGCATTGTCCACTCCTGGGGGGTGAAATCTGCTTTACTCGTCATCTAGTTTTCTCCTTTCCACCTCTGAAAAGTTATCCGTTAGCAGCTAGATTGGACGATATACGTATAGTTTGATGTTTTTCGCGCTCCAGAGCGGCAGAATACGATCAATCGGATAAGGCGATAAATCGCGCCTTCCTTGCCGAACGACTGAGCGAAGCTAGCGCGTCAGCAGCGTTGTCGTTCGGAATTTCAAGGCAGGACGCGCTGTAGCTCCCCGATTCATCGTGGGAGGTCCCTACGAACGTGCTTTGGGGCCACCTGAAATAAGAGGGTTGTTGCAGCAGTTTTGGGTAAAGGGTAAGGTTCAGGAGAAATTTCTACCGGCGCCTTTACTCAAAAGCGCCGGTATGGAACTGGATTACAGGTTTGCTGTGTCCATTTAGCGATATTGAGGATTCTGAGGGTAAACAGGATTCTGGGGATAGGCGGGATTCTGCATTCCCCTGGCTGCTGCCATTTGTCGCAATTGGTTCAGCTCCTGATAAATGGGCCATTCACCAAAGGCCAGGACACAGAGCATGACAATGTTGGCGATAGGAACCAGCATCAGTAAGCTTAAAGCCCCGCTATAGCCAGCTTTTGAGAAGATTTTCCAGTAAATGATGATGCTAAAAACGATTGAAGCGAGGGCGATCACTAAGATTATCAAAGAAAATGTGCCGAGGGCCGCCGTTACTGCAGCAGGATCATTGTTAGGCATTGCGTTTCCTCCTAAATGTTAAAACTCGTTTTTCCATCTCACAATAGAATATCTGCATGTATAATACATGAGATTGCATCCGCTGACAATGAGATTATTCATACTTTTGGCGTGAGAAAGTTCACGGGAAGAATCTCCATCCTTCTTTTTAAATGCGCTGATAACTCCAGTCAACCATCTCGCCATTATGATAGGGCATCCAGCCGTGGAAGGGTCGAGGATCATCGTCAAAGACCATCGGCAGGAATTTGTAGTCGCTGGGCCATAGCGGCAACGTCGGCAGAGCTTTGAGCGAGACCCATTCAAGCGTTCCTTCACGATTGCCCTCGTTGGGTTCGCCGTGCCATTGCTCGATTCGAAAAATAAAACCGAACCAGTCCTGACCCTGTTTCCCGAAGCCGGGCCAGGAGATGGTTCCACGCAGCGTCATCTGGTCGGCGATTAAGCCAGCTTCCTCCATGATCTCGCGCCTCATCCCGCTGACGATATCTTCCCCGGCCTCCAGACGACCGCCCAGACCGTTGTACTTGCCAAAATGAATGTCATCCGGCCTTTTGTTGCGATGAATCATCAATACCTGGCTGCGATCCCTCGATACAATATAGCCTAATGTCGCTAAAATAGGTGTATACATGTTTTGCTAACCTCTTTACTTATCATAGATAGCGTTTGGTTCCTGTCTCCATCGCCCCCTGCGAGCCCGTGGCATGCTTGCCCTGACGTGCGAGGGTGGCGTTCTTGGATGGTGTCACAACGGGGCTTCGTCCCGTTGTGACACCATCCAAGAACAATAGTGGCTGAGCGCCGCAGGCGCGAGCACTCAGCGAGCAAGCCTGCGGTGGACACCGTTAGCAAACACTATCATAGAGTATGAGCGAAAAAGCTCCACATAATAGGACGAAGTAACAACGTTTCCAGAAACCTTGACATACCTTTCTTTTCTTCATATACTCAATGCATGAATATTCAGCCATCGAGCTTATCCTTTGCTTATTTCGGCCAGTACGGTTCTGGCATGGCTCAAGCTGCCCATTCCCTTTCGTCGCTGTATACTACCTCAAAGGAGATGTAACGTGAGACAGCCCTTGCGCATTTTTTTCCTTCTCAGCCTCTTTCTTTTGCCCGTTGCCGGTTGCGGTAGTTCCCCTGCTGCCAGCCAGGCCCCAACGCCCGTCACCCTGAATGTTTTTGCGGCGGCCTCGCTCACCGAGTCGTTTGGTGAGATCGCGAAACAGTACCAGGCGAGCCACCCGAATATCAAGATCGTCTACAACTTCAACGGTTCGCAAATTCTGGTGCAGCAGATCATCAATGGAGCGAACGCGGATATCTTTGCTTCTGCCGACACTGTCAATATGAATAAAGCTGTCGATGCTAAAGTGGTCAGCAGTTCGCAAATCTTCGCTCGCAACAAACTTGCTGTGATTATACCCGCGAGTAATCCTGGCAATATCACATCGTTAAAAGACCTTGCGCGTAAAGGGCTGAAGATCGTGCTCGCGGCCCCTGCCGTTCCGGCGGGCAAATATAGTATACAGATACTCGATACGATGGCAAAGTCGCCCGATTATGGTCCTGCCTTTGAGAACAGCGTCAAAGCCAACGTTGTGTCTCAGGAGGATAATGTGAAGGCAGTGGTGCAGAAGGTGCAGTTAGGCGAGGCTGACGCGGGTATTGTGTATCGAACCGATGTCACCGTTGCCGTTGCGAACCAGATCAAGATGATTGATATCCCTGACAACTTCAATGTCGTTGCCGAGTATCCCGTCGCCGTCACTCTGAAATCAGCTCACTCTACCGAAGCCCAGGCATTTGTACAATATCTATTGTCAACCAATGGGCAGGCGGTTTTGACAAAGTTTCACTTTATCGGCGTCAGCAGTGGAGCGCAATAGCTATGAGACCTGCGGCAAAGCGAGTGCCAACGCTACAGAATATGCAAGGAGATGTCCGCAAGACATCTCCTAGAGGCGCTCGCTTCCGCCTGAACTGGCCTGGAAGAACCTTTGTGGCTGTGCTGGCAAGTCTCTTCTTGCTCTTTCTAGGAGTTCCGCTGGTAGCCCTGTTTTTTCGCGAGCCGCCAGCGGCGATCTGGGCTGGAATGATAGAGCCGGATGTCTTCCAGGCGCTACAACTGAGCCTTGTTACGACCTGCCTGAGTACGGCGGTCGCGGTGTTGTTTGGTCTGCCGGTGGCGTACCTGCTCGCCCGTACCGATTTTCCCGGTCGCGGGCTGGCGGAGACGCTGGTGGTGATGCCAACGGTGCTCCCGCCAGTGGTGGCTGGCGTGGCCCTGTTGCTCACCTTTGGACGCATGGGCTTGATTGGACATTACCTGGACCTGGTGGGGATCACTATTCCCTTCACGATGGTTGCTGTGGTCATGGCTCAGGTTTTTATCGCTGCACCTTTTTTCGTCAATAGCGCCAGAGCGGGCTTTGAGCAACTGGATCGGCGCTACGAGATGGCTGCCTATACTTTACGTGCCTCCCCCTTCTACACCTTTCTACATGTGGTGTTGCCGCTAATTCGACCCGCTCTCCTCTCGGGCATCGGTCTCGCCTGGGCGCGGGCGCTGGGCGAATTTGGCGCGACCATCACCTTCGCCGGCAACTTTCCTGGCGTAACCCAGACGATGCCGATTGCCGTCTACGTTGCCACACAAAGTGATCTGAACAAGGCCATTGCCCTCTCTGTCGTGCTGCTCGCCGTCTCATTCGGCGTGTTGCTGGCCCTGCGCATCGGCAAAAAATAGCCGACTAGCGCATTTTAAGTGGCTTTCAGGAGGGGCTTGTTTATGAGGTATACTATATTGAGCATAAATCTGCGTTGGTGGTTGTAAAAATCCATTTGTAGGTAAAGGTGTTGTGTATGATGGTTCACGATGAGCATTCCTGGGAGGCGCTCTCCTCTCGTCAGGTTCTCGATACACCCTATTTAAAGATACGCTGCGAGCGGGTCGCTTTGCCCAATGGCGTCATCATCCCAGACTATTACATTATCGAGAATCGCGGCTGGGTCGGTATTGTTCCGGTCACAGAGGATGGCCGCTTTGTGCTTAATCGGCAGTATAAACATGGAATTGGCCTGAAGGTGCTGGAATTTCCTGCGGGCATGATCGATGAGCATGAGGATGATCCCATGCTCACGGCCCATCGCGAGCTGATGGAAGAGACCGGCTATAGTGTGGAGTCCGACCAGCTTGAGTTTCTGGCTCACATGCTTGCCAATCCAACCGGCGCGGAGACGCGCATCTGGTGGTACCTGGCGCGCGCTGTACACAAAACGGGCGAGCAGAAGATCGATCCAACCGAAGTGATTGAGAATCTGCTGGTCACGCCTGCCGAGCTGTTGCAACTGATTCATACAGGCGAATTCGCAGTGCAGGGGCAGGTCGCCGCCGCGTACATGGCGCTGGAACGGCTGGGCTTGATCCGGACGCTATTCTAGCGGATAATTTCAGCGGAGGTTTTTAAAGCATCACAAAAATTTTACATATTCCTGGTAAATTCTTGAAAGACTTTTGATATAGTAAAGACGATGAAAATACTTGTGATTGAGGATGAAGCGAATATTGTGCAGGTGATCCGGCTCTACCTGGAGCAGGCGGGCTATACCGTACACAGCGCCAGCGATGGCATCGCCGGCCTGGAACTGCATGCCCGTGAGCATCCTGACCTGGTGATCCTCGATCTGATGCTGCCCGCGCTCGATGGCATGGAGGTCTGCCGCCGCATTCGTGCCTGGGCCAATACGCCTATTCTTATGCTCACCGCGCGACAGGGAGAGGATGATCGTATCGCCGGTCTGGAGATGGGGGCCGATGACTACCTGGTGAAACCATTCAGTCCGCGTGAACTGGTCAGCCGCGTCAAGGCGATCCTGCGACGTAGCGTCCCGGCCCTGGTTGCTGGCGGCCAGGAGCCACAGCAGAGCGGAGGAGAGAAAGAAAAAGCTAATGATGAGGAAGTATTGCGTTTCGGCGATCTACTCATCAACATCCCCGCGCGTCGCGTCGCCGTCGATGGGCAGCCTATCACCCTCACCGTCAAAGAATTCGACCTGCTGGTCACGCTCGCCTCCGCCCCTGATCGCGTCTTCACCCGTGAGGTCCTGCTCAATCAGGTCTGGGGCTATACCTATCTTGGCGATGGCCGCACAGTTGACGTGCATGTCGGCACTCTGCGCAAAAAGCTAGAGGCCGACGCTAATGCTCCCCACCATGTGCAAACGGTCTGGGGTGTGGGCTACAAATTCGTCCCCACGCCTTCAACCCGTTCGTAAAAAGGAGACCCCGGGATGATTCACTTTTCCCCATTCTCCCGCTTGAGCTTGCGCGTCAAACTCGTCCTGAGTTATCTAGGGGTCGCGCTGGGTGCTATCCTGATCCTCGCCTTCGCGGTCGCGCTCGCCGTGCAAAACTACTTCACCATGACGCAATTAAGCGTTTTACGTCTGCGTACCCAATATCAGGCTCAAAGGATTGAGAGCCTCTATCAGCAACTAGGCGGCAGTCTGGGGATTGTGGGGAATGGCCCGACCATTTCGCGTCTATCTAACGATCCCATTGTGCTGGCTATCGCAGATTTGCCTAGCAACCAGGTTCTTTGCAGCCAGACGGCTCTCTCACAGATCAATTGTAATGATCCAACGCTGAGACGAGCGCTTCGACAAGCCTCTAGGGGTCAGGAGGTTGATGGGATTTTGCTGGTTTCCACAAACAATACACGTTTCTCATCATTCTATGTTAGCCTGCCTCTTCATTACCAGGGACAAATTGTCGGAGCACTCTTTCTTACTGCACCGGAATTGTATCCCGACGAGTTTTTGAATCAGGTCAACCAGGCCATCTGGATTGCAGGCATTATCGTCTCTGGTATTGTCGTCCTTTTCAGCCTGCTGCTGGCCCGTCGCCTCACGCAGCCGCTTGAATCGCTCACAGTCGCAGCCGAGCAGATGAAGCGAGGACAATATACCCGACGCGTAACCCTGCCCAGATCGCAGGACGAGCTTGGCCGTTTGGCGCTGACATTTAACGAGATGGCGGACACAATTGAGGCTGATGTCAATGCACTCCGTCGTCACGAGCAGTATCGTCGCGACCTGATCGCCAACATTGGACATGATCTTGCCACGCCGCTCACCGCCATTCAGGGCTTTAGCGAGGCTTTGGCTGATGATATCATTCAGGACCCCCTAGAGCGGCAAGAAACGGCCCAGCGTATCGCGCGTGAAGTGCAGCGTCTGCGCCGCCTGGTGGCTGATATGCAACAGATGTCATCGCTCGAAGCTGGTCGCATTCATCTCGATCTTGCCCCGCTCGATATGCAATCGCTGGTCGATGAGACGCTGGCGGTGGTCGCGCCGGAATGTGAGCAGGCGCATATTACGCTCTGCAACGAGATCGCGCCGTCCACGCCGCCGGTGCTGGCTGATAGTGATCGGCTCATCCAGGTCTTGCTCAACCTGCTCGACAATGGCCGCCGCCATACGCCCGAGAACGGCAAAATTACGATTGGCGCGGCTGCGAGCGAGAAAAAGTTGCATATCTGGGTCAGCGATACGGGCACGGGGATCGATCCCGCCGACCTGCCACATATCTTCGAGCGTTTCTACCGCGCTGACCGCTCCCGCACAGGCGCGACGGGTGGCAGCGGGCTTGGCCTCTCGATTGTGAAAGCGATCATCCAGGCTCACAGCGGCACGATCTGGGCTGAAAGCATCCCCGGCGAGGGAACGCGCATCACCTTCACGTTGCCGCTTGCTATTGCAGACGACCAACCCCGCTCAGGTCGTCTGTAAGGAATTGCAGGGCTTTTCAGTTTTCGTCATGCTCGCAAGAGGAGAGAGGTGCAGGCAACCCCGCGTCGCGGGGTTGCCTGCACCTCTCTCCTCTTGCCCTGCGCCCCCAACGGGGCGCCAATCCCGTCGGCAGGAGGGAGAGGAGAGGAACACTGAAAAGCCCTGCAAGGAATTGCTTGCCACTTGAGTTCTGTGCCAATACAGTGTAGTGTTATATCAAGATAACCGGAGCGAAAGCCATCAGCTTATTTTTGTTGCAATGAAGGAGTCAGACAGACATGGCAATTGACAGCAGTCTCATCGGTAAAAGCTCGGAGCCGCAGACCTTCCAGGTCACGCGAGAAGCGGTGTTGCGTTTCATGGAAGCGACGGAAGATCCCACGCTGAAAAGTGGCAAGCCGATAGAGTTCGCCCCTCCCACCTTTCCCACCACCTTTCGCATGCGTAATTCTGCGGTCCACCTCGACACCTCCAGAATGCAGCTCTTACACGGTGAACAAGCCTATACCTATGCGCGCCCCTTACGCATTGGTGAAGAGGTGACCTGCGTCTCCCGTATCGTCGATGTGCGCCAACGCGAGGGCCGCAGCGGCGCAATGACCATCATGATCACGGAGTTGACCGGCACCGATAGCAACCAGCAGCATGTCTTTACTGCGCGCGGGACTTCGATCATCCGCGTCAAATCGTAGAAGGTAGGTCTTACACCTGCCCAACAGCGAATGAGAGAGGTGGTTCTGAGCCATCGCATCTACCCTCATTGCCGAGCGACTGAGCGCTCTCACGATGAATCGGGGAGCTACAGGACGCGAGAGTGGCGTTGTCGCTCGGCAGGCAAGGAATGATTGAGTGCCTAGCCACCTCCTCATCTGCTTCCTATCTACCCCCCTCGCTACTGCCAAATGATAAAGAAGTTACCCCAGCGATTTTTTAGAATCTTGTGCAGGGATAGTCATATTATTTAGAACTACTCCTCTATAATCAAGCTATTAAGTCAGAGGACCAGATATGAGGAACTCCTTAACTCGGGAGGAACCTGCGATGATTGTTACTTCTTCCGCTCCAGTACAGGCTTTTTACTGCTTCGATCCAGTCGATCTGGCCTATGTCTCGTCTCTTGATCTTCACCTTGCGCCTCTGAAACATGCTGGGCGTCTCCAGACATGGGGTGAGTGGCAAGTTCTGGCTGGTTCTGAGTGGGAACGCGAGCGCAATCGACATTTTTCCACAGCCCGTCTCCTCTTGCTCCTCTTGAGTCCAGATTTTCTCGCTTCGGAAATGGGTCAACAGCAGATACAGATGGCTCTACAGAGACGACAAGCAGAAGACGCTGTAGTCCTTCCTTTGCTGCTGCGCCCTTGTGCGTGGGAAGAAACGGAACTCCGGTCGTTGCAAATTCTGCCTGGGGATCACGAGGCACTCATATTGCAACCGAGCATGGACAAAGCCTGGCAAGAGATTGTGGTAGAGATTAGCCATGTTCTTGAGACACTGCAAAAGCGAATCTATCTCGTTTTTGTCCCGGAAGATCAAGATATCGTAGAGCATCTATCAGAGGATCTATCTCGCTCTGGCGTGACTGTATGCCGTCTGAAAGGCGATCCATTCTCATCGGATCTTCGCCTGCATAAGATTGTGCATGAAGCGATCCGCCAGGCGTCTTGCGTACTTCTCATGGCCTCTCCCACTGCTTTCAGTTCACGGATAGTAAAAGCGCAAATGGAGCTAGCCAACGATTATCAGCGGTCGTTGTACGTGTTGTGGGTCAGAGGTGAGGACGTAGCGCCGCTTCACTCAGGCCCGTGGCAAGCGGAAGTAGTGCTGGATGCTCGCGACCAGCAGTGCTACGAGACAGCCACAACCAGACTGTTATCGCACTTCAGACAGCCGAGAGCAGCGACACCTGTCATTGAGAGCCTGCTGATCACAGAACCACGCAACCCCTATAAAGGCTTGCATGCCTTTACTGCGCAGGACACACGCGATTTCTTTGGCCGCGACACGTTAATTGACGAACTGGCTACAGCGCTGGAACAGATACTTGTCCAGGAGAAGAAGGAGAAGCAGCATGCATGTCTGCTCACCGTGTTGGGAGCAAGTGGGTCAGGCAAAACAAGCGTTGTGCTCGCGGGTCTGCTTCCTCAACTCCAACAAGGTGGCGTCTTCAATAGCCAGGAATGGATCTACCTCGATCCGATTGTGCCAGGAATCCATCCCCTTGAAGCCCTGGCCGTTTCTTTTGCTCGGCAACCTGCTCTGGAAGGTGTTGCATCCCTCTATGCGGCATTCGCGTCGGATTCGCTGCGAACACTCCATCTACTTGCCCTGCAACTGGCAGGTTCCTCAGCCTGCAAGGTGGTTCTGTTCATCGATCAATTTGAAGAGGTTTTTACCCTCACCAGCTCAGAAGAAGAACGAATGCACTTCTTCGATTTGCTCATTACAGCTCTCACCGAGCCACGGGGGGCACTCCTCGTCATTCTGGCCTTGCGCATGGACTTCTATGAGCGTGCCACTCAGTATCCGGTACTCTATCGCTTGCTGGATGCACATCGCGTCTCCGTTTTGCCGATGGAGCGCGATGACCTGCGCCGGGTGATCGAAGAACCCGCACACTTGCCTGATGTGCAGATGACCTTTGAGAGTGATCTGGTAGGAGATTTGCTCTTTGACATGCGTGAACAGGCAGGCGCACTTCCGCTTCTGGAATTTACGCTGGACCTGTTATTTGCACATCGCAACGGTCAAATGCTTACCCTGCGCGCCTACCACGAAATCGGTGGAGTCAAGGGCGCTCTTGCTAGGCACGCCGAGGCGACCTACGATGCTTTACCCACCAAAGAACACCAAGCGCTTGCCAGAAGCCTCTTTCTGCGTCTGATCGATCCTGGGCGCAGCGAACAGAATACAACTCGCCGCCGGGCGAAGCTGACCGAATTTGAACAGCTTGATTTGGCGCAAACGAAACTTCTGCGCGAGACGATAGATGCGTTTGTTGCTGCTCGACTGCTGACGACGAACGAGCAGGTAGGCGAGGCTACGCTCGAAGTGAGTCATGAAGCCTTGATCCGCGAGTGGCAGCGTCTTATAGAATGGCTGTCTGAAGCCCGCGAGGACATCCTTTTGCAACAGAAGATCAGTGAGGACGCAGCAGAGTGGCAGCAGCGCCTTCGCCCTCAAGATCGCCTCTATCGTGGTTCCCAACTCAAGGAAGCGCGAGCGTGGGCAAAACGCAACACTCCCAGCCAGCTAGAAAGAACGTTTCTGCACTTCAGCATGAAGCAACGTGTACAATTCGTGGCAAGTATGATAGGGGTTATGCTTTTGCTGTTTGCAACGACAGGCGCTGCCATCTACTTCTTCATACAACGCCCACCTGATCCGACCGAGGTAACGACACTCCAGAATGATGGCGTTGGATCATTGCGCTGGGCCATTGACAATGCCCTTTCCGGCAAGACTATCACCTTTGCCTCCAGTTTGGCGGGGCAAACGATCACCTTGACAGACACATTGGTGTTCCCCAATAAACAACTCCATATTCAAGGTCCAGATGAGAGAAGGATCACTATTCGCAACGCAACGAATGAGATTGTTGTAAACAATCAGACCTCCATCACTCTCATCAATTTGACCTTTCTCGGTGGCCCAAACAATTCCACATTTTTGTTCAGTAATCAGGGAGCTTTAACGCTGAGTAACAGTGCCGTTTCGGACAATGGGAGCGGCGGCATCGACAATGTTGCTAATGGAGTCATGACGCTGACGAACAGCACGGTTTCGGGCAATGAGGACAACGGAGGTGGCGGAGGCGGCATCTCCAATTATGGAACCATAACACTGACGAACAGCATCATTTCGGACAATATGAGCAATAGCAGCGACGCAGGCGGCATCGACAATGACGGTGGAACCATAACGCTGACGAACAGCATCATTTCGGACAATATGAGCAGAGACGGTGGCGGAGGCATCTCCAATAATAATGGAGCTATAACGTTAACGGACAGCATCATTTCGGCCAATATGAGCAACAGCAGCGGCGCAGGCATCTTAAATTATGGAAGCGTGACGCTGACGAACAGCACGGTTTCGGGCAATGAGGACAACGGAGGCGACGGCGGAGGCATCTCCAATAATAATGGAACTATAACACTGACGAACAGCACGGTTTCGGGCAATACGAGCGACGGATTCGGCATCTTCGGCGGCGGGGGTGGCGTCTTCATCAGCGGGGGCGGCATCTTCAATGAGGGTGGAACTGTGACGCTGATGAACAGCACCGTTTCGGACAATACTGCTGGCGGCGGGAGCAGCATCTTCAGCGGGGGGGGCATCTTCAATGAGGGTGGTAGAGTCACACTCGTCTTCTGTACACTGTACGGCAATCAAGCGAACACTGGAGGCGGTCTTTTCACACAAGCGCTAGATAATTTTGACCCTGGGGTTTCAATCATTCGCAACAGTCTCGTTGCTGGTAATCGGGCATCTACCGACCCGGACATTGCAGGGAACCTGACAACGGAAGGACACAATCTGATTCAAAGCACAGCAGGTACTATCTTCCTCGACCCCGATCACCAACACCGTACCGATCTTACCGACATCCCACTTTCTAACATCAGCATTGATCCGCATCTGCAACTCAATGGAAAGGCTACCACGAAAACCCACGCCCTTCTACCTGACAGTCCAGCCATTGATGCCATTCCGCTTACGGCTTGCCTGATTGTCGTCAATAGTATAGCTATCACTACGGACCAGCGTGGGGTCAAACGCCCCCAGGGATCTGCTTGCGATATCGGAGCCTATGAATATACCCCCTGATCCAGAATCCGCAGAGCCAACATTCATAGTTCGCTCTCGGAGCGAAGGAGTTTCCAAATCAACGAAGTATCGGTAAAGAAGCTCAGATCGTAATCAATCGTCAGCCTAAAATCGCAGAGGTCCGCCAAAGTGGACCTCTACGAACATCTTCGATATTTGTGACTATGGGTGCGAGTGGGTGACCAGGGAGTCGAACCCTGAACCTACCGATTAAGAGTCGGGTGCTCTGCCATTGAGCTAGTCACCCATGCGAGTGGAATGATAATAGCATAACATACGGCCCTCGTCAAGCGGTTTGCAGTTTGTTTTCAGGGCTTCTCAAACGTCGTGGCATGCTCTGACTGCTGCGCGCACAGGGAGAGGAAGGTGCTGGCGGTGGGCGTGCCCACCGCCAGCACCTTCCTCTCAGAACGGCTCGCTAGCGAGCCGTTCTGAATGAAAAGACGACGTTTGAGAAGCTCTGAGTTTGTTTTCTCAGCTTTTCCATGTTACACTGACCATGTATGTACAGGTGTGGCCGGAGTCACTTGTACAAACTATGTGATATCTACCCTTAGCAAGAAAGAGGTGTGCATGGAAGAACAAAATGACATATTCCAGCCACAGAGCATCTCTAGCTCAGGCGAAGACGAGCTATTACCCCTCGGGCAGACGCCACAGAAGATACAGCCGCGATCATGGTTTCGCCTCAGCGGCATACTGCTCGGCCTTCTTCCCCTCCTGCTCCTTTCGGCTGCTGGTCTGCTCGTGATCTATGAAGGACGCTGTCAGTCCCATACCGGGTCTAGCCTGCTGGCGCAGACCTCTCTCATTCTTTGGGGCATAGAGGTGATGGTGGGCTTGCTTTGCCTTTTTTACAGGCGAATACGTTCTCTTGCAACCGCGCTACTCCTCACACTTATCCTGTCCGTGCTCCCTGGTTTCCTGGTTGTATATCTGAGCTTTTTGGCCGCTTTTTGCCTGCATATCACCTTCTAAAAAGCTCGTTAAAGCTCGTTCATCTTGCGTGGAATTGTGACGGATATATGGCCTACTCCCTTGACATCCGTCTTCCCGACCGGTAAAATATAAACATACGTTTATTAAATAAATGTTTATATGAAAGATAATGGCGAGGTCAATGAACGACTGGCGTGAGCTAAAAATGATGATGAAAGCCCTGGCGGGCGTAGCACGCCTCACCATTGTCTATTACCTCGCCCGGCAGGACGAGGTAACTGTGACGGCCCTGACTGGCCTGCTTGGCATCAGCCAGCCGCTCGTCTCCTGGCACCTGCGCAAACTGGAACGCGCAGGCTTGATCGAGACCCGCCGCGCTGGCCGCCAGGTGTACTGCTCTCTCAACCGCCTGCGTTTCCAGCTCTGCCTGGAGCGCCTGGGAGGATTGGTCGATCCGAACATTCTGGTGGAAGAGCCGCCGGTGGGCGCGATTCTCATTGAAGCCGATGCCGGGCGGGAAGAGTAGGGGCAGGGCTTGCCCCTGCCCAGTAGGTAGCCTCTACCCAGTAGGTAGCCGCACCGTGGGGCAGGGCAACCGCAAGGGATTGCCCCTACAAGCGAATCTTGAACAACATAACATCCAGGCTTTAACGCTGGAATACGTTAAAGCCAGAGGCATTGGAAAGCGCATAGCGTATCACTTTTTAAAGAAAAGGAAGCACATGATCATTATCAAACGCGAACGAGCGCCCGAAGCTCCGCTTAATGCGTCCGCAGGGACAGCTATGCTTGAGAAGCGCCAGCGTATGACCGCTCAGATTGCTCATCATGCGGGGAAGCGCGGCAAGGCGGACCTGCATATGCACAGCACGTACAGCGATGGCAGCGCCACGATTGATCAGATACTTGAGTATACAGAGCAGAACACTGATCTGGATGTGATTGCCATCACCGACCATGATGTTATTGATGGCGCCTTGCGTGCGCGCGACCTGTGGGGGCAGGGGGCATATCGCTTTGATTTTGTTGTCGGAGAAGAAGTCAGCACGACTCAGGGACACCTTCTGGGCCTGTTCATCGAGAAACGTATTCCTCCAGGCTTGAGCATGGAGCGCAGCATTGATTTAATCCACGAGCAGGGAGGGCTGGCTATCGTTGCCCATCCTCTCCATCGCCTCTTCCGCCATAGCTGTCAGCGAGACGTGCTGGACTGCATCTATGCCTCTAAAGATGTCTGGCTGGATGGCATAGAGACCTGGAACGCCAGCTTTTGCGGCATCTACGCCAATCATGTCGCGATGCGCGTCAATCGCGAAGTCTATGGCTGGTCGGAACTGGGCAATAGCGACGCGCACTCCGCCAGCGCTATCGGCAGCGGCATCACCTGGTTCGAGGGTGAGAGCGCGCAGGATATTCGCGCTTCTATAGAGAAGGGGTTGACCGCGCCCGGCGGTAATCTCTGGGAAGTTCAGGCGTACTACCACTGGATTCGCTACCTGATCAGCAAAGAGGGGCGCCAGGCGCGGCGTGCAAACGCCGCTGTGGCCTGATTGCTTGTTTTGCAATGGTTACCAAAACATGACTTTTGGGTAATATGGCAACCACAGGTTGTTTTTTCGCGTGGCGCAACATATTGCGCCGGCTTTTTTCCAGTAAATACACATCTTTACCAAAAAGAGCTAGTCCTCTAAGGGGCAAGTGTGATACAATAGGTGTATGTTTAGCAGACGCATCCAGCAACGAGTCAGACACATGGTAACGCTGCTCATCCAGCCGCTGGCTCGATCAGGCGTAACTCCTAATATGCTGACGGGCATAGGATTGCTACTCAGTATGGTCACGGCGCTGGTCATTGCTCAAGGATATCTGGTTGCGGGTGGAGTGCTGGTGCTGTTTGCAGGCGTTTTTGACATGTTTGATGGGGCGATGGCTCGCGTTCGTAACGCCGCCACGACCTTCGGCGCTTTTTTAGACTCGACGCTCGACCGTTATTCGGAAAGCATGATCCTGTTCGGGCTGCTCTATTATGCCCTGCAGCATCCGGGCCTCCAAGACTCTTTTTGGCCCTTCCCGAATGCGCAAAGCTGGATGATCGTTTTCATCTTTATCGCGGCGGTCGGCTCAATCATGGTAAGTTATGCGAAGGCGCGCGCCGAAGGGTTAGGAATCGAGTGTAAAACCGGGCTGCTCGCCCGTCCCGAACGCGTCATTATACTGGCTTTTGGACTCTTAACTCACACTGGTATCTGGGCAGTGGCTCTTCTTGCGGTCTTTTCTCATGTAACCGCAGTGGAACGCATCGTCTCCGTGTGGCGCAAAACTCGCCAGGCTGTGGACATGCCGGAGTATGCATTCCCTTCCCAGCAGGATACCAGCACGGGCAATCGTCATCGAACCGTTGAGATGGACGATACAAGAGAATCTGACGTTCGTCCAGTACACACGAGTGTTCCACCGTTGGGTGGTGGAATGCATCAAGAATGAGAAGACCGAACCGAGTAATAGCTACAGCGCAGCGCAAGAAGACTGCCGAGGATAATGTAGGGGCGGCCCCATTATGGTCTGCTTTAATGACTTATGTTCTCGTTACCGCCCATCAGCAATGGAGACCGGCATTATGCTGGAATAAGGTCACCGAGCATGCATGTTCGCCCCAGCTATCTTCAGTCGAACATATCCAATCGTGATGCCCTGCGCTCCGGTTCGTAGAGACTGAGACTGGAGATCTTAGTGACAACACAACATACTCATCATGAACACAGCGACGTCGATGCTTTCGTCGCCGAGCATCCATCTGTCCCCGAAGATACAGCCGCTTCTACCCCCGAGACCACCACGTCGGGAGAAGCAGAAGCGCAGGCTCAATCCCCCTCTCCTGAACTTGTTGTGCCTCCTGCTGAGCCTGAGGCTCGCCAGGAGTCCACAGAAGAGCCACAAGCGCGCCAGGAGCCTGAGGCCCCCACGCTTTCTGGAGAGACGCCATCTGCTCCATCTGAGCCTGAGCTAACTTCATCAGTGCCGGACGAGCAGCCGGCTCTTCCTGTACAAAAGGTTGATGCAGAGGGATCTGAGGAGGACATTCGCCCTTTTACCGCTTTTATTGAGGAGTTTCGCCAGGTAGAGGCCCGGATCAATGCTTCTGTAAAAGAATCAGAACAGGAGGTCTTCCGACTTTCTTCCACGCCCGTGCTGGAATCCTGGCTGATCGCGGAAACGCCTGCTTTCCCTGTAGCATCATCACCTGCTGTCGAGGCCCCTGTAGAATCAGTCGCTCATGAGACGGCTAGCGTTGAGGAGGTGACGCAGCCAACTTCCTCTGCCCCAGAGCAAACGAAAGAGACGGAGACTACGTCCGCAGCGCCGGTGGAACGCGCGGTATCTCCATTGTTGCGACCCACGACTCGCCTGCGTTCTTCCCGCCATACGCGTCATCGCAACGAGCAGAACGCGGAAACCTTAGAGCAGGCAACCAGGAAGGAAAGCACTGAAGTAAGCGCGAGCGAGAAGTCACAGGTGGAACCGGCTGTCGCCGCAGAAACGCCTGCTGATGCCGAGACGCCCCGTCCCGCTCGCCGCTATCGTTTTGACCGTCCAGCCGCAAACAATGGAACTGCAGCTACGGCAACACCCGCTGCCCAGCCGTCGCGGTCACGCGTCGAAGAGAGCCGTGAGAAAGCCGCCAATGTACAGGATGTAGAGACGCAGGAGGTTGAGCCCAAACGGGCCGTGCAGGAGCCTGCGGCAGCCGAGAGCCCAGCTCCTCCAGTGGAGCCCAGCCGCCGCCGTGGTCATGCGAAGGAGCCGCAGCCCGCAGCTCCAGAGCCGCCGGCACCGATAGCCGAGGTCGCGCCTCAACCAAAAGAGATTGCACCGGAAGATCTTCCGCCGTTGGAGTATTCCGAGTTGCAGAAAGCTAGCTCGCGCCGTCGTCGCCGCCATCGTTCTGGAGCAGCCAATAATGGTACCGCTGCCGCAGCTACGCCAGCAGCCTCAGCTTCAAGTGCTGCCCCATCGCTACCAGAATTGCCCGGCGTTGCCAATACGCCTTACTCGATTGTCTCAGGCTATACCGTCAACCAGATGAATCAGGGGAATGAACAGAAAGGTCCTTTTATGGGGCCTGAGCCTTCTCCTGCCCGTGGTAGCGTACTCAGCCGTGAGGGGAGAGCCGGTCGAACTGAAGCGCAGCGCTCCATCAGCTCTGTGACGTTCCCTGGTCGATCTACTGAGCCTGCGCTCCCGTCTTCTACCTCGATGAATCATCTTGCCAATACTATCACGCAGGCATTTCAGCTACAGACAGACCGTATGGTAGCTGAACTGCGGCGAGCGTTACAGGCTCCGACGAACGTCTCGGTCTCCCTGCCAGCGTTTCCCTCAACGGAACGCGTAGGCGTCTTTGTAGACGTTGCCAACCTGCTCTATTCTGCTCGCACCCTGCGCATCGCTATTGACTTCGGCAAGTTGCTGGACTTCTTACGCGGCAACCGCCGCCTGGTCCGAGCGCAAGCCTATTGTCCCACCAGTCCGCAGCCAGGTGATGAGCAGATGTTCTTGCAGGCAGTCAAGGGGCTTGGCTATCGTATCACCACGAAGAATTATAAAACGTTCTCCAGTGGCGCCAAGAAGGCCGATCTGGACCTTGACCTGTGCATGGACGTCGTTCGCCTCGTTGAGGGGAAAGCGGTCGATTGCATTGTGCTGGTCAGCGGCGACAGCGACTTCATGCCGATGCTTGACTACTGTTCCGACCACGGGGTACGCGTTGAGGTGGCCGCGTTTGACGAAGCGATGTCGGCAACGCTCAGGCAGGGCTGCGACCTGTTTGTGAACCTATCCATGCTTGAAGAAATTCGGGCCGAAATTCGCTAATCGCAAGCGCCTGATCGCCAGAGAATGCTTCGGGCTGGAAGAACCCGGGAGGGTCTTCCAGCCCTCTTTTTACATCCATGTGCCTGGCATAAAGTCAGGAAGCAAGTCCTATCGGCAGCACATTTTGAGGGTCTTCCTTCGGTCGCACAACGGTAATGGAGCAGGCGTGAATGAAAGCCTGGAAGAGGCGGACCCACATCGGGTCATCGTTGTACAGTTCTTCAGGATGACATTGCGCAGCCACCATGAAGCGATGATCGGGCACTTCCATCATCTCAGCCACCCCATCAGCGGCATACCCGCTGATCCGCACACCATTGCCGGGCTCTTTCGTGGCTTGATGATGCAGGCTATTCACCTTGATCTCATGGGAGCCGAGGATTTTCTCCATATGGCTACCACGTTCGATCCGCACCGTATGGATCAGTGTATTGCGCGGCAGCTCCCAGTTTGGATGTTTGAGGCTGCCGGGGTACTGACTATCTAGATCCTGGAAGAGATTGCCTCCTAAAGCTATATTCAACATCTGCATGCCGCGACAAATCCCCAGCGTTGGTACATCCTCTTGCAAAGCCCAGCGTGCCAGAGCCAGCTCTAACTCATCAAGTTTCGGGTTTGTCTCACCCAACATCGGGTGCGGTTCCTCCTGGTAATAGCGTGGATCAACATCGATGCCACCGGAGAGCAGTAGCCCATCTAAATGAGGAAGTAGCGCCTGGAGACCACTCGGATCGTCGAAGATCGGGATGAGGATAGGCACACCACCAGCACGTTCCACCGCATGAATATAGGTTCTGTTGTTGTAATAGATAGGTCGGTCAGTTTCCGCTCGTAACCCTGCATGGCAGGGGATTCCTATTAATGGACGCATTACCAATACTCCTTAACAAAAGATGAGTTCATTGCTTTTTCTGGACAATAAAAAAACGGAACGCTTGATTTTGCGTCCCGCTCAATGGCTAACACTTTGTCACATTGCGAAACGCGTTTTCGGAAGTATAAACCCAAGAAGCTCCAGCCAATACTGGAGCACGATAATCATAAAGGTTAATACGTTGTATACGCGTTGCTGTTTCATTTTGTCGTCCAAAGGTTAACTTTTTTGTAACGTGGCTACTACTTACGTTATACATTTAGCATACAAGTATTGTCAAGCTTTGGGAACTTTTTCTTACTTTAGTCCCCAAAAAAGATGTGCCACCAGTCCTGCCAGTATCCTTGATTGTTTGCAGATGTTGTTTTCTGCTGCACATTTTGCGAGCTCTGGTTGCTCGCGCCGACAATTACCACCGGCTGCTCGCCCGGACGAATATACCCCAACTGCTGCCGCGCCTCACTCTCAATCACCGCTGGATCTTTATAGTAAGCCGCTTGCTGACCTAGACGCGTATGCTGGTCCTGGAGCTGCTGCAACTTTTGCTGATCGCTTTGCACTCTTTGCATCAACTGGCTATTTGACCATGCCTGTGCCAGCGAACCCAGTAAAAATGCAATACAAATAAGTCCGGTAATCCACATCACTGTCTGCGTGAAGAGCGAGTGCCGCCTGGCTCGTTGCCGACCCGCCGGCTCTTCCATGCCAACAGCCGATGTGACATTCGCGCTTAGCCCCCCTGGTCGCAAAGAATGATTCGTCCTTCCTCGGCGATTCTGCATGCCTCCTCCTTCTCTTTACTATATACACGAATCAAAGTACATATATGGAACAAAACGATCCTATCACTTATTTTACATGATAGAAGGCGGTAATTACATTTTCAGCAAATTCCTACCTCATCTGGTTGCGAGTGGCACGGCTTCGCCGCGCAAAAGACATGAGTTATCCCGAATTGTGATACCGTTGGGAAACCCGGTAGGACCACTAGACCAGCGAAAGTGACATCGGGTAGGATAGAGAAAAAAGAGCAGCTTCCCCTTTCGAGGGGGAGATGCGTTGGTGAAGAAGAGAGGGAGAACTGATGTCGCTGCGTCCAGATCCGATGGGCTCTGTTCCAGAAGAAACCATTCGTGTAGCACGAGCCGTTTTTCGTCAAGGCAATCTCTGCATCCGCCTGCGAGAAGCGCTGGGAACTGTCTACGATGATGAGATGTTTGCGGATTTGTTCTCGTCTACAGGACGACCAGCAGAAGCGCCCTGGCGTTTAGCGCTGGTATGCGTGCTCCAATATGTGGGGGATCTTTCGGATCGGCAGGCCGCTGAGGCTGTCCGGGCACGTATTGACTGGAAGTATTTACTTGGGCTTGAACTGACTGATCCTGGCTTCGACTTCTCAATCCTTTCAGACTTTCGCGCTCGGCTGATTGAGCGAGACGCGGAGCAACGGATCTTCGGCCATCTGGTAGAGCGTTTGAGTGAGCGTGGCTGGATCAAGAAGCGTGGGGTGCTGCGTACCGACTCCACTCATGTGTTGGCGGCAGTTCGGCGGCTCAATCGGCTGGAGCTGCTGGGAGAGACGCTTCGCGCCGCACTCAACGCTCTATCCGAACACAATGCTCAGTGGCTACAAGCCTGGGTGCCAGGAGACTGGTTTGAACGCTACTCCCGCCGCATTGAGGAATGGCGAATACCAGGGGCGAAGCAGAAACAAGAGCAGATCATGCAACAAATCGGTCAGGACGGCTCCCGCTTGCTCACGGAGATCTGGAATGAGCACACGCCTGCACCATTGCGCCAACTCCCAGAGGTGGAGGGACTGAGACGCACCTGGGTCCAGCAATTTTTCTGGAACGAGCAAGGCCAGATCCAGGTACGCAACAAGGATGACTTGCCTCCTGCTCACCTCACCATTCGTTCTCCTTACGATCATCAGGCTCATTACGGCCACAAGCGCGATCTCTGCTGGTACGGCTACAAGGTGCATTTTAGTGAAACGTGCGAGGAAGATCTTCCTCATCTCATCACCCATGTTCTGACTACCGATGCAACCGAAACCGATATCGAACACACCGAAGCCATCCATCAAGCGCTCGCTAAGCGTTCTCTGCTTCCCGAAACCCATCTCATGGATGCCGGATATGTGGATGCAGGATTGATCCTCACGAGCCAGGAGCACTATGAGATCGCGTTGGTGGGACCAGTCAGCCAGAACAACCAGTGGCAGGCCAAAGCGGCACAAGGCTATGATCTGGCATCTTTTCAGATTGATTGGCAAGGGAAATTTGCCACCTGCCCGCAAGGGAACCAGAGCGTGAAGTGGACAGAACGAAAGGATCAACACGGTCATCCGAAAGTGGCGATCCGCTTTGGACTGCTCGATTGTCGCGAGTGTCCAGTTCGTTCTCTCTGTACCCGCTCACCACATGCTCCTCGAATCTTAGCTGTGCGCCATCAAAGCGAGCATGACACCTTGCGCCTAGCGCGTGCGCGCGAGAAGGGCGAGGAGTTTCGCAGGCAGTATGCTCAACGATCTGGCATTGAAGGAACCCATTCTCAAGCCGTGCGAACGATGGGATTACGTCGAACGCGCTATCTGGGCCTAAACAAGACCGCTCTCCAGCACCTTTTTACCGCTGCCGCTCTCAATCTGCTTCGCCTGGATGCTTTCCTTGCAGAAAAGAAGGTGACAAAGACACGGATCTCGCGCTTTGCCGCCTTAGCTCCTGCTGAGATTGCGAGCTGATCTTTGGGTTTCCCAACGGTATCGAATTGTTGAGAGGCCCGTCAAACATCTTTTGCGGGGTTCAAAGGGGCGGCTGCCCTCTGCACTCTCGCTCAGAGAACGGGCATATGCAGCATTTCGAGTTCTAGAACCATTTGGGATGACTCATGTCTTCCATAAAGAGACGAGGACCGCAGAGGCGAGTCCGCCGTTGCAACGAGGAGCAGGAACATTTAAAGAGAATTTGCTGTGGCCACTACTACTGAATGGAGAAAGAGGATAAGGAAGCGAAGAACCATCGTTGAAGAGATGATCCCTCGCTTCTAGTGCATATGCAGTACCAGTAAACCCATGAAATCGAAACCGGTCAGGACGAGGATAAGTGCAAGGCTGGCAAAAATAAGACCGCGCTGCCAGCCACGATTGGAGGCAGATGTGCCGGTTGAGACATTTGTGCGTGCAGATGTAACGCTCTGTTGTGCAAGAGGATCGGTGTCGCGCACTGTATGCAGCGCTGCATTGCTCAGGAGGCGCAATTTCCATTGTATCGCCCGCTGGCGCTCGCTGAGAGCCTCTTCAAAGGAGCTATACACTTCTTCTTCGTCTACCGGCCCACATGGCAGCGTCATGACCGGCATGGGTTGAGTCATGTAGCTATCTCCCATGACCGGCATATCCGTCTGGACCGCGTATTGCTTGAGTTCTAAATCAGTTGCTATACAGTTCATCTTCACATCCTCCTATACTTACTAATTCTCTACACGGGATAGCCTACCGGAAATTAGACAGCGTCGCACCTGTCATTTGACCTATTTCACGCTCACTGGCAAAGGGTTAAGAAAACTCTAATCCCCTCACAAGCAAGATTTAATAGCCTTAAAGCTTTTTAAACTGGGGTCGCCATTGCAGAGCCCCTGGTATACTGGACTCACAACCACAAAATCATAAGAAGAATCTTGAAATTCCGCGCCCGAAGAGGGCAGGGGCAAGCCCCGCCCCTACGGAGCGCGGTAAGGAGTATCTTGTATGCTGCTGGCTACCAATCACACCAACTCTCATCCCTCAACAGCCGTGGCTGAATGCAGGCATGATCTCAATAGCTATCTTGACCAAATCTGGCAAGATTTTTTTTCCGATACCCCGCGCGTCAACGAGGTGCGCATCGCTTACTGCTATCCCTGGAAAACGCGCCTCGGCCTGATTCGCCTGTCATTGGACAAGATGGTATCGTTTATCGGTATCAATGCCCTGTTACAATTGCAGCAGGTACCAGAATATGTTTTGACCACCACTATTGCGCATGAAATGGTCCATTATGCTCAAGGGTTTGGCTCGCCTTTGCCTCGCGTCTGCGAGCATCCACATGCCAACAAAGTCGTTGAGCGAGAGCTGGAGCGCAGGGAATTAGGGGAGGCGTTGCGTTGTTGTAACGCGTGGATTGACAAACACTGGTATCCATTTTATGATAAGCTACGTGAGTCCGGTTGGGCGGATCTTCCTGGCAAACGTCACTCCGCTCGGTGGAGGCACAGATCAGGGTGTTAGCCTGCTTGTGTATAGCAACATGTAGCAATAAAGTTCAGAATGCAGGTCTATCACTTGACATCCATTTTTGCCTGTGGTATATTCTTGCTAGCTCCGAAGATTCGTACCACACCGCTCAATGGTCTTGCAGGTTCCCAGTTGTGTTAAGTCGTGTTGTACAGCATCTTTGGTATTATTGGCTGACACCTCTTACTTTCACCAGAGCTACCTGTCGCCGCATGTGATTCAATCAAGGGGATTCTAGACCAGCCCTATTCGTAAGATTTCCCACTTTATTCTATCCGGTTCAACACAGAAAGGAGAATGGGCGTTTAACCTCACAGTGTACACCGCCCTGCACAACGTGAACATAGCAGAGTTAGAAATTAAAACCGTAACGGAGTTGCGCGATCTCGCTCGCGATCTCGAACTCTCCGGCTACAGTACCCTCAAGAAACAGGACCTCGTCTTCAGACTACTTCAAGCCAATACCGAACAGCAAGGAAACATTTTTAGCGCAGGGGTGTTGGAGATTGTGGAAGATGGGTTTGGCTTCCTTCGTCAGGAGCGCTTTCTGCCTGGCAACATGGATGTATACGTCTCCCAGTCGCAGATCCGCCGCTTTGGATTGCGCACCGGAGATATGGTTTCGGGCCAGGTGCGCCCGCCTAAGGATAACGAGAAGTACTATGGCCTGCTACGCGTCGAAGCTATCAACGGGGTTGACCCGGAAATTGCGAAACGTCGCCCCCATTTTGATATCCTGACGCCGATTTCTCCCCGCGAGATGTTTAATCTGGAAACTGGAGCAGCGAATATTTCTGGCCGCATCATTAACCTTGTCGCCCCGATTGGCCGTGGGCAGCGCGGCTTGATCGTTTCCCCGCCAAAGGCCGGCAAGACGATGCTGCTCAAGTCGATTGCCAACTCGATCACCGAAAATTATGAGGACGTTCACTTGATGATCGCGCTCATCGGCGAGCGACCGGAAGAGGTCACCGATATGAAACGTTCGGTGAAGGCGGAGGTGATTAGCTCGACCTTCGATGAGCCGACCGAGGCCCATACCCGCGTTGCTGAAATGGTACTGGAACGCGCCAAGCGCCTGGTCGAAGGCGGACGCGATGTCGTGGTGCTGCTCGACAGTATCACCCGTCTGAGCCGCGCCTACAACCTGGCAGTACAGCCCAGTGGGCGCACGCTCTCCGGCGGTCTTGATCCCAGCGCGCTCTTTCCTCCCAAACGCTTCTTTGGGGCTGCCCGCAAAATTGAGGAAGGCGGCAGCTTGACCATCATCGCCACTACCCTGGTTGATACCGGCAGCCGTATGGATGATGTGATTTACGAAGAGTTCAAAGGCACCGGCAATATGGAATTAGTCCTGAACCGCAAACTTGCCGAGCGCCGCGTCTATCCCGCCATTGACATCTCCCTGTCCAGCACTCGCCGCGAAGAATTGCTCCTTGATGAGAAGACGCTGCGGGCCGTTGTTGTAATGCGTCGTATGTTCTCGACCCTGGCCGATCAGCCCGGGCGCAGCAGCCTGGAGGCAATGGAGGCCCTGTTGCAGCATATGTCCAAGACGAGCAACAATATGGAGTTTCTGGCAACCCTCAACAAGAACATTTTGTAACCGGTACCCTATCTACGACCCCGCAGAGAGATGTCATGAGGCGCTCTCACGGGGTCGTACTATTTTGTCATAACGGGCCGGTAGGGGCAGCCCTCGCGGTTGCCCTTGTCCCCCCTGCGTCCCTATCAGGCGTGCGGGGCAGGGGCAAGCCCTGCCCCTACCTATATTGCTCCCGGGTTGAGCGGCTCGGTTTCGCCGGTGCCGCGCAGGAGGAAGCGCTGGATCTTGCCCGTGGCGGTCTTGGGCAGCTCAGGGATGAATTCGAGGTAGCGCGGGTACTTGAAGGGCGCGATCTGGTTTTTGACGAAATTTTTCAGCTCTTCCGCCAGCGCCGCCGATGGCTGCTGCCCCTGCTTGAGCACAACGTACGCTTTGGGCTTGACCAGATTCTCCTCGTCAAGAATGCCGACGACCGCAGCTTCCAGCACCGATGGGTGCATCACCAGCGTATTCTCGACCTCGACCGGCGAGACCCACTGACCCCCGACTTTGAGCATATCATCCGAGCGACCGCAGTACCAGTAGTATCCTTCTTCGTCCTGGTAGTATTTATCGCCGGTATGAATCCAGGACCCGCTGAAGGTCTCCTTCGTTTTCTGGTGCTTGTTCCAGTAGTACGCGGCAATGCTATCGCCGTCGATGAGCAGATTGCCGATATCTCCCTGCGGCACCGCCTTGCCATGTTCGTCTGTAATCAGCGCCGAGTAGCCGGGGACGAGCTTGCCGGTGCTGCCGGGTTTGATCTCGCCGAGACGGTTGCTGATGAAAATGTGGCAGATTTCGGTGGAACCGATGCCATCAAGAATTTGCACATTGAACGCCTTCTCCCAGCGCCGCAGGATATCGGCTGGCAGCGCCTCGCCCGCAGAGACGCAGACGCGTAGCGAAGAGAGATCGAACTGCTTCCCGGCATCATGCAGAGCCAGCATGCTTGCATAGAGCGTGGGCACGCCAAAAAAAATGGTGGGACGATACTGCTCAATGGTCTTAAACATATCCTCGGCCAGCGGACGACCAGGGAAGAAGGCCGCGCTCGCCCCGACGCTAAAGGGGAAGTAAAGGTTGTTACCAAGCCCGTAAGCGAAATAGAGTTTTGCCGCCGAAAAGGTGATGTCGTTTGCGTTGATGCCGAGAATGGGCTTGGCATAATATTCGGTGCAATAGATGGCGTCATGCTGCAAATGTACGCAGCCTTTGGGAAAGCCGGTGCTGCCCGAGCTATACAGCCAGAAGGCGCTATCATCTTTGAGCGTCTCCGCCGTCTGCAAGCTTGATGAGGCCCGATCTATCCACTGCTCAAAATCATGGGTGGCGGCATCAAATGTGAGGGTGGCGGACTGCCCGACATTGTTGACAATGACAACGTGGCGCAGGTATTTGAGGCTGGGGCGGATCGATTGGATGGTTTGCCAGATGGAGGCATGGACAAGCAGAACGCGGGCGCGGCTGTCGTTGAGCATGTAGATGTAATCATCGGGGCGCAGCATGGTGTTGATCGGGAGGGAGATCGCGCCCATCTTAATCACACCAAAGAAGGCGGCAGCAAACTGCGGCGAATCGAGCAAAAGCAGGGCCACGCGCTGCTCCATGTCAACCCCAAGATCGAGCAGGCCATTGCCAATACGGTTGGCAAGCTCGGCAATCTGTGCATACGTATATGACTTGCCTTCATGGTAGACAGCAATTTTCCCGCCTCGCCCTTCGGCGATATGCCGGTCTAAAAACGTGTCAGCGATATTAAGCTGGTCGGGTAGAACGATATCAGGAACGGCGGTGTCTGCTAGCGGCTTTTCGTAAAGCATCGGTACACCTCTTTCTGTGGGCTACGCTGCAAAAACGCTGATGAACTGGATAATGATGCTCTTATTGTACCAAAACTCAGCGATCATTGCTCAATCTCGGCAGATTTTCGCCGCAGCAGGCTGAGAAATTCGCGGTTGCCATCACGTCCCAGGATGGGGGATTCGATGGTGTCCTGCACGGCGAATGGAGTATGCAGGGGAATCCATTCCTGTAGCTCTTGCAGCACCCTGCTGTGTACCTGCGGATCGCTGATGATCCCGCTGCCCCGGTCAACTTCGGCCTTGCCCGCCTCGAACTGTGGCTTCACCAGGGCAACCACCCAGCTCTCTAGCGATGGCGCGAGGAGTGGCGCTAGAG
The DNA here is from genome assembly GCA_035650355.1 of Ktedonobacteraceae bacterium. Taxonomy (GTDB): domain Bacteria; phylum Chloroflexota; class Ktedonobacteria; order Ktedonobacterales; family Ktedonobacteraceae; genus DASRHT01. Next base: position 95,541 of record DASRHT010000058.1, read on the forward strand.
GAGGCAGCACGAGGCGCAAGGAGATGAAGGAAACGTCAATAGTGGCACATTGCGCCAGCTCCGGTAGCTCAGTGAGATGGCGAATATTGGTTCGCTCCATGACGACGACGCGCGGGTCGTTGCGCAGCGACCATGCCAGTTGTCCATGACCGACATCGACAGCATACACGCGCCTCGCTCCCCGCTCCAGCAGACATTGGGTAAAACCACCAGTAGACGCGCCGATGTCTATGGCAATCAATCCCTGCGGATCGAGATGAAAGGCGTCAAGCGCCTTCTCAAGCTTCAATCCGCCTCGACTGACGTACTTGAGTTCCGGCGCGATCTCCGCCAGGCGACACTCGACCGCGAGCGGGATCAGCGTGCCGGGCTTATCGACCATCCGCTCCCCCACGTAAACCTGCCCCGCCATAATCAGCGAGCGCGCACGCTCCCGGCTCGGTGCCAGCCCTCGCCGCACCAGCGCAACATCCAGTCGCTCTTTATTCGCTGCCATACGCCAATTCCTACGAATTGTGATAAATCAGGGCGCCCGCTCCCACGAGTCCTACGTTGATGCCCAGTTCGGCCAGCACGATGCGCACTGCTTCGCGGGGGACGCTCATGGCTCGCTGCTCCACGATGCGTCTGGCCGGATCGAGCAGGATCGCCCCCATCTGCGTCACCCCACCCCCCAGAATGATCAGCTCGGGATTGAAGATATGGATGATATTCACCAGTCCCACGCCCAGCGCCTCTGCCGCTCTGGCGATGATATCGCGTGCCAGGGGGATGCCAGCCTCCGCCGCCATTGCTACCGTGCGGGCGTTAACATGAATGGTCGATGGGGTCGCGCCAGGCTTGTTCTCTTCAACCGGCTTTTGCTGCGCGAGAGCAAAGGCAAGCAGCTCCTCGCCTTTGCCTATGGCGATCATCTCATTGGCGCGACGACCAATCGCCGTCCCGGAGGTGATCGCCTCCAGGCAGCCGATATTGCCGCAATTGCAGCGCTCGCCCCGCCAATCAATCGTCATATGCCCAAGCTCCGCCGCCGTTCCAGAAACCCCTTCCAGAATCTTGCCATTAGAGATGATGCCGCCGCCGATGCCGGTGCTGATCGTCATATAGACCATCTCTTTGCTGCCCCGACCGGCCCCGAACATATACTCGCCCAGCGCGGCAGTATTGGCGTCGTTCTCGACGAAGATCGGCACGTTGAACCGCTGCTGAAACAGATCCTTCAAGGGCACATGGTCCCAGCCCGGCAAATTGGGCGGGGCAAACACCACCCCTGTCCGGTTGTCAAGTGGACCCGGCGCAGCGATGCCGATGCCGCTTATCTCGTCCAGCGTGGTATCGGCGGCTTCAAGCGCCTGTTCCACCGCTTGAAATATGCGCGGCATGATGTGGTCCGGCGTCGGGTCCTCGCCCGTGAGCAGATTCACGCGCGACTTGAGAGTCGCGCCCTGCAAGACCGCCGTCCGAATCTGTGTCCCTCCCAGGTCCACGCCGATGACCAGGGGAAAATGGCCTGCTGGCTGTGTCTGAGCGTTACCAATCAACGTTGCATCCTCTTCCTTCATGGGTTGCTCCCATCGAGTTTATATGGTTAGATGATAACCCATTTGTGAGAGGGGGGCAAGAGACTCCAGTTATCTATCGAGTCCGGCGATCATTCTAGTGAAGATTCATCTGCAGAAAATAAAAAGCCTTGCGTTCCTTGTCCTAAGCGTTTTTGCTTTTCCCGTTGCAGTTGCTGAATGCTCTTCTTGGGAGTTGGAAGGTCTTCTGGCATTGTGCCTCCCAACTCTTGAATCGTCTGTCGCACTTTTTTCCCTACCTTATTATGAACAGTATTCGCTTGCTCTTTCTTCTGAATCTTCTGAAGACGTATTTGTTCTTCTGCTTGTGTCGAACGAAAAAGGTTGGCAGCTAATTCAGTACTTCCCATATGGTCAAGGATTTTTTGTCCTTTATGCAATCCTTTCCGCGCGTGAATCGCCTGGGCAGAAAGTCCTCCATAGAGCCCTTTGTAACCAAAATCTTGAAAAACCGCAAAATCTTTTGCAGTAATAACCCCTGGCACCCTTTCCGACAATGATCATATCGGTGACTTCAACGAAATGATCTGAAGCCGCTTCTCCACTGCTTTCGCACGATTTGATTGCCTTGCTTACCACTTTTTGAAAATTGCGATAATCATCGTAGGTTAGAATTTTTGAGAGCTTCAGTGCGCTCCAGTATTCATTCCCATGCTCATTTACTTCTCGAATAGCATCAAATGGAGAGCTGTGTTGGGGTTGCTGGATGACGCTTTGCTCTTCGTCCTTCATATCACACTCCTTAATACCACCTTCACTTTGCTGGTGCCAGGTACACATTGCTCCCATCACATAGATTGTTATCAAAATCCCTAGAAGGGCAGTAATAGATGTATCCTCACCATTGCCCCTTATTATACTTATGGCAATGAAAAAAAACAAACCTATGAGGTTAGGTCTATCTAAAAAATTACTTGCCTACACTTTAAAATATGCTCCAGTATCTGTCCTACTCGACGCACAGCCACAACTCTGATATAATGAAGGCAGCATTGTAGAACACTAGTTTCATGCGGGGAGTATACCATGCAGGAGCGCCTCGTTTCGCCTCATATGAGCGAAGAGGAACAGATTATTGAGGGCAGCCTTCGCCCTCGTCGCCTGGCCGAATATATCGGGCAGGAGAAAATTAAAGCGAATCTTAGCATATTATTGGAAGCTGCTCGCAGGCGCAATGAATCGGTCGATCACGTCTTACTTTACGGGCCTCCAGGGTTAGGAAAAACCACCCTTTGCAATATTATCGCCGCGGAGATGGGCGTCAGCATGAAAACCACCTCGGGACCAGCCATTGAGCACGCGGGCGACCTTGCCTCTATCCTGACATCGCTTCAGCCCGGCGAGGTCCTCTTCATCGACGAAATCCATCGTCTGGCCCGCGCCGTGGAAGAGCGGCTCTATTCCGCGATGGAAGATTTCGCCCTCGACGTGATGATCGGCAAGGGACCGAGCGCCCGTGCGCTGCGCTTGACGCTGCCACCCTTCACCGTTGTGGGAGCCACCACGCGCGTCGGCGCATTAACCGCTCCCCTGCGTGACCGCTTCGGGGCCATCTACCGCATGGAATACTATCATCCAGATGCGCTTAAAGAGATTTTGCACCGCTCGGCGCGTATCCTGCGGGTGCCGGTGAAAGATGATGGCGTGGAAGAGATTTCCAGCCGCGCCCGTGGCACGCCTCGTATCGTCAACCGCCTGCTCAAACGCGTGCGCGACTATGCCCAGGTGCGCGCGGACGGCGTGATTACCAGGGAGGTGGCGCAGTCGGCCCTCGATGCCATGGAGGTCGATGAGATCGGGCTGGACCAGACCGACCGCAATATGCTCCTGACGATCATCCAGAAGTTCAATGGCGGGCCCGTCGGCCTGGATACCCTGGCTGCCAGCACCAGCGAGGATTCCGAGACGATTGAAGATGTATATGAACCGTACCTGCTGCAACTGGGCTTCATCGCTCGCACTCCGCGCGGGCGTGTGGCGATGCGGGCAGCATACGAGCACCTCAAACTGCTGCCCCCGGGCGAAGAAAGTGGACCAGGCTTGTGGACAACGACAACCCCTTGAAGATCAGCGATTTTGATTATCACCTGCCTCCAGCATTGATCGCGCAGACGCCGATAGAGCCGCGCGATGCCTCGCGTTTACTGGTGGTGCGCCGCGATTCCACGCAGCTAGAACATCGACACTTTCGCGATATCGGATCATACCTTCGCCCCGGCGATCTGCTGATCGCCAATCAGAGCAGAGTTATTCCAGCGCGCTTGCTCGGTCGCAGAGTGGGCACCGGAGGCGCCGTCGAGGTGCTGCTACTGGCGGAGCGGCCCGATCTTGGCCCCGATTGCTGGGAGACGCTGGTGCGCCCCGGTCGCCGCCTGCGGGAAGGCTCGCTGATCGCTTTTGGCGATGAAGCTGCGCAAACACGCTTACAGGCCGAGATATTGCAGCGCACCGACGCGGGCGGGCGCATTGTGCGCTTCTCCGTTATCGGAGCTAAGGCCGAGGACGACGATCCGTACAGCGTCCTGGATGTGCGCAACCTGATCGACCAGCTAGGACGAATGCCGCTACCACCATATATCCATGAGACGTTGCAGGACCCCGAACGCTATCAAACTGTCTACGCACGCATTCGCGGCTCGGCGGCAGCTCCGACCGCTGGCCTGCACTTTACCCCGCAACTGCTGGCACAACTGCGCCATCAGGGGGTACGCATTGGCTTTGTCACTTTGCATGTGGGGCTGGATACCTTCCGTCCGGTCGAGTGCGAAGATGTGAGCGAACATAAAATGCATAGCGAGGCGTTCGAACTGGATGCCCCCACGGCGGAATTGATCAACGAGACGCGTAAAGCGGGCGGGCGCGTCGTCGCCGTCGGCACAACTTCTGTGCGCGTGCTCGAAAGCGTAGCCGCCTTCTGTGATGGACGCATTGAGCCGTATCAGGGGCACACGCAGCTCTTTATCACCCCAGGTTATCGCTACCAGATCGTGGATGCGCTGATCACCAACTTCCACCTGCCCCGCTCAACCCTGCTGCTCCTCGTCAGCGCCTTTATGGGCAAAGATCTGATGGAACGCGCCTACCAGGAGGCTATTCGCGAACAATACCTCTTCTTTAGCTTTGGCGACGCTATGCTGATACTGTAGGGGCAACCCTTGCGGTTGCCCCCGCAGTCCTCCGGTCGAATCGGCGCAGGGCAACCCCAATCCTGCCCCTACAAACATGTTATGCCAGACGTTCTAGCAGGGACATGGCGTGACTGGTATAAAAATCCGGCCTGTCCTGCTTCAGCCAGCGTAGAGGTGCTAGCAGCGGCGTCGGTAGATTGAGTTCTAGCGCGCGTTCCAGCATAGCGACTGCCTCCTGGTCGCGTTGCAACGAGGCGCAGGTCAGGCCCTTCCAGAAGTAGGCTCCCCACTTCGCCTCATCTAAGGTAATCGCGTGCTCTATTGTGGCTAGGGCTTGTTGGTAGTCAGTGCGCAACCATTGGGCTACACCCAGGCACAGATAGGCGTCATAATCTTCCGGGTCGGCCCGCGCGATTTGTTCCAGACACTCTGGCAGGGCGGGATCAGGGCCATCCAGGCACATATCAATCCATTGCGCCATCCAGCCGTGATCGACATGCGAGGGATCGAGCTGCCAACTGCGGTGGCAATCTTCTCGCGCCCGTTCGATGTGACGCAGGCGCAAATGCGCTTCCCCGCGATTATTGTAAGCGCAGGCAAAATCGGGCAGCAGGGCAATCACGCGGTCGAAGTCCTCAACCGCCTGCCGGGGCTGATTCAGTTGCAAGGAAAGTGTTCCGCGGTAAAAAATCGCTAACGCATCATCGGGGCTCAGGCGCAAAATCTGGTTATAGTCTTCAATGGCCTCCTGGAACCGCTTTAACCCATAATAAATTTCCGCACGGTCTTTATAGACATTGATCAATGAAGCGTCCAGGGCTAGCGCCTGGTTGTAGTCGATCAGCGCCTGAATGGGCTGTTTGCTACAGGCGTACGAGATGCCTCGATTGTAATAAACAATGGCGAGCGAAGGGTCGAGCGCGATAGCAGCGCCAAAATCGGCAATGGCCTCGGCATACATCGCGAGCTGGCGATAGGCTTCTCCACGATTATTATAGGTAAAGGCGACAGTGGGGCCGAGTTTGAGCGCCTCATTGTAGTGTTCAATGGCCTTGAGTGGTTGTCCATTGTCGGTATGAGCTGCGCCCAGCCGGTTCAAAATAATGATATCGTCTGGATAGAATAGCAGCGCCCGCTCAAAATCAGTGATAGCGCGGTCAAAATTTTTCAGCGCCGCATAAGCCTGCCCCCTGCTCCCGTAAGCGCCAATGCTGCCTGCCTGCTCGGGATCTTGCGCGATAGCTTTATCCAGGTTCAGGAGCGCTTGCTCGTATTCTTCCAATGCCAGGTAAGAGATGCCTCGACCGACAAGAGCTTGAGTGTCGCCAGGTTTTAGCATCAGGGTCATGCTAAAATCTTTGATGGCCTGGCGCTGCTCCCCCAGCATATAGTGCGTGATCCCGCGCTGGTAGTAGGTGGTGACGTGCCTGGGTTGAAGTTGTAGCGCCCGGTCGAAATCGCTGAGGGCGCGCGGGAAATCGCTGAGTTTGCGGTAAATAAGGGCGCGGTTATAATAAGCTGCGGCATCATCGGGCCTTTTTACGATAGCGCGGCTAAATTCCGCGAGGGCCTGCTGATGATCGCCCTGCAAAGCGTATTCCGCACCGCGTTTATTGTGGTCAATGATGTGGTCGGAGCCCATGCAGTGTTTCTCCTTGATAATGGCAAAGCATGTATTGAAGCCTTCTGACTGAACAGCAACATAATATGCGATTGCATGAGCACTGTCAACTTTATGGGAAATAGGGGATAATAGGTATTTCCCCTATTCTTTTACGCTAGAGGATTGCTTTCCTTGTTCTTTGCCCCTGACCAGCGAGGCGAAGATGCCAATGGCGGCAATGGCGGCGCTGACAGTAAAAGTGACCTGGAAGCTGTGAACGAAGATTTGCTGCAACTGGCCGATGTCCTGTCCAGGATGACCACTGATAAGTAGACTGCCAGCCTCTGCGCCTCCCAGGACGGCGAATATCGTGCCGGCCAGCGCGACACTCAGACTCTGTCCCATCGTACGCCCGGTTGCCAGGAAGCCGGAAGCAATCCCCTGCCGCTGGCGTGGAGCTGAGCCTAGCAGTGCGCTATTGTTGGGTGATTGAAATATCGCCTGCCCCGCGCTTGTAAACACGAGCCGCCAGACGATATCCCAGATGGAGCTTTTCTCGTTGAGCTGACCGATAAAGACCAGCCCGATGCAGGCTATAGTCAACCCACCTGCCGCTAACCAGCGCGTACCAATACGATCCGCCAGCGAGCCGCTCAACGGCGCGATGACTGCCAGCGTGATAGGGAATGGCGTGAGCAGTAACCCCGCCTGCTCGGTTGAGAAGCCATGTAGCTCCTCGAAGTAAAAGGGGAGCATAAAGCTGACCGCGAAAAGCGCCAGGAAGCTCAAAACCAGGCTCAGGTTTGCCGAGAGGAAGACGCGATTATGGAACAGCGACAGGTCGATGATGGGATCGGCCACGCGCATTTCAACAAAAGGCAGAATGATCAGGCTAGCTATACCAAGCACGAGCAAGCTGATCAGCAGTGGCGATGTCCATCCCAGTTCTTGCCCGAAGGAAAGTCCGGCGGTAATGGCCGCGAGTCCTATTGCCAGCAGTAGCGCCCCCCACGGATCGAAGTGCCCTTGCGAGCGACGCATTGGCTCTCTCAGGACGCGGAACGTGGCAATGAGGCCAATAATACCTATAGGAACGTTCACATAGAAGATCCAGCGCCAGGAGAAATAAGCGGTGATCAGGCCACCCAGCGTCGGTCCAACGCTTACGCCGAGCGCGACAATGATAGCATTGAGCCCCAGAGCTTTGCCGCGTTCATTGGCAGGAAAGGCGCTGGTGATGAGAGCCGGACTGATCGCCATCAGCAGCGCGCCGCCCAGACCTTGCAAGGCGCGCGCACCGACCAGGAAAACGAGCCAGGGCGATGCTCCACAAAGAGCAGAGCCGCTGGTAAAAACAATTAGCCCGGCGATCCAGACGACCTTGCGCCCAATCATGTCTGCCAGTCGTCCTGCGGTAAGCAGCGCCGCCGCTGTAGCGACAAGATAGGCGATGATGACCCATTCTATCGCGCCGCCCAGAGGCACTTTAAAATATTGCGCTATCGTTGGCAGACTGATGTTCACGACACTTTTCTGTTACCTATTGGACACATACATTAAGCGAGTTGGAAGCCATTTTGCAAAAGCATACTGCATAAGCACTTGAGGTATGAAAGAAGGTGGGGCACTTGCCCCACCTTCTATTACGCTGCTAAAGTGAAAATTATCTTGCGCGGATCTCGCGTATGCGGGAACTTTACCCGAAGCACATAGCGATTGGTGGGTCGATATGATACCTCATTGCCCTCTTCAATCCGCTCATGGAACTGCCCGACATAGAGATCCTGGAGATCTACCATATTCTTGCCCCATTGCGTTTCAACGATTTCCTTGACCTTGCTTGATAAAGCAGTATCCACGCTCTCACAGTCGGCTATGAATTGCTCAGGGCTTTCAAACAGTAATTCTATTGTACCAAAGGGCTGAAACTCATCGTTTCCAAACATATCGGGGTCAGTGATCGGGCCGATGAAGCTAAACATGTCGTCAAGCATATGTGCTTCCCGTAAAGGCCGAATTAAATAGCCCTGGGTTTCTGATACAGAATGATTGACCAACGGAGCTATGCGTAATATAATAAGCATTAAAAGCAAAAGAACATGGGTACTATAATTAGATTGATCATAGCGTGAGGATACCATCTCGTTTTCTGTGTAATCCAACGCTGGAAGCTAGTTCAGCATACCATTTACACACCATTGGAGATGGCCTCAATAGTGAGAGGCTAGCTATATGGCTTCAATAGCACAGGAGGTCCTGGAACAGGTACTCGAAAAAGGCGGTTTTGTCTATGAAGGCATAAAGTCATCTGGGCTTATAGATGCAGAGAATGTAAAGCATACGGCTACTACTAATTTACGTTATAGGCAACTTTTTGACAGAAAAGATGGTCCAGTTGTTGATTGTGTATATGAAGTCCCTAATCAGATAAGTGATGATGACGTTCCAGGAACACCAGCTATTTATTTCAAAGTACTCGAAGAACCTTCACTTAAGTCTATTACAAAATTGCGTTCATGGGTATGGAACCAGGGGCGTAGCCCAATGCTCTGGGTTGTGACGCCCACTCGTGTACTCATTTATGATAGTTATGCACGCCAGCAAGCAGGCGAAAGTGATGAAGACTATTTGTTAGAGGAATTTACAATTATTAGTGGACAGCTTCATATTTTAAGTGAGTTTCATAAGAAAAATTTTGACTCCGGTGAATTCTGGCAAACTAAGTATGGGAAACAAATTAAACAAGACCAGCGTATTGATAAAGCAATGCTGAAGGATTTATCTAAAGCAGAAGGGCTACTAATATCAGCGTTCAAAAAACGTGGTCTAATATCACCTACGAGTGTTGCGCATGCTATATTAGGACGTTCTACATTCGCTTCGTATCTTGCAGATAGGGACATATTAAAATCCTCGTTTTTTGAAGAAAGATACAATTATAAATCTTTCAAAGATCTTCTTAGCGACGTAGATGCTACATACAACTTTTTTAGATGGCTAGGTGAGACTTTTAACGGTAACCTCTTTCCTTTCCAAGAAGGGGAGGAAAAGATTATTAAAGATGATTTAGATATAATAAGAGCTTTTCTTACCGGCGTCGATATGAATAATTATCCCCAAGTACGACAGGAGCGACTTTGGGGTTACGAATTCAATTTTATTCCGGTTGAACTCATTAGTAGTATCTATGAAATGTTCGCTCATTCTAGCGATGCACAAGCAGCAGAAGAAAGAAGTACGCATTATACGCGCCTTCAACTTGTTGAATTAGTATTAAGCATTGCCATGAGCAGTATGAAATCGACCGCACGTATACTTGATCCAGCCTGTGGTTCAGGTATCTTCCTCGTTGAGGCATTTAAACGTCTGGTATGGATGAGGGAAAATGAGCACAAGTCTATAGTACAACGCGATGAATTGCGTAATATGCTCTATTCACAGATCTTCGGTATCGATATTGATCGAGGGGCAGTAGATGTTGCAGCATTCAGTCTATATTTAACATTATTGGAACTTGATCCTGATCCACAACCTCCGGCTGCATTGAAGTTTCTTCCATTACTACCTTCTGATGAAATACCTAATAAGATACCGAATCTTTATGTACAAGATTTCTGTAATAACGAGCATATTTTTAACGAGAAGGAACCATTTGTAAATCAAGATTTTGATCTCATTGTTAGTAATCCACCCTGGACAGCTCTAAAGGAGAGTAAAGCTCCTCGTGACCCAGATAATCCAATTTCTGGCCGTCAATGGGCACTAGAGTACTGTAAAACACATGCTATTCCTGATAAGAAGCCAGATCAAGCATTTATGATGCGTGTCCAAGACTTTGTGCATCCTGACACGCGAGTAGCTTTTATAGTTGCCAGTCGTATGTTTTATCAACAAGAGGATAGGTCTTGGCTAAAGAGATTCCTTGATAGTGTAACTGTTGATACAGTCATTAATTTGTCTGATCTTGTTGGAGAGAAAGTCTTATTTGGGGATAAGCTCGGCAAATCTACAATTCATAATCCTGCGAGTGTTATTTTTTTTCGTGCTCTTTCACCATATAAAGACAATCAGGTTAGATACATAACACCAAATTGGTATCCGAGCATCAGAGCAAGAAATGAGATCATCATTACAAATGAAGATATACACTTTCTTTCTCAAAAGCTACTCCAACATCAACCATTTCTGTGGAAGTCTGCATTTCGAGGCACCCCACATGACTACCGGTTATTAAGTCGATTACAGGCTCTCCCTTCTCTTGATACCGTATTGTCCATAGCAGGTGTAAGTAAACTTGCTCATCGTGGTATAACTTTTGGGCAAGGCCAAACAAAAAAAACGCCTTCTACTCTCCTCGGAAAGCCGTTTCTAAGCTCTGCGTCAAACGAACGGTATTCTATCGATGTTGCTCCTTTGCCTCTTTTTGAGAAAGATCAAATTGCGAAGAAGAGCAACACTCAGTCTTTACAGCTACCTGCGCTGGTACTTTGGCGTTCCTTAAAATATGAAGGGAAACAGTCACTGGAGAATGCAGGACGCCCATATGCTGCGCTGGCCGAAGATACTTTAGAGAGGCACCATCTTATTATCGATCAGATGTATTATGGCATACCATCAAGCTCTGCATTTCCTAAATTATTGAATCAGCTCAATGCCATCTTGAACTCTAAATTAGCTTTTTACATGGCATTTATGTTTGGTTCCGTCCTCGGGTGGGGAGATCGCTGGTTGGTTGAACCGGGAGACTGGTTACAGGTACGTTTACCTGACTCTATTTTTGATAATAGCACAGATTCTATTTGGAACGAAGTTTTGCAACATGAGCAATGGCTGAGAAACAATTGGCGACCAGGTTTGACAACTACATCATCTATTGGACAAAAGATTTTTCAAGAACAGACTTTGCTTGATCAGGCTGTTTATCGGCTCTATGGACTATCAGTGCAGGAAATTCTCTTAATTGAAGATACAATAACGCTAAGTATTAATCCCATTCTCGCCAAAAACCTCCGTTATTCGAATGCGTTATTGCATGCAACAACCTCCGACGTTCAAAACTATGCAAAGAGACTATGTACGCAGCTAAATGGAATTCTAAACGGCGATGGACAGTTACTAACGGCTTCTGTAGTTGAATTTAAGCAACCTTTGCCTCTTCGTGCATGTCGCTTTAGACAGAGAAATATAAGTACTAGCGAGATTGTTACAGTTATGCAATTTGAAGATATTAGTAATGTTATAGAACAGATGAGGGAGGATCTCCGCACAGAAATTGCAGATCACGTCTATGTTTTACGTAGTTTACATGTATACGAACCTGATGGTTTCTGGATTATCAAAAGTGCTGAGAAGCGCCTCTGGAGTGAAACGGCTGCGCTCAATGATGCAGACATGATTGTGTGTGAGCATATGGAAGATATGGAGAATGAGTAGATGAAAGGATATCCAGTTTCCTCACAGAACAAGTCACGCTATGGCAAGCCATCATTACCCATTCGGCAAAAATATCTTCTTGCCGTGTTAAAACTGCTTATAGAGGCAGCAACTATTATACAAGCAAAAAAAGTAATCATGCCTAATATGCTTGAGAACCCTATTACATACCATCTCGATAGCGAAATGCAAAAACTAAAGAAAATGGATAATAAGTACAATTCGCTTTTTTGGAATATTAGACCGCTACATGAAGTAGATGACCCCTTAGAAAGAGGTGAAGTAGATATTAAATTTCAATGGTTACAATATCCAGCTCTTAATGAGCGCTATCTTGGAGTTGAAGCAAAGAAACTTTTTGGCAGTGGTCCTTCACGTTCATTTGAGTATGTGACAGAAGGCGTCATGGATTTTATCACTTGTAAATACGGACAAGGGCATAACTATGGCATTATGTTAGGTTATGTAGTGACTGGCCCATTTGATAAAGCAATTGCAGCGGTAGATAAGAGTATGATGAAGCACAAGAAAGAAACGGCGGAGCAATCTGCCTTTGTTGTTAATAGTTCTCTTAGTTCTTATCAGCATACCTATCACAGTATACATATTCAACAAGGAACTTCCATTGCTATCACTCTTATCCATCTTTTTTTTGACTTTTCATAGGGTAATAACAGTAAAAGATAGCTTTTAACAAAATAAATATAAATACTATGCCACGATTATTCATAGTAATTCACGCTTTTAGATATAAACGAGGCAGCCCTTAGTTCAGTGATATCAAGCGTCGAACCTTCCACAAAGCGCAGTACCCTCCTATGCACAAGCACGAGCCACGACCCAACGGCTGACCAATACGACTAATGGAGGCTTCTGACTGAGCAGTAACATAATATGCGATTGCATCGTTTACTATCAACTTTATGGGAAATAGGGGATAATAGCTCTATCCCCTATCCTTTTGCGCTAGAAGGTCGTTTCATCTGCTCTTTGCCCCTTACCAGCGAGGCGAAAATGCCAATGGCAGCGATGGCGGCGCTCACGATAAATGAGACCTGGAAGCTGTGAACAAAGATGTGCTGCAACAGGCTGACGTCTTGTCCGGGTTGGCCGCCGCTAAGCAGGCTTCCGGCTTGTGCGCCTCCCAACGCGGCGAATATGGTGCCAGCCAACGCAACACTCAGACTTTGTCCCATTGTCCGTCCGGTCGCCAGGAAGCCAGAAGCAATTCCCTGGCGCTGGCGTGGGGCCGATCCCAGCAGCGCGCTATTGTTCGGCGATTGAAATATTGCCTGCCCTGCTCCTGTAAGCACGAGCCGCCAGACAATATCCCAGATGGAGCTTTTCTCGTTGAGTTGACCGATGAGGACCAGCCCGATGCAGGCTATGGTCAGTCCACCCGCCGCTAGCCAGCGGGTGCCAAAGCGATCCGCCAGCGAACCGCTGAATGGCGCAATGATAGCAAGCGTAATAGGGAACGGCGTGAGGAGTAACCCGGCCTGTTCGGTGGGAAAGCCGCGTAGTTCCTCGAAGTAGAAGGGGAGCATGAAGCCAACCGCGAAAAGCGCGAGGAAGCTCAGAACCAGGCTCAGGTTTGCCGAGAGGAAGACGCGGTTATGAAACATTGACAGGTCGATAATGGGATCGGCCACGCGCGTTTCTACAAAAGGCAGGATGACAAGGCTGGCTATGCCAGTCACGAGCAAACTGACAAGTAGCGGCGATGTCCAGCCCAGTTCCTGTCCAAAGGAAAGTCCGGCGGTAATGGCCGCGAGTCCCACGGCCAGCAGGAGCGCTCCCCAGGGATCGAAGCGTCCTTGTGAGCGGCGCATAGGCTCTTTCAGGACGCGCACTGTCGCTATGAGGCCAATAATGCCGATGGGGACATTCACGTAGAAGATCCAGCGCCAGGAGAAATAGGCAGTGATCAGCCCACCCAACGTCGGTCCAACGCTGACGCCGAGCGCGACAATGATAGCATTAAGTCCCAGTGCTTTGCCGCGTTCATTGGCTGGAAATGCGCTGGTGATGAGAGCCGGACTGATTGCCATCAGGAGAGCGCCGCCCAGACCTTGCAAGGCGCGCGCACCGACCAGGAAAACGAGCCAGAGCGAGGCTCCACAAAGAGCGGAGCCCGTGGTAAAAACGATGAGCCCAGCGGTCCAGACAACCTTGCGCCCGATCATATCTGCCAGCCGTCCCGCAGTGAGCAACGCTGATGCCGTCGCGACAAGATAGGCGATGATGACCCATTCTATCGCGCCGCCCAATGGTACTTTGAAATATTGTGCAACTGTTGGCAGGCTAATATTAACAATCGAAGAATCAAGCGTGGCCATAAAGACGCCAATGGCGACTGTCGCCATGACGGCCCACTTCCCGGGTTGCTCTTTCTGCCCTGCTGTGGTCCCGGGGGCTGAAGACGTTACACGCTCTGACTCAGACTGGGGAACGCTGGCACTTGTTTTTCCGATGGCTTCTGTTCGGCTCTCCTGTTGTTTCATCGCAATACCCATCTCCAGGTAAACTATCCATTAGGTTATACAGGGATACTACGCATCTCACAAAAAAAATGTTACCTACGCAAGAAAAAGTAGATAGTCAGGACGATACCAACAACAATAACGAAAAGCCGGACCCATCGGGGATCGATTTTGCGTGCATAGTAAGCTCCGCCGTATCCCCCCAGGATCGCTCCAACGATCATCAAAATGGCCTGGGGCCACACGATGGCTCCCGCAATAATAAAGGTGACAACTGCGATACCGTTGATGCAACTGGCAAGCAGGGTTTTGAGCGCGTTCATTTCGTGGATGTTATCCAGTCCCATCATTGCTAGCGTTGCCAGCATCAGAATGCCGATGCCGCCGCCGAAATAGCCGCCGTAGATCGAAATAATGAATTGCGCCACTGTTAGACCGATGAATGAGCGCCGCGAGAGGTGTATTTTGTCTGTGGAGCGCGCACGTAGCCGGGCGGTGATCGGTCCACTGAACGCGAAAAGTAAGGTTGCCAGTAAAAGGAGGTACGGGATCAGGAGCACGAAAACCGCCTGCGAGGTTTTGAGCAGCAGAATGGCTCCAAGCACGCCGCCTACCAGGCTGATGCCAACCAGTAGGAAGAGCAGGCCGCGCTTCTGCTTCGTCAGTTCGCGCCGATACGCGCCAACGCTGGCAACTGTACCCGGCCACAGCGCCACTGTACTGGTGGCATTGGCCTGAATGGCTGATATTCCTGTCACTATCAGCGATGGAAAGGTGAAAAAGCTGCCGCCACCTGCGACCGCGTTAAGGATGCCCCCCAGGATAGAAGCGACGAATAAAACAAGAATTTGTGGTAATGCCATTAAAAACCTCTAGCTGCGACTAATCATTGTCCCTTAACTATATCACTCCGAGATATCCCATGTCGTCACAGGGCAAGCGCAAGGCCCCGGCCCAATCCAGGCCCATCCCCTTGCTCCTACGAGCGTTCCCCCGAGATCGCGCAATCCCCCAAACCGAACGGACTCTATGGCGTTGGACGAAGGTGGTAGATACCGTGTTCAATGTCAAGGGGACCTCCTGGATGGGGGAACATCCAAGACCGGAGAAGGGGTTCTCTCTCGTCGAAAACAAGACGTGTTCTCCCCATCGTTCTCCCGGTTGAAAGGAGGGAGAACGATCATGC
>DASRHT010000059.1:0-12315 GCA_035650355.1 Ktedonobacteraceae bacterium
GAAGTTGTCATGCAGGCCCACCTGGGGCACGCGCAGGACCCGGCTCCAGATCGCCGCTAAGATCTGCTCTCGCTCGGTTTGGGGGGCCAGCGCCGTCTGGGCAGGAGGAAGCGGGGGTTGGGGAGCGGGCAGGGCCTGCCGATCCAGTTTGCCATTGGAGGTTAAGGGCAGCGTCTCCAGTCGTACCAGGTGGGAGGGCAGCATGTAGTCGGGCAAGCGTTCCTGCAGAAAGGCGCGTAGCTGCTGCCAGTCATACCCCTCCTCAGCGGGCTGGGTGAGCACCACATAGGCCACCAGTTGCTTGCCACCATCCCACTCCTCGCGAGCCAGCACCACCGCCTCTCGTACCGCTGGGTGCTGCAACAAGGTGTGTTCGATCTCTCCTAACTCGATGCGGAACCCCCGCAGCTTCACCTGCTGATCACACCGCCCCAGATACTCCAGCAGGCCATCGGCACGATAGCGCGCCAGGTCCCCGGTCCGGTAGAGCCGCGCCCCTGGCTGCTGGCTGAAGGGATGAGGCACAAATCGCTCTGCCGTCCAGTCTGGATGGTTGAGGTAACCACGCGCCAGCCCGGCTCCTCCAATGTACAGCTCGCCTACTTCCCCGGAGGGAACCAGGTGCTGCTGCTCATCCAGCAAGTAGATCTGCAGATCGCTGATAGGTCTGCCGATCACACTATGAGCCTGCTTCCCATCGGCTAGCGAAAGCGGATAAGAGGTCACATGTACGGTCGTTTCGGTAATGCCATACATATTGACCAGACGAGGCACCTGGTCTCCATGCCGGTCAAACCAGGGCTGCACTTTCCGAAAGTCGAGGGCTTCGCCCCCGAAAATGACCAGACGCACAGCCAACTCCTGGGTAGCATGCAACGTCTCTTCTACCCAAATCAGCCGAGAGAATGCCGAGGGTGTTTGATTCACTACCGTGACGTACTCGCGAGAAAGCAATTGATAAAAGTCTTCAGGGGATCGACTGACCAGGTAGGAGACCACCACGAGCCGCCCACCATGGAGCAGGGCTCCCCAGAGTTCCCAAACCGAAAAATCGAAGGCGCAGGAGTGGAACAGTGTCCAGACATCACTATGATCAAATTGGTAGCTGGGATGGGTGGTAGCAAAGAGCCTGAGGATGTTGGCATGGCTGACCGGAACGCCTTTGGGCTGACCGGTGGAGCCGGAGGTATAGATCACATAGGCCAGGCAAGCGGGTATCGTGCTGCTGTCCGGATTCTGGCTGGGCTGATCACCAAGCGATTCCCAGGAGGTATCCAAGCACAGGAGGCGCCCCTGATAGTCTGCGAGCCCGGAGGCCAGCGTTTGCTGGGTGAGGAGTAGCGGCGTTTGCGCTTCCTGGAGCAGGAAGGCCTGCCGCTGGGGAGGGGCGCCCGGGTCCAGGGGCACATAGGCGCCTCCCGCTTTGAGCACGGCCAGCAAGGCAATCACCAGTTCCAGGCTGCGCTCCAGGCACACTGCAACCAGCGTCTCAGGTTCCACCCCTGCCTCTCGTTGCAGCCAGTGGGCCAGTTGGTTGGCCCGCCGGTTGAGTTCGCCATAGCTCAATTGGGCTTCCCCTTGCACCAGGGCAATGGCCTCTGGCTGCTGGCGGGCTTGCTGCTCAAAGAGCTCGTGTACACACTGCCCACGCTCCTCCGCAGAAGCGAACACAACCTGCGACTCTCCAGATGGTCCTGAAAATGATTGCATCGATACGGTTCCTCCAATGAGCAATTTACTTGGGAACTATCCTCTTTTAAGATGTCATCTAAGATGACATCCAAAACTCCGATTTAGCAAAAACGAACTAGGGCTTGCATCACCATTGTGTGGATCGTAAGTATGCTACGTATAGAGGAACGACCTCGCCCTTTCTCTGCATGTAAAAAGCGGTAGGTAATTCAGTCTGTTCCACACCAATATGCGCTCCGCACACTCTGTCACAGGGGGGTAATAGGTATCGCTGATGTGTTAGCGACTAGGATGCAATCTGGCCTGTAAAGGACATCGAGTCGCTTATAAACAGTTTGCTTGATTTCCCAGCGCCCTGCCACATTTTCAACGACAAAGGCTGCGTTGCTCAATAGGCATAATTGGTAGAAAAAGTAATCTGCTATTTAAATACATGCCGTGCGAGACTAGGCCGACGATGCTCCTTGTTCCTCATAAAGCGGCTGTAGGTCTTCAGGAATCGCAAAACCGAGCGTGGCATGGCAAAACTCTTGCCACTCTACTGTATTGCTATCCCAAATTACCTGTGCATCTGGTAGTATAGGAACGGTGACTACAGTAAAGTCATCTCGTAAATACACAACGGAGTCATCTGAGAGATCAGACTCTCCCATTTTGGCATGTTGGCTCCAATCGCGAAACAGCCGCAAATCGCGTAAATGGTAAGCTTTGCAATATTTGTGATGCATAGCTCCTCCTTACGATAACACTTATACTCTCTCAATTATTCTTCAACACTAAGCAGAATGCTCTATAGAGCTTTGCCTAGTGGATCACTTGCCATTTGCGATGAATTCGTAAAACGCTTGTTCATGTTGCATGGATGTTATCCCTTTAAGATGAAGAGCGTCACCTCTCAGGTAGTATACTGGAAAGCAACCCTACGCTACATCTATCTCACCCCCACAATGTATCAAGGGATTTCCCTAACCGAGTGTTTGATTCTCCTACCTGGTTGGTAGAAAAGAGAAAGAAGTGCTGAAGAACAGAGACTGCTGTTTCATCAGCATGGTGATCGAGTCATTAAGCTATTTTTTAGATAGTTTGCTATTTTCTCAGCAATACAAATTATTCCAATATTATTGCTGACTTTATCGGCAATACAAATTATTCCAATATTATTGCTGACTTGACAAAGCTAGAGACTATATTTTATAACTAAACCATTATCAGAGACAAAATGAGCTTCTTTGGAAGAACAGGCCTATATGGCTGCGGCTTCGATCACGCTACCTATCACATTATGGCCTTAATATCTACAAATATTAGGGCGATAGCGCTCGTTTTTGCTCGCCTTGAAAGGAGGTTACTTCCGAGCCTTTTACTGCTGGCTCAATTTACGTCAAACCATATATTTCCGAACAAACGTCAATAGAGGATGCTGCACGCCCTATGGACTCTGTCGATGTTTCAAACGCTCATTGGAACTATTGGAACAACCAGGCTAAAAGCCTAATTTTTCGGGATACTCGAAAAACATGTGTACTGTACTTTTAGGAGGCGAAACATGCAGAAGCTCAATATTGAGCGTAACATTTCTTTAAATGTACCCATCGTAGTTATCGAAAGGCACACACTTGTAAGGAAAGGTATATGCAATATAATTAGTAAGCTTGATTATATCGATCATTTACAAGAAGCTGACACCGTGTCCAAAATTGAGTTTGACAAAACCGGTTATACTACTATTTTTTTATTAGGCACTTCTACTTCCTTAACTGAGTATTTATATCTAATGGAAATAATAAAGAATAAAACTGTAAGTTTTAGCGTTCTAGCCTTAATTCAATTACACGGTACAGGAATGCTCAAATTTTTAGCAGATAGTGGGGTTCATGGAATTCTCGATCAAGATGCTACAGAGCAAGATCTCGATATAGCCATTAAAACATGCCTTATGGGAAACATTTTCCGTTCCCGCCGTGTTGAGGAAGCAATGAAGCTATGTTCCAATGATAAAACGAATATGCTAACTTTTCGAGAACTACATGTGCTTACGCTGATAGGACAAGGAGAGGATAATGTCTCAATAGCAAAAAAGCTATTTATAACAAATAAAACGGTTGAAGCCCATATAACACGTATTTTTGGGAAATTGGGTGTGAGATCAAGAGTTCAGGCCGTTCTGCGCGCTCAAGATTTGAATCTTATAGTAAAAAATTAATATACCGCTGTTAACCAATCGCTATACTTTGCTAATTCTCCTCGACAAGCTGAAAGGTAACGCGCTTGTAATGCCATTGTGATAGGGCCAGGTTGACAGGACCCTACACAACGATGATCTACACTAACAACTGGAGAAATCTGCACTCCTGTTCCGCAGAAGAAGATCTCATCGGATGCATAAAGTTCGGTGCGATCAATGCGTCGCTCGACTACCGTTATTCCAAAATCCTCTTGAATCATTTTTATCAAAGCATTACGCGTAATACCCTCAAGAATGTCTTCAGATAAGGCTGGAGTGATTAACTGACCATTACGCAATATAAACAAATTGCAAGCGCTACCCTCTGACACAGTACCATCGTGTGTTAAGAGGATTGCTTCATCGAACCCGCTTGTGAGGGCATCATTTACTGCGAGCGAGTTATTGATGTATGCGCCAGTTGATTTTGCACGCACTGGCATAGCGTTGCTGTTAGCACGCCGCCAGGACGAGGTACACACATTCAACCCTGAACTTATATTGACGTACTCGCCCATTGGTAGGACATAGATTGCCGCGGCGTCTTCCAATGTGTTGAGCATGAGTTTGATAGTACATGTTGCTTTATAGACCAAGGGACGTACATATACATCTTGATGATAGTCATGCTTGCGCAAAAGATCAATCGTGATATTGCAGAAATCGTCAAGAGACTCTTGGGGCTTCATACACAAAAAGGCACAAGATTGCATCAATCGCTGATAATGCTCGCGTAATTTGAGGAGGTATAATTGTTCTTGCTGAGCATTCCAATACGCCCGGATACCTTCAAAACAAGCTGTACCATACTGCAAAGCATGGGTAGCAATGCTCACTTTGGCTTCACTCATTGGAACAATTTGGCCTTTAAAATATGCAAATCCTTGTTCGCTTTCGATTTGAGCGGCTTCTCCATACTTTCGCGATGCTTGTAGCCCATTTTGCTGCAATGGGAAGGAGTCAGTTGATGCCATTCTCTTTCGCTCCTCGTATAAGTTAAACATCATGTGTTGAACATTTGCTGCATTAAACTGCAGGACGGAAAAAGTAAGATCGTCGGTGTTTGATTTTGCCGTTTTCGAATGTGTACATGTCCGCGAACAGTTCATCAACTTCGGAATGGTCTTTTGTCTGCCCTACGAAGCGACCAAAACACCCCCCGTGATTGCCCTCAATCACAACTTGCTCAAGGTGGTGTTTACCAGAACCAAGAATGCGTACATGCTTGTAAAAATGAAGAAGCTGCTCAATTCCCACAATAGGTGGGTATCCTGGGCGCTCGTAAACAATATCTTCGCAGAATACATCCGGCATGTTTGCCCAATCACTTGAGTCAACGATCTGAAATAATCTGGTGATAAGTTTCTCTGACATAATCTAAATCCCTTTCTGAGCACAGATTTGCTTTACTGCTACTAAAGCCACTAGTTGCAAGAAGTGACTACTCCTTTCAGCCTCATCTTGAACCACACCCAAAAATAAAGTTGCTGATTGTCTGTTTAAGCATAATTGTTAACCTCATATATAGCATCTGTTGTATCCCTACAGAGGTATAAGGGATTCCCCTATTTTTAATAACCTTTAATGTTTCAGTTCAGATAGTGTAGGGCAACCATCAAGATGGGCCTCGCGGATGTGCTAGTTACTTTGAGCGCATTACCTCACGAGTTCTCTGCCTTTGCGCTGTGCATTGTGAGCCTGCACCACTTTCATGGACAGGAGAAAAACAGGTATACTAGCCATGAAAGAGGAGAGCAATGGAAAAAGGAAAACGAGTCTTTACGCCTGAGTTCAAACGAGAAGCGCTCAGGCTGGTGGAAAGCAGAGGAAAACCCCTGGCCCAGGTAGCACGAGATCTAGGGATCTCAGACAATACCCTGGCATCGGGTGGAAGAAGCAACAACAGCAGCATGGAGAGGAGGCGTTTCCTGGCAGCGGGCATCAAACGCCACAAGAAGAAGAGATGCGTCGGTTAAAGCGAGAAAACGAGCTCCTGCGCCAGGAACGCGACATTTTAAAAAAAGCACTCGCCATCTTTTCGAGAACGTAGCGATGAAATATGAGTTTATTGCCGATCATGCATCAGACTATCCCATCGAGCGGCTCTCTGAAGCCCTTGGGGTTTCCAGGAGTGGATACTATGCGTGGAAAACCCGTCCAGAAAGCCAGCATCATCGAGAAGATGGCGTCCTCAAAAGCGTCATTGAGCATACCTATCAGTCCAACAAAGGACGCTATGGAAGCCCTCGCATCTTGGTCGAATTGCAAGCCCAGGGCTATCGCTGCTCGCGCAAACGAGTGGCCCGACTGATGCGAGAACAAGGGTTGTGTGCCCGAAAGTCCCGAAGATCGGCTCGCACGACCCGAGCCGACCCAACACATCCGAAGGTGGGCAATCTGCTCAACCAGGAGTTTGAAGCCAGTTCTCTCAATCAAAAATGGGTGGCCGACATCACCGCTGTGTGGACACAAGAAGGGTGGTTATACGTGGCTGGCATTCTTGACCTGTTTTCTCGCTCAGTGGTGGGGTGGGCCATGTCGGCCCATCAAGATGAATTGCTGGTCCACCATGCCCTTGAGATGGCGCTGTTTCGCCGTAACCCACCGCAAGGGCTGCTTCATCATTCTGACCAAGGCTCACCATACACCAGTTCGGCCTATCGCGAGCTGCTTGCTCAGCGAAGCTTTGCGGTGAGTATGAGTCGAACCGGCAACTGCTATGATAATGCTCCTATGGAATCTTTTTGGAGTTCCTTGAAGTGGGAGTGTACTTCTGGCTTGACCTTCTTCACGCGTGATGATGCTCGACAGGCTATCTTTGAGTATATCGAATGCTTTTACCATCGTTGCCGTCGTCATTCCGCTTTGGGGTATCTGAGCCCTTCCCAGTATGAGGAACTGATGACCTAGCCATCCATTTCTCCTGTCCACAAAAGCGGGTCAAGCTCAAAAGACAAGAAGACGAAGGAAGCAAGGATGGTCGCTTTCGAAAAATCCGTGTGCCGCGATGAGGCCAATCATGAGCATCAACACGGACATGCCTCAGTTCCATAGGTGGGGGACAAGCATTGACGTAGCAGCAAACAGTATCATTGGTTGCTGATAGCGTCGGGCTGAAGAGCAAAGCATCAAGGGAAAGGGGCAAGGGCTCAGATAACACGCGTCCACGCTGCTTCTTATGAAGCGTGTTCACAACCATCCTTTTTGTTCTGCCACGCGCGCAGCTTCCATCCGATTCCGTGCATCCAATTTCTGCATGGCCGCCGACAGGTGGTTCCGAACCGTCCCCTCAGAAAGCGTCAGTTGCATCGCAATGGCGTTGAGACTGGCCCCAGAAAGCGCCACCGCAAGGACCTCACGCTCCCGAGCAGTGAGCGGATTCTGTCCTTCCGCAAGGGCCAGCAAAGCGAGCTCGGGATCAACCACACGCGAACCTTCCATCACCCGCCGGAGCGCACGCGCCAGTTCTGCAGCAGGCGCATCTTTGAGCAAAAAACCAACGGCCCCACTCTCCATCGCCCGGCGCAAATAGCCGCTGCGTCCAAAGGTGGTCAGGATCACACTGCGGCACCCTGGCAAGGCTATTTGCAAGGCTTGTGCTGCCGCGAGTCCATCCAGACCCGGCATTTCGATGTCCAGCAGTGCAACATCTGGCTGCGTTGCTACAGCGGTTTGCACGACCTCATCCCCTCGCGCCACCTCGGCGACGACGTCGATATCCGTTTCTCGGCTCAGCAGAGCCACAAGCGCTCCACGCACCATTGCCTGGTCTTCTGCTACCAGCACTCGGATCATCGTCATTCCTTCTGAAAAGCCGCTGCTTCTCCCTGGTCTGAAAAAGGGAGTTCCACAGATAAGCGAAAGTGTTCTTTCCCCTGAAGCACCAGCGGGCTCGCCTCCAGAGATCCCCCTAGCACAGCGACTCGTTCTCGCAGTCCCACCAGCCCCAGGCCCCTTCCTGGCGTTTGCTCTTCTGACCGGCATGCGCTGTCATCGTTGAGGACCTCTGCGCCGATGGTCCCGTTCCTTTGGATCAGGCAAATACGGCACTGTTGCGCGCGACTGTGACGGATCACATTGGTGACCCCTTCGCGTACCGTCCAGGCAAGGACGGCATCAAAGGCTGGCGGAAGAGGAGCGTTGAGCGTCTCGATCTGCACGGTGATCCCCGCCGCTTCCAGGAGGTGCCGGGCTCCTTCGAGTTCCTGTAAAAGGTTCGGCTGTCGATAGTCGGCCACTGCCTCGCGCACTTCGCGCAGCGTCTGCCGCGACACCCGTTCAATCTCGGCGAGTTCCTGCATACAGCGTTCTGGCTCCTCCTTGACCAGACACCCGGCAAGTTCGCTCTTGAGTGTGATCATCGAAAGGGCTTGTCCCAACAGGTCATGCAAATCGCGCGAGAGGCGCTCGCGTTCCTCGATGACCGCCAGACGAGCCAGGGCTTGTCGAGCGAGATGCAATTCTCGGATGGCGCTGCCCATGCGGGCCACCCCGATCATATCCAGACCAATGCCACGCACCAGCAGCAACAAGGCGATAAGCCACCACCAATCGATGCCAGCCAGCCCTCCATGCGCCATCAGCGTCAAAAACAAGGGGAGAAGCGTCAACAGGACAATGGCGGCAAAGGCTTGGCGCATGGGAAGGAGCATCCCAGCAATCGCACTCACCCCGATACACAGCCAGAGCCAGGCAGGGCCATCTGTCAGGCTGAATACGAGAACCAGGACACAGAGCACGCCAAAGAGCACGAGTGAACGTTGAGGATGGGTTCGTGCTCGGGTCTGCTGGCTGGCGGGGTGGGGCCACATCAGCCAGGTATAGCCCAGAGCAAATCCCAGCAGTGCCAGCCCTCGCACAGCTCCCTGCCAGAAGGAGATCGGACGTGTCACCACAGAGGCCAGAGGAAAGAAGAGGCAGACGAGCCAGGCATACTGGTAGAGTCGCCAGAGGTGGAATGTCACCCCGCTCGAAGCGATCCCTTCAGCCGAGTGCCCTGGTGCATCGGGGGAGAGGATCGTTCCTATATGTCTTGATCGTGTTTGCTGGTGGCTCATCTGCATGGCATCCTTCCTTTTCCCTTTCATCACAGGAATTTGTTTCGTGGCCCTATTCTACCACGACCACGCTGTACTCTGGGTTCCTTGAAAGACCCTGCCTCGGCGTGCGACCGCTGTCCACCGCAAAGAAAGTACTTCCTGCTCTGACCGCCTCCTCACTCTACCTGCTCAAAGGTAATGACCCCTGTGGTGCCATTGACGGTGATACGACTCCCGGTGGGAATGCGCTCAGTCGCACCAGCCACGCCGACTACCGCTGGGATGCCGTACTCGCGAGCGATGATGGCTCCGTGCGCCATCGCGCCTCCCACATCCATGACCAGTCCTGAAGCATGCAGGAATAGTGGTGTCCAACCGGGATCAGTCGTGGGCGCTACCAGGATCTCGCCGGGTAACAGCGTCGCGGTATTTGGATTATGGATCACGCGGACAATCCCTGTAACCACACCTGCGGATGCGGGGATTCCTTGCAACCTTCCTTCTGCCGGGGCACTGTCCTGGTGATGCTGAGGCTGAGCAGTGGGATCGGTGCCATCGGAAAGCAGGACAAGGGGCACATAATTGTTCGTCCATAGGACTTTTGGCGAAACCCATAGGAGTGGCACTCCTCGGCCTTGAACATGCATGTCGCTTAGTGCTCGGTGGATGCACAGAAACATACACAATGTTTTCTCCAGCTTCTCTCCAATAATAGCGATTGTTTTTTCAATCGCATGTTTTTCCCTTATGAGATTTGCAAAAGGTTGGAAAAGAGTCCATAAAAAGTCCATGAAGAGTCCATGATAGTCCATTCCCTTTCCCTTCTTTCTTCAGGCATACTTATTCCTACACAAAAGTTATACATCCATACACGTCTTGGAGGGAAACGATGTTGATACTTGCGCGTTATCCACAACAAGCCATCCTGATTGGCGAGGTTCAAGTGACCATTCTCACTGTGGTCGCTCGCAAACATGGCCGCCCCCGCGTTACTCTAGGGATCGACGCTCCCTCAGAGATCCGGGTTCTGCGCGTTGAACTTCCCCGACACCAGCCCCATGAGAGGAACATCTCCTCTCCCCCTTCCCTGGAGCTGAATACAAACAATCACAGAGGTATCTCCACCATAAAACAGCAAGAGGAGGCTGACGTATAATGTTTTCTCCCTATATACGTGCTGAAGGATTCGAGCCCCTTCGCGATGAGCAGCTCGATCTCTTTTTGCGCCAGGACTGCCATGAACGGATGGCAGCGACGATCAACTCTCTGCGTGAGATGGTGGCCCATGCCCCGCTTCCTGAACAGGAACGCCAGACGTTGCTCTCCCAGTTGAGTCATATCCTGTGCCACTTGAAAGAGTCGGTGGATGTGCTCGCAGCAGAGGCCCTCGGGAGACACAATTGAGAATGGTTCGTGCTCTTGTGAGCCATGAGTAACAAGAAGAGGAGTACTATGCTCACTGATCCTGTGTCATTCCTTGTTCAGGAAGAGAGGGAAACGCCAGTTCCTGTGGAGTGGATCGCACCGCATCTGCTCACCCCATACCCTCGCCAAGCAGCCATCTACGGCGAAGAAGATGTGGCTGAACTGATTGAAGATATCCGCACCTCTGGTTGGATCAAGCCACTAGTTGTCACACAACAGGATGTCATTATTAGCGGACATCGTCGCTGGAAAGCTGCATGCCTGCTCAACTGGCGAACCCTCCCTGTCGAACGGCGTACATTTGCCAGTGAGGTCGATGAAGTGGCGGCCTTGCTGCTTGAAAATCGCTATCGGGAGAAGACTGCTGAGCAGCGCGTGCGCGAGGGCAACGTGTGGAAGGAGGTGGAAAAAGCTAGAGCGTACCAGCGTAAACGTGAGGCGGTCAACGCACGATGGCAGGGGATAGATATGAAAAATTTTTCATATCTAGAACGAGGCTTAGCGCGTGATAAGGTCGCTGAGCGCGTTGGCTTTGGCTCTGGCCTTCAGTATGCCAAAGCTGCCAAAGTAGTCGGGCGGGCCGATGCGCTTTCAGCCGAGGGCAAACTGACCGAGGCAGACACCTTGCTGACCGTCCTCAATACGCAGAGCGTGGATGCCGCAGCAGGCGTCCTCAAGCTCGACGAAGCGGCACAAGTGGCGGTCCTTCAGAAGTTGGCCGAGGGAGACTGCACCAGGGTGAAGGAAGCTGTCCTTTCCCTCAAAAAGGAAGCGGTCGAAGCCCAGATGCAGGCTGCCCCCACCAAACCACGCCTTCGCCTGGCCTCCTGGCAGGACTGGCTGCCAGAGCAGCCGCTATGTGACTTGCTCCTGACCGATCCTCCATACAGTACCGATGTCGAAGACATCGACGCTTTTGTGCGCGCCTGGCTGCCGGTCGCCCTCGCCAAAGTGAAGCCAACAGGACGGGCATACGTCTGTATCGGAGCCTATCCCCACGAGCTCCGCGCGTATCTGCAAGCGACTACCTGTTTTCCTGTCGGGCAGATCCTGGTCTGGAGCTATCAAAACACGATTGGGCCAGCACCCACTCATGCCTATAAACACAACTGGCAGGCGATCTTGTCCTATCGCGGGCCAGAAGCTCCTCCTCTTGATTGTCCCTTGTTGATTGAGCAGATGAGCGTGATGCAGATCAATACGCCTGATGGCCGTCAAGGGGAACGCTATCACACCTGGCAAAAACCCGATGCATTGGCCGAACGCCTGATCCGGCACGCCACGCGTCCAGGAGACCTGGTCCTGGATTGTTTTGCCGGAACAGGCACCTTTGTCCTGGCCGCCCACCGTCTGGGCCGTCGTGCTCTGGGCTGCGACCACTCGGCTGAGATGCTGGCTCTGGCCCAACGGCGCGGCTGCGAAATTTCGGATGAGGTACAAAGGCTCCTGGCTGCCTCTGGTCTTGATCTTCCTTCTACCCAGCTTCGTCAAGCACACCAGACACTCGTCATGCAAGAGTTGGAACCGTCTAGTGACAAGACGTTTGTATTTCTGACCGGCAACCCTGGCATTGGAAAAACGACGGCGATTGTCAAGTTTCTCACCGAACACCGTGATGAGGGCTTTTTGCTGTTTTATTTCAGTCCACGAACACAAGTGAACCTCGACATTATCCACAAATTTCGTGATCCTCAAACGAACAGGCTTCAAGGAGAAACATTAGCTCTTACATCGAATGCGCTTGTCATTCAAGATAATCAGGGCCAGCCAACTGTCCAGTTTTATGCAGCGCAAAGGGAAGGAGATTTTGTCCGTCAGGGACTCAAAGAGCCCGTCTACTTTTTTGATGAAGAGCATGAAAATCACCAACAGGATAAACGACGCTCGCCTCGCTCACCTCGGCTCACCCACTTGAGCGAGAATCGGCTCTGGGAT
>DASRHT010000060.1:0-22886 GCA_035650355.1 Ktedonobacteraceae bacterium
GAAAGGGCCGGGGTATGTGTGGCACTGTCACATCCTCGATCACGAGGACAACGAGATGATGCGCCCCTACGCTCCCACTCCCTAAAAAGGACTGGAGCAGGGTTGCACCACAGCAACGGGGACCATCCGTCTGGATGGTCCCCTCGTTATTGCTCACGACACGTTTATATAAAGAACTACCGCTTGATTTTGAGCGTGTTAACAAAATTCGCAGCCAGCTCCTCGTATGGCTCTGCATAATATTCTTCAACGCGTCCGGCATCACAGAGCGATGTCAGAACAGGATCAATCGGCAAATGCCCTAGCAGAGGAGCTCCTGTTAAAGCTACCAGTTCCGTACCATTGCTGGGGCCGAAGATCTCGTATCGCTCCCCATCGGGGGTCTGGAAGTAGGACATATTCTCCACAACGCCCACGATCACCCCTTTGAGCTGACGAACCATATTGACGCACTTCATCACGATCATGGTCGCAAGCATTTGTGGCGATGAAACAATCACAATGCCATCCACGGGCAGCGACTGCATCACCGTCATAGGAGCATCCGAAGTGCCGGGAGGCAGATCGACCAGCAAGAAATCCAGCGGCCCCCAATCAACATCGCTATAGAATTGCTTGATTGCGCTGGATATCATCGGCCCACGCCATACTACCGGATCACTCTCTTTTTCAAGAAACATATTCATCGACATCACTTTGATGCCATTCTTACTGGTAAGCGGCTCAATGCCATCATTGGCGGACTTGGTAGGCTGCCCCTTTGTACCAAACATACGAGCAATGCTGGGACCGGTGATATCACCATCAAGGATACCAACGCGCTGGCCCTGGCGGCGCAGCGACACGGCAAGCAGCCCTGTCACCAGCGACTTGCCAACGCCACCCTTGCCGCTCATAATCGCAATAACTTGCTTGATCTTACGATCAGGAGCGCCAGAGGCCATCGAGAGGGGAACGCCCCGCCCGACGGGAGCCTTCTTTGGCGCAACCGATATAGGCTCACCATTAATCACCGCGTTCAAATCTTTAAGTAGTTGTTCGAGCTTCTCCGGGGGAAATCGATGGGTGCGAGCCCCACCCGCCACACTTTCGCGAGAGCCGACAGCACAAGCCGTACAGGGAAGGCCATGTCCATGAAACACCTTCACCGTTGCAGGATACCTGGTCACCACCTCATGAATAACCATGTCTGCTGTAATCGTCTCCGTCATGTATCGTATCCTCATCAGCAGCACGCAAAAATTGCTGTGCTGCACTCCTTTTTGTGATAGTAAACCGTTCGAAAATAAAAGTTTTAATTCCGACCCTGGCACTCAGATATTATAGCACACATGGTAGGGATATGACCATATACGCGAGAGGCTGTTTCCCCCTGACAGAATATCAGAAAGTCCCTTTCTCTCCCTGGGAGCGCCTGTGGCGCGAGCAGCCAGAGCGCGCAACGACGTTTGAGAAGCCCTGGCTTCAATCGGGTGTGCGTCAAGTTTTTGCACAACGGGGATGCAAGGGGCAACGCCCCTGGACTGGGGCGCGGGGGCACAGCCCCCGATTCTTCTCTTTCCACGCCGCAGGCGGCAGTGCAACAACATGACGGGTACCCGCTTCAACCAGTCAACTAGATTTTTTGCCCTTTCTGTGCTACAGTGTGGGTAAACTCAGCAAACATATGGGAGCATAACACGGTATGGCAGAGCTAGTATGGGGTGGCAAGCATTGCCCTCACTTTGCCCATTCGGTTGACGGCCAAAAACCTGCCGGCTTCTACCAGCTTTTCACCGACTCACACCATGCGCCCCTAGCTACAGCGGCAGCCACTCTCCCGTCAATCCCTTGTGAGAACTGGACCAACCGCCTGATCTTTGGCGATAGACACGAGGCCCTTTGCGCATTACTGGCCGACTTTAGCGCATCGGTGAACCTCATTTATATCGATCCCCCCTTTATGACAGGCCGCACCTTTAACTATGGCGCCGAACTGGCCTACAGCGATGTCTGGCACGATGGCCTGGATGGTTATCTTCAGTGGCTATATGAAACATTGATGTTACTACATACCCTGCTTGCTACAGATGGGAGCCTCTATGTTCATCTGGATTGGCGCGTTGTCCATTACGCTAAAATCATCCTGGATGAAATCTTTGGCGGCTCTCCACAGGCCAATGGTCCCGGCTTCAAAAACGAAATTATCTGGCATTATCAGTCGGGAGGACGCTCGCAAAAACGTTTTGCGCGCAAACATGACTCCATTTTGCTTTACACGAAGTCCGCTCGCTATTGCTTCCATGCCGAGCGCATCGGTGAGAGACGCGGCTCCCATAAACGCAATCATATGCGCAAAGAAGTCGCGGACACCGGCCATATTTCCTGGACCATTCGCTCCTCCGGTCGCATTTATCGCTATCATGAAGATACGCTGATGTCACCCGCCGATGTGTGGAGCGATATCAGTCACCTGCATCAAAAAGATCCCGAACGGACTGGTTACGCCACCCAAAAGCCCGAAGCTCTGCTTGAACGCGTGCTCCTTGCTTCGTCAGAGGAGAATGATCTTGTGCTCGATTGTTTTTGCGGCAGTGGCGTTACTCCAGTAGTGGCCGAACGGCTCGGCAGACGCTGGATCGCCTGCGATAATAGCGCGCTGGCTATCGAGACCACCCGTGAGCGACTACTCGCGAAAACACTCCAACGGCCTTTTGTTGTCCAACATGTCGCCGGTGAGTTCGTCAGAAAGGAGCTTTTTGAGGGAAAGAATCGCTATTAAGCGGCCCGAGGAGAGCGCCGCGAGCCTCTGTCCAAAGATGAGAGTATTACGACACGCGAAAAGCTCTTCCACATGCTGCTTTTTTCTCTTTCAATGCCATTCACTCGAAGAGGCGGCATAGCTATCAAGATTGCGCTGTGGGATACTCCGTCTCTGCGGCGGCTTTGCGCATGCGAAACTCATGCACGCCCTTTTTGAGCGTGCCTAGCGCGAGAGTAGCGCAGGTGGGGCGGGTCATGACCAGTTCGCGACCGAGCTGCTCTATCAGGTCCTCGAAGCTCATCGCCTCGATCTCTTGCGCCGTCATTCCCTCGGTAATTTCGGTGACATAGGAGGCCGCCGCCCGGCTGATAGTGCAGCCCTCGCCCTCCCAGTTGACGGCTTCGAGCTTGCCATCCTCGCCAAAGCGGGCATGCATAGTAATAACATCAGCACAGCCGGGATTGCCCCCACTTAAACTGACATCGGCACGTTCCAATGGGCCATTGTTGCGCGGATTTTCATAATGATCCATTAAAAATTCAATTGCTTCTTGACGATCCATAGGTTTTTGTTCTCCGAATAGCATTGACATAATCCGTAGAGGGCAAGCGCAAGGCATTGCCCCTACCACAGATCGTCGAACGCTGTAGGGGCGGGGCAAGCCCCGCCCTGCGCCTCCCATCTGCTCGGATTCCGGGCTATTTCTCGATGGGCGCGCGTACGACGTTGCCCCATTCGGTCCAGGAGCCATCATAATTACGTACACGCGGATAGCCGAGTAATTGTGTCAGGACAAACCAGGTGTGAGCGGAACGCTCGCCGATACGACAGTAAGCAACGACGTCTTTATCGGGAGTGACGTCCTTGCCGCCGTAAATTTGACGCAGTTCCTCGGCTGATTTGAAGGTGCCATCGCCGTTAGCGGCAGTCGCCCAGGGGATGTTCTTGGCTCCAGGGATATGGCCGCCGCGCTGCGCACCCTCCTGTGGGTAGTTGACCATGTGGATCAGCTCGCCCGTGTACTCCTGCGGCGAGCGCACATCGACCAGGCGGCGCTCCGGGTTCTTCAGCCCGCTCAGCACATCGTCGCGATAAGCACGGATCGTCTCGTCGGCTGGTTGTGCATGATAGCGGGTCGGCTCGAAGCGCGGAACCTCTTTGGTCATCGGGCGCTTTTCGGCTTCCCATTTGGTGCGTCCGCCGTTCATGATCTTCACCTTTTTATGACCATACATGGCGAACAACCAGAAAGAATAACAGGCATACCAGTTATTCTTATCACCATAAAAGACCACCGTGGTATCATTACTAATGCCCCAGCGGCTCATGAGCTGCTCAAAGCCCAACTGATCGATAAAGTCGCGGGCAAGCCGATCCTGTACATCGACATGCCAGTCTAGCTTGACAGCCCCGGGGATATGGCCGATCTCGTAAAGCAACACATCTTCATCGGCCTCAATCAGCCGGATTGAAGCATCGTTAAGGTGCTGAGCAACCCAATCCGTTTCCACCAGCACCTCTGGGTGAGTATAACCTGTTCCTGTGCCGCCTGTCCTGGCGGTCTCTGTTCCAGACATGTAAATCCTCCCAATCACGTACTTCGATTCCGCGTTCCGTAGAGGCCTTCCTTACAGCCGACCTGAGCGAAGCTAGATGCTTCCTTTCCGAACGACTGAGCGCAGCTAGACGCGACAGCGGCGTTGTCGTTCGGAATTTCCAGACCGATAGCAGCGTTAGTCGGCTGGATAGATGGATAGGGCTTGTCCCTGCCCTGCTAGCTGCTGTAGCTCCCCGATTCATCGTGGGAGCACGGAACACAGAATATCAAGGTATGATGTACCCACAGACCACGCTGTGGAAAATAGGTCTAGCATTCTTGGAGCTACCTGATTCAGGAACCCCTACCAGGTATTTCACCTCCTCGCTCCTGAGCTTCGTAGGGACCCGATTGATCGCGTCCGTAAGCGTTGGAGCGCGGAAACCTTCCAAGATACAACAAAAATTGTATGGTTTATATTCTATCTCGCAACTCGGAATTAGACAAGTGTTTTTGCACCACCTTTGCTCATTAACAATAATCGTTCCGCTAATGCCGTGTTGCGCCAGGCCACGCGGTCGTTCCTGACCGCCAGTTCCAGCGCATACGGCTGCCCGACGAGGACGCAGAAGCGTTTGGCGCGGGTAATCGCGGTATAGAGGAGGTTGCGCTGTAAAAGCATGCGGTGCTCTTTGACCAGGGGGATGACGATGGCGGGGTATTCGCTGCCCTGGCTTTTATGGACGGTGACGGCATAGGCAAGGACCAGCTCGTCCAACTCATGAAAATCGTACTCCACGAGTAGCGGTCCGGCCTCCTCTTGAAATTCGACCTTGAGGACGGAGTTTTCTTTGTCGATGCGGCGAATCCAGCCCACGTCGCCGTTAAAGACACCTTTATCATAATCGTTACGCATCTGCATGACCTTATCGCCGACGCGGAAGATGCGATCTCCCCATTCGATCTGGGCGAACGAGGCAGGATTGAGGGCACCCTGGAGCTTCTCGTTGAGAACGCTCACGCCGACCGGTCCCCGGTACATAGGCGAGATGACCTGAATATCGGTCATTGAATTGAAACGATAGCGTGCAGGCAGGCGGCGCTGCACCAGGTCCAGCACTAGCTGCTGGACCCGCATGGGATTTTCCTCCGCAATAAAGAAGAAGTCGCTGCTGGTCTCAATTTTTGTGGATGGCATCTGTCCGGCGTTAATACGGTGCGCGTTGACGATAATCTTGCTCTGCTGCGCCTGGCGGAACAGTTCGGTTAGCCGCACAGAAGAGATAGTCTCACTACGCAACAGGTCGCGCAGAGCGTTGCCGGGGCCGACGGAAGGGAGCTGGTCCGCGTCCCCGACGAGCAAGAGATGAGATTCGCGCGGCAGAGCTTTGAGCAGGTGATAGAAGAGAAGGATATCCACCATCGAAAATTCATCGACGATGACAAACTGATAGGGCAGCGGGTTCTCTTCGTTGCGCTGATAGCTGTTATCGTGCGGGGCAAACTCAAGCAGCCGGTGTAGCGTCTTTGCCTGTGCGCCTGTAGCTTCGGTGAGACGTTTGGCGGCCCGGCCTGTTGGTGCGGCCAGGGCGAAATCGATTTTGCGCGTACGCAGAAGCATTAACAGCGCCCGAATCGAGGTCGATTTGCCGGTGCCTGGGCCGCCAGTAAGGATGCAGACTTTCTGGCTGTACGCCATCATTACCGCTTCCTGCTGCCTCTCCGTCAAATGCATATTGCGCTTCTGCTTGAGCAGTTCAAAGACCCGCTCCCATTGTTGCCGCGAGGTGGGAGGCAGGCTACTTGGAGAATGTTGTAAGAGGCGCAAGAGGCGAGCTGAGCCGCTTTCGGCATACCAGAACGGGGCAAAGTAAATACGCTCCTGTGGCTCCTGCTCTTCTTCGTCGTCAGGCGGCAACTCGGCTTCAGCATCGTGGCGCGATGGGGAAGAGGACAGGGATGCGGGAGCAAACAATTGCACGGGAGCTTCGATAAAAACATCGCTATCGGTTGAGAGCTGTTCCATCGCCGTCTGTAACGCCTCTGGCGATGCTTTCAAAATCTCGGCGGCGCGGCTCACCAGGTTGTCACGCAACAGGAAGCAGTGCCCATCTTCGTTAGCAGCCTGAGTCAGTACATATTTTAGTCCTGCTGCCAGGCGTGGAATGCTATCGTGTGGCAGGCCAAGCTTAACGGCGATATCGTCAGCGGTGCGAAAACCGATGCCATGAACATCCTTCTCTAGTTGATAGGGATTTTCGCGAATGACCTTGATCGATTCCTTGCCATATTGTTTATAGACGCGCGTGGCGACGTTAATAGAGACATCGTGCGATTGCAGAAAGAGGTGCAGCTCCTTGATCTCGCTCTGCTCAGCCCAGGTTTTGATAATCTGGTCGCGATCCTTCGTGCCGATCCCCTTGACCTCGCTCAGGCGTTCCGGCTGCTGCTCAATGATTGCCAGCGTTTGCTCGCCAAAGTGGTCAACGATCAACTTTGCCTTCTTGGGTCCGATGCCTTTGATTAAACCGGAGCTGAGGTAACGCACCATACCTTCGGTGGAGGCAGGCAGGCGCTGGATAAAGCTGGCGACATGCAATTGGCGACCGTAACGCGGATCACTCTCCCACTCGCCCTCCACCCTGAGCAGTTCGCCCACATGGATGCCCGGCATCGTTCCAACGATGGTCGTCAGATCATCACGAAACAGCCGCCCGCTATCATTTAAGCGAAAGCGTGCGACGGTATAGTGGTTATCTTCGTTACGAAAGACGATACTTTCAACAGAACCTTCGAGTGTTGGCATACCAATCTATTCCAGAAATATGACAGGATATCGGAAAATAGTACCAGTCCATATTAACACAGTTCCATACGAGACGGTAGGGGCAACCCTCGCGGTTGTCCTGGTTTCACACGGTGCTACGCGAGGCGGCTCGTGCTTGCCCTATGGCGGGATCTTCGCGCTCGTCCTGCGACTGGACCTTCGAGCTTGCCTTGTGGCGGGAACCTTTGCAATTGCTCTGCAGCAAGGCAAATCTCCTTTGCAACAGGGAAAAATGGGGTGGATGAGCAAAAATTGCTTAAAAGAGGTTATAATAGAGGATAGAACTAGTAGAATTTGTTAGTCAAGGATCTATTTATTTATGACATCACCACAGAGTAACGAGGCGAAAAAAGAGCAGGTCCAGGATTATTTTAGCCGGACAGCAGCAAGTTATGTTTCCAGCTTCTCCCACCGGACAGGCGAGGACCTTGACCGG
The DNA here is from genome assembly GCA_035650355.1 of Ktedonobacteraceae bacterium. Classification (GTDB taxonomy): domain Bacteria; phylum Chloroflexota; class Ktedonobacteria; order Ktedonobacterales; family Ktedonobacteraceae; genus DASRHT01. The sequence continues at coordinate 7,544 of DASRHT010000060.1, forward strand.
CTGATCGAGCTGGGGGAATGGAACACGCAACAACAAGCCCTCGATATCGCCACAGGGGGCGGACACACTGCTCTCGCCGTTGCGCCGCATGTGGCGCAGGTGACGGTCACTGACCTGACGCCAACCATGCTAGAAAAGGCACAGGCCCATATCCTCTCGCAAGGCGTTACCAACGCTCAGTTCCAGGTGGCTGACGCAGAGCGGCTTCCATTCGCCGATGCCAGCTTTGACCGCGTCACCTGCCGCATCGCTCCCCATCATTTCCCCGATATTGCCAGAGCGGTCCGAGAAGTGGCTCGCGTCCTGAAGCCCAACGGACTCTTCCTGCTAATTGATTGCATGGCTCCCAGCGATCCAGAGCTGGATCGCTTCGATAATACCGTCGAGAAGTGGCGCGACCCATCACATGGGCGCTCCTGTACGGTAGAAGAGTGGCAGCAGTTCCTTGCGCAGGCCGGGCTGCTTATTGAGCACACGGAGTTTTTCCGCAAGGTCCATCACTTCGACGACTGGACTGCCCGCTCCCAGCTTCCAGCCGAGGAGAAAACGGCGCTAGCACACTATATTCTGGGAAGCCACCCCCGTATACAGCGTTACTTTGAAGTTACCGTGAGATCAGACGGAGCCCTGGAGAGCTTCACCAATGATTTCCTTCTCCTGAAAGGACGCAAGGCGTAAGGATGGTATTAGAGGAACCAGCGCTATATAGCCCGTATTGCTTTTTTAGGCCGTAGTGAATAAAATTTAAGGGGCTATAGAGAAGCAAGCAGGCTTATTAGAGCATATGGGCTAATTGGTTGTTAGTCTACACAAGCTAGGTTATAATGTTTATACTATAACATCACAGTCAATGCTCAATACATGTAGCATTCTGGGCTTATAGATCATTGCCAGCCGAGAGCAGATAGGCAGTTGCGATGAACAGTAAAATCACCTACCGCCAGCAGTACACGCGCTGCGGGAAACAACGCTGCCGCAAATGCAGGGAAGGCGCGGGACATGGACCGTACTGGTACGCCTACTGGAGCGAGAAGGGGCGCACCGTTAGTAAATACATTGGTTCTCGTCTTCCTGAACATATTGAGGCCGCGCGGTCTTCAGAAGAGATCGAAAAAGAGCATACCCTTACTGTGGCAAAAGTAGATTCAAACAGCTCTTCCCCTCTCTTACGTGTTTATTTGCTTGGTCAATTTCGGATCGAACGCTACATTGATGGTGAGTGGAAGGCGGTTGACAACCGCACCTGGCACCGCAGGCGCGCGCGGGCGCTCCTGGGCTGCCTCTTGAGCATTTCCGGGCGCCGGTTGGGCCGAGAACAAATCATGGAACTGCTCTGGCCCGATCTCGACATTGATGTGGCTGCGAATCGTTTGAATGGAGCTGTACACGAGCTGCGTCAGATTCTTGAGCCGGATATTGCACGGCCCGCCTACTCGCGGCTGCTGCGCCTCGAACGCGAAGTGCTTGAGTTGGCCGATAGCTCTTTTATCTGGGTCGATGCCGAAGAGTTCGAGCATCTCCTCAAAGAGGCCCATGCCAGCGCCGATCCTAAACAGGTCGAGAGCTTGCTTGAAGCGGCAGCAGCCCTCTATCATGGGAGCTACCTGCTGGAAGAACTGTACTCGGAGTGGGCCACGCCGCGACGTGATGCGCTTCATCGCGCCTGGGTGGGTCTGCTGCTCGACCTGGCGGACATGCGCGCTGAGCAAGGGGCTTATGTGAGCGCCATCGAAATCCTCGACCGCCTGCGCATCGCCGATCCCACCAACGAAACGGCTCTACAGCGCCTGATGATCCTGCTGACCCATCTTGATCGGCGGGGGGAGGCGCTCCAGGTCTATCGCCAGTATGCCTCGACGCTCAAACGCGACTACGAGGGTGAGCCGCTGCCGGAAACGCGCGAACTCCACGAATCGCTACGCCAGGGACAGATACCCACGATGTACACCGTCAAGAAATCGACGGGACAGCTTGCTCAACTGGCCGAAACCCCACCTGAAAAAGAGGGCAGCCAGCCGGAGCCTGCGTCCACCATATCGGCTCAACCTTCCTCATTGCAGGAGGTTTCGTTCGCCCGTCCGGCGTTGCAATTGGGACGCCATAATCAAAGCCCGCTCGTTGGTCGAGACCGCGAGCTACAAACGATGCAGAATATCATGCTCTCCGTGGAAGGGCTACGAGCGGTTCGCTTCCCATCCTCTGGCGACTCTGCCCATCGCACATTACAGCCACCTTCACCCGCGACGAAAGCCCGGCTGCTGCACTTCTTGCTGCTCAAGGGCGAGTCTGGCATCGGCAAGACGCGTCTGGCGGAAGAACTCAGCCTTGAGGCGTATACACGCGGTTGGGCTGTTGCCTGGAGCAGATCATACGAGCAAGAAGGAACCATTCCCTATCATCTCTGGACGGAGTTGTTGCGCACGCTATTCCAGGGAACATCTACCTTCGAAAATCTGCTCCATATCGTAGCGCCCTCTGGAGAGACAAACATTCCCCTGGTCTCACCGCTCAAGCTTGAGCGGCTCAGTACGCTCCTGCCAGAGCTGGTGACTCATGCCGCCCACGCTTCTTCCGGCAGAGCCACGCCGCCCGTGCCGCATGAGCAGGAACGGCTTCACCTGTGGGAGGGAACGCTTGGATTGCTGAGCGCGTTGAGCAAGCTGCATCCTTTGCTGTTGGTGCTTGATGATCTCCACTGGGCCGACGATAGCAGCATTGAGTTGCTGACTTATCTGGCCCATCATATCCAGGATCAACGCATTCTTATTCTCGGCACCTGTCGCGATGGAGAGCTTTCGCAGCAACATAAACTGCATACCCTGATCGCTGATCTGCGCCGCGAGCAAGCCATCACGGCCCTTTCTATCCATCCGCTGACGCACTCGCAGATAGGCTCCTTGCTCCCACATCTGCCGCAAGATGTGGTCCAGAGCATTCAAGAGCAGGCGGCGGGCAATCCCTTCTTCGCTGAAGAGCTGGCCCGCTATATTAGAGCAACCTATCACGAGCACGAGCCGACCGATGGGAAAGAGGCTCGCCTCCTTTCCTCAGTAAAGGAGCTAAGCCAGCATACGCAGCGAGAGCCAACCCGCTCCCATCGTTCATTACCAGAAGCGATAGAAGCGGTGCTGGAACGTCGCTTGAGCCGTTTGAGCAGCGGCTGCCAGGTGCTATTGAGCAAAGCGGCGGTCCTGGGTGGCTCCTTTGAATTAAGCCAGTTGCTCCCGCTTGCCGGAGATCAGAGCGAGGATACCGTTGTTGATCTGCTGGAAGAGGCTCTACGGGCTGGATTGCTCACTGAAGAGGGCACAGGCGCTCACATTATCTATCACTTCTGGCACCCACTGATCATTAAGCACCTCTACGAGCATATTTCTGCCGCTCGACGAGCGCAACTGCACCGCAGGGTTGCGGAAGCGATTAAAGCGGCAAATACGACTGCGCCAGAGAAAGTGGCGGCGGCCATCGTCTATCACTTGAGCAGGGGCGGAGGCGATTCCGCACAGATTTCCCACTATGCCGAACTCGCTGGCAATCAGGCATATACGCTGGGGGCATACACAGAAGCTCAGCAATATTATCTCCAGGCGATCCAGGCGGTTGCGGGCGATGAATTGCACACTCCCGAGGGGACTGCCATGCATAGCCAGGTTCTCAGTATCACGCCCCAACTGCTCTCCCGCATCGCACGCGCTAACCCCCTGCGCATCTGCCGCATCCTGGAACGCATCGCCGAGTGCAGCGTGATCCAGGGAACCTTCGAGGATGCGCAACACCTCTATACCTGCGCCCTCGATCTGCGTACAAGCAAAGATTTTCAACAACAAACGGGCATCTACGACGATGAGCATAAATTGCGCCAGGAGGCGCAGCTCCAGGGACTGATCTGGCGCGAGCTGGGCAATACCTGGCGGCTGACCGGCGATTACGCCAGAGCTTATGAATGCTATGGTCACGGCAAAGAGGTAATGTATCGGGTCGGCGTGACGAGCGGCCCCGCCTGGGCTGGCCTACAACTCCAATATGGCGAGATGTATCGCCTGGAGGGCACCTACCAGGAGGCGCGCAGTTGCATTCAGGAGGCGTTGGCAATGCTTGAATGCTTCATACCATCGGCAGCAACATCCTCTTTAGAGGCAACGGCGAACCGCGCCAGACTCGAAGCCCTCTTGCCCGATAATGAGGCGAGCCTCTCGCCCCGCGAACTACAAACACGAACGGAGCGAGCGTTACTAGGCGATCCGCTGGAGATAGGCTACGCCCATGAGCGGCTGGGGATTATTGCCGCCAGCTTGAGCCAGCTCAACGAGGCGTTGACGCATATGCGAACAGCCCTGGCCTTCTATGAGAAAAGCGAGCTGGTCTCGGAGATGGCCCGCGTCTGTAGCAACCTGGGAGGGATCTACCTTCTCAAGGGCGAGCTTGATCTGGCACGCCGCTATACCCATCGCTCCCTTGAGCTGGCCGAGCGGTGCGGTGACATACCTAATATGGCCTTCGTGATGCTGAATCTGGGCGACCTGGAGCATCGCTCCGGCAACCTGCTGGAATCGGAAGAGTGGTTCAAACGCAGCCTGGCTATCGCGGAACGCATCAATGATCGCGAGCGCATGAGCTGGTGCCACGTCGATCTGGCCGCCGTACAACAAAATCTGGGCAAGCTGAATGAAGCTGCGACCAATATCCGACAGGCCATCTCGATTGGACGCGAGATTAAAAGCACGCGTTGTATCCGTTACGCGCTACTGGGCCTGGGTGACCTGCGATTGACGGGGGCCATTATCACCTGCCAGTTCCACTCAGGCGAGCACCAGAATATGCCGAGTGAGAGCATCACTCCCCCTTGCCAGCGCCTGCTCCACCGCGCTCAATCGACGTTACAGCGCGCCATTTCTCTCGACGGGCTGGAGCGAGAGAGCATCATTGAGGGAAGGCATCTGCTGGCAACCGCCTACTTCCTGCTCGGCGATCTGCAGGATGCGCAGCAACTGGCCCTTGAGGTCTTGAAGGATTTAGAGGAGTACGAGGCCATTCGAACGGTCGGACGCACCTATCGCCTGCTGGGACGCATCGTAGCCGCTCAGAAACACTACGATGAAGCCATAGGGTATTACAAAAAAGCCTTGCAGATATTCCTTGAGCGTGGATTACGCCTGGACTACGCCCGCGCTCTGCACGGCTACGGCGTGACGCTCATCTTCCAGAGTCAGTCCGTATCCACAGTCGCAGCCAATCAGTCGGCGTCCAGCACACAATATCAAGCCGGTCTCGACAGCTTGCACGAGGCGCACGCTATCTTTTCTATCTGCCGCGCCTCCATCGATGCCACCTGGGTCGAACATGTGCTCTCGCAGAACGAATCGCACTTTGTTGTGCAACGCTAAAACATGCGAGCTCCATCGTGCTCCATCACCAATCAAAAAGGGGATTGCCGGTTGGCGCAATCCCCCTTTTCTAGAGCGTCATATTTTAGCGTGGCCCTGCGTTACGCACCTCTTCGGAGGGAAGTGTAAACTGGGTAAAGTTCTTTTTGAAGCGCTCAGCAAGAGCCCTTGCCTGGCGATCATAGGCATCGGTATCGGCCCAGGTATTGCGCGGGAGCAGCAACTGGACCGGCACATCGGGGCAGGAGGTTGGGATGCGCAGGCCGAAGACCGGATCAACCACCATCTCCGCCTGCTCGATTGCACCACTGATCGCTGCCCGTACCATCGCGCGTGTATAGTTGATGTTGATGCGCTCGCCTGTTCCATAGGGGCCACCAGTCCAGCCCGTATTGATCAGGTAGCAGCGCACGTTATGTTTCTCGATCCGCTCGCGCAACAGATTGGCATACTCGCCAGGCCGCAAAGGCAGGAAGGCAGCGCCAAAGCACGAACTGAACGTTGCTTCAGGGGTGGTAACTCCTGCCTCCGTCCCCGCCAGCTTGCTCGTATAGCCCGACAGGAAGTAGTACATTGCCTGCTCTGTTGTCAGCTTTGAGATGGGAGGAAGGATGCCAAAGGAATCGGCGGAGAGGAAAATGATCGCTTTGGGATGGCCCGCCATGCCGGACTCCATCACATTATCAATGTAGTCCACGGGATAGGCCACGCGCGTATTTTCCGTGATCGAATCGTCGCTATAGTCGGGTATGCGCGTCTTATCGTCAAGCACCACATTCTCGTAGACTGAGCCGAAGCGGACGGCGTTCCAGATCTGCGGCTCGTACTTCTGCGACAGGTTAATACATTTGGCGTAGCAGCCACCCTCGAAATTAAAGACGCCATTGTCGCCCCAGCCATGCTCGTCGTCACCGATCAAGCGACGTTCGGGATCGGCTGAAAGGCTGGTCTTGCCGGTGCCAGAGAGGCCAAAGAAGAGCGCGACATCGTTCTCGGGTCCCACATTGGCCGAGCAGTGCATTGAGAGCACGCCTTCCGCTGGCAGAATAAAGTTCAGCACGGTAAAGATCGACTTTTTCATCTCGCCGGCGTACCTGGTGCCGGCGATCAACACCAATCGCTCCTCGAAGTCGAGAATGATCGCAGTCTCCGAACGCGTCCCGTGCGTGCGCGGATTTGTATGGAAGTTGGGAACGCAGAGAATCGTAAAACCCGGACGCTCGCTGCTCAGATCGTTGCCGTTGGCGCGCAAGAAAAGCTGGCGGGCAAACAGGTTATGCCAGGCCATCTCCGTAATCACCTGGATCGGCATACGATAGCGCGGGTCCGCGCCAGCAGCAGCATCCAGCACATAGACATCGCGCCCCTGCAAATAGTCAGCCAGGCTGCGCCGCATCACTTCAAAGGTTTCAGGACTCATCGGGTGGTTATTCTCACCCCACCAGATTTTCGCGCTCGACTCCTCGTTAGAAACAACAAATTTATCTTTCGGCGAGCGCCCAGTATGCGGCGTTGTAACAGCGGCAAACGCCCCGTTAGCCGCTAAAATACCTTCATTCCGTGCTAAAGCATGCTCAACAAGAACTGCGGGAGAAAGATTCCAGTGAATATTGCCTAAATTTACCAACCCATAATCTTCCAGGGCCTTCCTGCTCATCATCATTGTCATAGATATATCTCCTTCGGGGTCTCTCTTCCGGTCGCGTTGACGCAACGACGATGCTGTCTATACTCTCTCATAGAGTATACCGCAACGCGCCAATCCCCTAACTACCGTTAGTCTATCAGACTTCAAGGCGTAGCGCAAGCCGACGCATCTACATGGACGCATAAACTAAGCATCGTCAACCATTTTAAGCAGCCATCTTACCATCTAATAACTACACGGCATACTCATCCCAGTGGTTGAAAAGTGGTGAAAAGGAGAAGGTTTTTGTTATGGGTAGGGTAAAAAAGCTGTATGTGACAACTGGCATCGGGCGATGCCAGTTGTTTTGTCTAATTTTATGGAGCTGCAAGATAATCTTTGATCTCGCCAAAATCTCCAGGATAAATTTTCAGAATAGCTCCAAACACCCCTTTCCCTCGCTGTGCATCGTAAGCCAGTGGGTATAGGATGCGCAGAGTTGCCTTGTCGTGCGTTCCCGCCATGAGCTGGCTCAACACGTCGAGAGCGGCCAGGCGATTAGCCTCATCGGGATCGTGCTCAAACATGTCAACCACCACCTGCCAACCGTTCGATATCTGCAAGTAGAGCACCAGCACTCGCAACGCTGTTGTGCGCAACAATAATACCGGGCTGCTCAAGAACTCTTCGACGTCCTTGCGCGCCTCTTGTAGCCGTGCGCGACCAAATTTACGCAACATCGCGTAATACTCCTGCTCCGCTACCTTACCTGCGCGATATTGTTCTAACAGCATCCTGGCTTCCCTCTGCCATTCCTCCTCTAATTGCGGATCAATGCAGCCATTCACGAAGTCCCAATCCGCATCCCGATCTACATCAAAGGGTTCATCAGAGGCGGCTTCCAGCGCATCCCAATCATCGTACGCCAACTGATAACCGCGCGCAACCACAAACATTGCGCGGTACGCATCAACCCTGACAAGCTCATAGTCGTAGCGGTCAGCAACCACGCTGGCAAGCACGCCCAGCGTTCGCCGATCCTTTGTATGATCCTGCATTGAGGCCAGAGCGGATGCGCCCACCGTCCGCGCCTGATAGTCAGGGTCATAGAGCAAAAATTGCACGGCCACCGACCAGTAGTCTTGTAATGCAAACATATTCCCCAGCACGTCCAGCGCAGTGGTGCGCAAAGACACATCTGGACTCCGCAGAAATGGTTCAATCGCCGGTCGCGCTTCAAACAAACGCGCTTTGCCCCACTGCATAATCATCGTTCTATAGCCTGATGCAGGCACTTCGCCTGCCCGGTAGTCTGCCAGCAGCTTTAGAGCTTCCTCACGCCGCGTCTGTTCCGAACTCTTCATCATCCATATCCTTCCTGAACTTCATCACACGCTACCTAATAGTATTTGGCATCTGGCACCTTGCAGGGAGATGCCGCAAGCAGGTCGTCTATCAGGGGCAGTTTCCCATTATCTGGCCATCCAGTTGGCGGTGGCGTGCCCTTCCCTATTTTTGAGAGGATAAAATCTCATGTTTTTTTCCATATATCCAACAGCGTTTGCAAATGGTCCCTCTGCGAGGTCATCGACGGTGATAGCATTGATAGAGCCATTCTCAAGGGCGTCGGCTAGGACATAAAGCGATTCGTAGTTTTTCGCCATCTGTTGATGCCACGCATGAACATGGTCCATAAGCGCCGGCCCTCCTGAGACACCTTTGCTAAGGGCTCCGGTAAGGTTTGTAAGCGAGTGGGGAGCGTTGTTATAGAGGATCAAATGCTGCTGCCATTGCGCATCGAGTAGCGCACGAATTGCTTGCGCTGCTTGCTTCATAGCTGTGGTGGGATAGGTAATTACATCAGTCATAATTTGTTCCCCTTCTTCCTTAAAAGGAAACAAATAACTTTGTAGTCGTTAAATAACGCTATCAAGCGTCCATTGGTTCCACAGATACTCTGAGGAACATTCGCCGGTATAACATATTGACTGTATTTAAAGTTTATATTGTTGAAATTATACCATACGATCACCATCTGGGCAAAGAGCGCCCCTCAGCTTAAAAAGTCGTAATGATCACTGGTTAGAGCAAATCACCTCCTGATGGAATGTAACATCGCGCATCAAAAAAGGGGGTTGCTGCGGTCGAAACAAAGGTGTCAACATAGACAATATGGAGGCCAAGTTCGAGTAACATCGGTAGACAGGGATGAGGGCCTGGCACCTCGATACGTAGCTCATTTGTCTGCTCTAAAGCTCGCTTCACCAGAGCCAGTGTGCAGACAGCCGCATCTTCGGGCGTGCTGACCCCAATCGGTCCCAGCATACTGATGTGAGGATGCCAGAGCGTACCAACTCCTAATCGAATATAACCGTAGCCAATCGTCTGCCGGCGCCGTCGAAACCAGAAAGGGATCGCTCGCTGCATACGCACCCAGTAGGAATGCTCGGCGTGCCGCGACCGCCCGCCAATCTGAGCATCCCAGCGCACCAGTTCTGGATCGTCAGCATCGGCCTCGATAATCTCCACATTGGAAGCCAAAGGTATAGTGCGAGGTGGTTGCCCCAGTTGCAGCACAAAGTAAGGCCACTGCGGACGCATACCGGCCCGGATATAGAGGGCAAGCGCCCGAGGATCGCTCGAACTCACGGTGCAATGGATCAGATCACCTTGCGGCAAAACGGAGCGCAGAAGCGTCTTACCAAGCTGGCTGGACTGGCGCGCGGGCAAGACAAACAAGTCGGTGAGAAATGCGATATTTCCTCGCGTAATAGCGCCAGCAAACGCCAATACTGACCCATCCAGTTCAGCAACATACATCGCTCCAGTTTGAAGAACGTGGTGCAGATATGACGGAATATCTCCGGGCTCAGGCGGGTGAGGATTATCAAGGATTTCCGTCTGATAGAATACCTCATACATCGCTCTAAGATCGGCCTCAAGTGCGGGACGAAAAATTGTCATAATGTAACCCCTGAGTAGGGGCAGGTGCAAGACCTGCCCTGGCAACACTAGCTATCAGGGCAGGTCTTGCACCTGCCCCTACGAGATTGCAACCGGATGTTGCAAGTAAATCCCTACATAAATGCGCAGATAGCCGCCATCGTCGTCGGGATAGATGCTTGTATGGGTATTGCAGTGATCGCATTCGTAACTGGCGATAGGGGCGGGATTGGTGATGCCGTCATGCATGGCGTCGGTATTCATCGTTCCCCCGTTGCCAGGACCGAAAAGGACGCCAATTATTCCAGCGTTAGCGAAGTCCGAGACATGACTTAGAATATACTCGGGGCGATTATCCTGGTAATGGCCCTGAGTATTATTCATGGTATCAAAATACTGATTGCCCATTGGTACCTGCCACATGATCGCACGCCGGCGCGTCTGCTGGCAGAGCCTCCCCATAAAATCGAGGTAGCGCGCGAAGTTGGGGAAGGTGAGGTTATAGCGATCCCACCATGAACGACCGCCTGGCTGAGCGGAATCGTGGTCGGCCACATCGTTCGAGAGCAGATCCCAACTGGAAACGCCGGCAGGATTGCCAACCAGCCCGGCGCTGTTCAAGAAATTGGCCTCCTGCTGCGCCAGCGCCACAATGTCGAGCGATGTTCTGGTATCGCTTCCGATATCGGTATTGGTGGCCCAGAGGGAGGCGTGAAGGGCTAAAATGGCGTTGCTGGCGTAGATGTCGCGCAGATGTAGCAAGGCCCAGCTAAAGCCCTGAGCGGTATTGGGGAGGCCAGCGACGGCGGCATAACCCGATGAAGCGACGCTGGCAGGTACGCTGGCGGCGCTACGAGAGCCAGCCGCCTGCTCCAGAAAGCCCCACAGGTCAGGCTCAACGACCACCAGCACCGGCTTGCCAAAAGCCTTGATCTTCTGCAACAGCAGCGCCCAGTTGGCAAAGTAAGCCGCCATCGTGGCGGGATCGGTGAGGTTGGCATGGTCCTGCTGGCTATCATGACCGCCACAATACGAGCCTGGCTGAGGGCCGTTGGACTGGCACAATTCATAATAGACAAAGGTGGGGATATAGCCGTGCTGCGCGCTCTCCTGCATATAGAACGTCGCGAACTGGCCCGCAGGCTGATTCCACGTCTCCCAGCCATGCCCGGTATTGACGCCGCCGGAAAGATACTGGTAGCGGAAGGTAAATGCAGCCCCATTGGTCTGACGCATATCATCAAGCGCAGCAACAGCTCCCGGGGCATTCATCACGCCAAAGCTAAAATAGCGGGGAAACCCTGCCGGTACGCCGCCCACTCCTCCCATAGGCGCACCCGACCCGCCGGGAGTAACCGCCGCAGTTGGCTTTGCCGGCAGCGTTCCTCCCGCATAATGCGCGGGAGAGACGGGACTGCTGGTCGGCGTCAAATAATTGTATGGCAGATTAGCATAGGGATCTCCCGAGGACGAACCACAGGAGGAAATCAGCAGAACAAGCCCCATGAAGATCAGCGCAATCACCGCTTTGCGGTACGGCCAGTATCGGCGCATGCTTGCCCCCTACCCTGAGTATTTGCAACATATCGTATATATTGAGACGAAATGCTCCGCCATAGTATAACAAAATCCTGATATTTGTCATATCAATTTTAGGATACTTGGATTGAGCCCAGGTCTTTGTTCTTGAGCATCGCCAGGGCGGCAGGAATAGCCCCAATGATCCAGAGAGCGCAGATGAGATATTTGAGTATATCCTGGAAAACGAGATTGTGTATAGGAAAGATGACGATGGTAAGCGGACTGGTAAGGGCAAAGGCCCAGGCAGTCCATATGGGCACGAGTCGCAGCCAGCCAAGCATGAAGCCAATGAGCACGGCGCTGAGCAGGTGGCCGATAACGTAGATGAGCAGGAAGGTCGTCATGACAACGTCGCCGTTGAAGCGCGTCCAGAGCGCGGCAAACTGTGGGGTGCTGCCGACCAGGTTGATATCGTAAGCCAGAGAATCAAGGCCCATGAGCGCGGCCCAGGGAATCCAGCCAACCAGGGAGAGGGCGGCAGAGATGGTTGCTAGCCAGGGAGCGCGCCGCATGCCCAGCAACGACATACCCAGATAGCCCAGTGGCAGGAAGAAAGAGGCCGCGACGGCACCAATGAAGTGCAGAGTGTTGCCGGTCGAACCGGCAATCGCGGCGTCGATGAGAGGCTGGCGCTGGTTTCCCTCCCAGGAGACAAGATAGAGCGAGATGCTCAGCGGCGCGAGGATGATGCAGGCCGCCAGGCTCACGCGCTGAAAGGCGAAAGCAGTAGACACAGATGCCTGCTCTGCATAAGACGCGGAATGTTTCATGATAGTTGTTCCTTCCTTAGAGTGAATTCCTTCGGTATTTTAAGAGCATATGGTAGCGTTCCACACATGTTCATTGTGTGGGTGAGTAGAGGAATATTACATCAAGAGAACAATAGCCTATCCTTCCATGCTGCCCGGGTTATCGCCCTGGCTATTCCAGCGTTGCATGGCGCGAGCAAAATCTTCGGTAGCTTGAGGTCCAGCCACTTCCAGCCCCCGCCAAAATTTCTCACGGTCGGAGCCGCGGTAGCCCATAAATTCAGCGTAGAAGCCTGTCAAGCGTTCCCCTGAGCGGCGACGCTCGCGTATCGAGAGCAAATATTTCAGAAAAAACTCAAGCGTTGGAGCGTCGGTCCAGTCCGAGCGAAAGAGCACACGCCCGCTGCGTCCAATCACATAGGTCATATTGGGCAAGGCTCCATACATTCTGTGGCCGGTTCCGACCAGATCATCCACCAGGATCGGGCGCTCTATATGAAGGGCCTCCTTGAATGCTCGCGCATGAGCCAGCTTCTGCTCCATACTGCGGTGCGGCCCATAGTGCTCACCGGGGTGAGCTTCTCGCGTATAGACAAAGACGAAGTTAAAACCCTTTGGCCCATACTCTTTTGCCATTGGTTCCAGCATTGGCGCCGCCAATGAGCAATAGGGTCAGGTATAGGAACCAAACTCGATCACCAGGTCTTGCTCTCGCCAGTAATCGCTCAGCTTTACCTGCTCCCCCGTTTCCGCGAGGGTAACTGGAAAATCGGGAGCCTGCGATCCTATTTGCAGCAACGTACGAAAGCTGAGAAAGTCTTCTTTGCCCTCAAAGACACTATAGTTATATGCCTCAATTTCATGCTGATCCGTCATAGCCGATTATCTCCTAATACTGTTTGCTATCATGCTGAGAACACGTAGTGGCTCATTTTTAAGCATAGACTGTTGTTTGGCATAAATCAAGGTGGTGGGATCGCGCATGGCAAATTTTGCCTTGACAATATAAGCAGAAGCATGGTAGCATTTTATCGAGAACTATCATTGTAGAAAGATCAACATATGCTACTCACTTTAGGTTTCATACAACTTGCGCCAGTTTGCCGCGTAGGCGATCTCGCCGGGCTTACGTGGCAGGAACAGGCACCAACCCTTCGATGCAGTTGCCTCCCCTGACTAGAGGGGCAACACCCTTCAAACGCATCTTTTAAAAAGCTCTGTTTCCCCATCCCTTAGCCGTCTGGCACGTATCGCCGGGTACAGCCATCGTGTCGGGTATATTATTGCCCACAACGCGCCGGTGCCGCTCCTTGCTGTCTCTTGCGAGCTCCGTACCCTTTATTTTCAAATAGATTTATTTAGCCGTCATTACTGTTCGCCCTCGATAAAGGAGCTGGCCTTATGTCAACAATACAACAGGATTCATCGGAACTACAGGCTGTCGTCAAACCGAAGCGAGCCATCCCCTTATGGCGCAACCAGGATTTCCTGCTGCTGCTGAGTGGGCAGGCGGTATCGTCCATTGGGACACAGGTTTCGCAGCTTGCTTTTCCTCTCCTGATCCTGGCTATCACGCATTCACCAGCTCAGACGGGGTTAATCACCGCTATTCGCGGCCTGGCCTATGCCTTCTTCAGTCTGCCAGCAGGCGCGCTTGTTGATCGTTGGAACCGCAAACGCGTGATGATCCTGTGCGATACCGGACGAGCCATCGCGCTTGGCAGCATTCCTTTCGCCGTTGCTCTTGGCGTCCTGACCATCACCCAGCTCTACTTCGTCACCCTCGTCGAGGGCATCCTTTTCGTTTTTTTCCAGATGGCGGAATCCACAGCCATCCCGCATATCGTATCCAGGGAACAGATCCCAGCGGCCAACGGGCATAATGAGGTCATATTCTCCAGCGCATTGATGCTTGGCCCCTCCATCGGAGGCGTGCTGTACGGTATCTCCAGCATGCTGCCATTTCTGGGCGATGCGCTATCATACACAGCCTCAGTAGTCTCCCTCTGCTTCATCAAGACTCAATTTCAAGAAGAGCGAACAATAGCGCCGCTGAACCTGTGGGGAGAAGTCAAAGAGGGGCTGGTATGGCTCTGGCGTCATCCTCTGCTCCGCTTTATTGCCATCCTCACCGGAGGGCTGACCACTCCCTGCGTCGGCTATGGCCTGATCATGATCGTCCTGGCACAGGGAATGCACGCCTCGCCCGCTACCATTGGCCTGATCTTCGCGGGCGGGGGAGTTGGCAGCATGCTGGGCGCGCTGCTGGCGAGTCCACTGCAAAATCGTTTTGGCTTCGCACGCGTGATGATCGGTGCGACCTGGTTCTGGGCGCTGTCCTGGCTGCTTTACGCCGTCGCGCCCAACCCGCTGCTTCTGGGCATCGTCAACGGTCTCAGCTACAGCGTCGTTCCGCTTTACATGGTCGTGCAGTACAGCTACCGCATGACCATCATCCCCGATCACCTGCGGGGACGAGTTAACAGCGTTTTCCGCCTGATCGCCTTCGGTAGCCAGCCGCTAGGCTTTGCTCTCACCGGCATCCTCCTCCAGACCATCGGACCGGTCATGTCGGTAATCGTACTCTTCATCCCGCAATTTATTCTTGCCATCGCCGTGACGTTTAACAGGCATATTCGAGCGGCACGACCGATTAAGGAGCTATGATATAATGCATTATAATAAGGGGAGGAGGCAACGTGATGTTCATGACCAATACGCCACAAACCATGAAGCTGGTGTACCAGGAGATTGTTTATGAGGGAGCAGATCCCTGGATACCGCTAGGGAACTTCATGAATAGCTGGTACGACTACCATAAGAGCAAACGCAGGAGCCTTGTCAAAGAGCGCCCAGAAGTGCCAGAAAATCCCACACTAGAGCAACTTCAATGGGCTGTATTTTGCGCCGCCTCCGTCGAATATTTTTGCCATAAATACAATATCCCTTGCCCGAAATGGGTCTTCGATCCTGCTTATGAATGGCTTCCTGAGCCCTGGTATGACTCTCCTCATGCACATCTGGAGGAGATCCGTGAACGGCTAAGGGAGGAATCACCA